>JAKSOW010000018.1 GCA_024405395.1 Kiritimatiellia bacterium | reverse complement strand
CGTCCTCGACCGGTGCCGAACCGCCCTTCTGCACGCAGCCGAGCGACTTGTCCTCCAGCGTCGTAATCCCTCCCGCCTTGTTTCCAGGCGAGGGATTCTCGTAGCAGACCTGGTTGTGCGAAACGTAGTAGTCCTTGAAGTCGTTGATCATCTTCACGCACTTGTCAAAGATGTTGCGCGTGCGGCAGCGCTTCATGAGGAGCGTCTCCGCACCGAACATCTCCGGCACCTCGGTGAGGACAGTCGACCCGCCACGCGCGACCAGCCAGTCGGAGAAACGCCCGACCAGCGGATTCGCCGTCAAGCCCGAAAAGCCGTCCGATCCGCCACACTTGAGGCCGACCGTCAGCTCGGAAACCGCTACCTCGACGCGCGTCTTCGGGCGCGCCGCATCAAGTTCGACGAGCAGCGCCTTGCCTCGTTCAAATTCGTCGCCCGGATCTTGTGCCTTCATGAAGCGGATGTTGAGCCCCGAAACATCGCCAAGGCGCGCCTGGAAACTCTCAAGCGTATTGTTCTCGCAGCCGAGCGCAACGACCAGCACACCCCCCGCGTTCGGATGACGACAGAGCGCCGCCAGCAGGTTCGCCGTCGTCTCGTGGTCGCGCCCCATCTGCGAACAGCCGTAGGGATGCTGCAGCGAAAGGCCGCCACAGCTCTGTGCGAGGCGTTCAGCCAGACGGTTCACGCAGCCAACCAGCGGCACGACCCAGAGGTCGTTACGGATGCCGACACGCCCATCGGGATGGCGGTAGGCGCGGATAGTCGGCGACGCGACGCGCACGACTTCGGTAAACGACGGATCATACACATACTCGAGCACATCCCCGAGATTCGTCTTCACGTTGTGGACATGCACATGCTCGCCCGCCGCGATAGTCTTAGTCGCATGGCCGATGGGCATGCCGTACTTGATGACGTTTTCGCCCGCCGCGATCGCGCGCAAGGCATATTTGTGTCCGTCCTCGCGGACCTCCACGTTGTCGAGTGGATTTATAATCATGGCAGCGCATATTATACCACAAAGAACGCAGGTCGGATGCCCCGATACGCATTTGCATTCTCTTTGTCCTCTCATTTCGGCAAGCAGCAAGTGACATCTCACTTTTTGGCGAAATGACAACAAAATGTGCTATAATAGCGCCAATGAAATCTGAAACAACAACGGCCGAAGAGCTCCTTCTCGCGGCACGCGCGGGCGAACCGACACATACGGGCGTCAAAACCCTGGTTGCAGGCAACCGTTCGGGGCACATCGTACTGTCCCTGGTGCAGGCCGGGGCGAACGTTTGTGCCCACGTATTCGATTGTCACCACGCGCGTGCCATGCGGGACCGGCTGACGGAAGCCGGCGTCGATCCTTCGGCCATTGTCCACTGCACGGCCGAAATCCCCGAGGGCCCCTACTCCCGCGCCTATTTCATGACCACGCCCACCTCCATGCCGGCCGAACTTGTCCTGGACCAGCTGGAGGACATCCGCAGCCAATTGGCCGTGGGCGGCGAGCTCATCGCGGCGTTCGAGGGCACCCCCGACGATGCGCTCAAGACCATGAAACGTGTCTTTGCCCGTGTGCATGTACTGCCTCTGCCCGATAAAAAGGCCCTGGGCGGCGTCAAATGCGTCAAGGGCGTCCCACAAGTGGCGCTCTTTCGGGCTGTTAAGGGCGAAAAGGACGCCGCCGCGGCACGGCGCAGCTTTGCCGCCGACTGGACAGCCAGCGTGCCCAACGGCGAAATGCGCACATTCCAGTCCCTTCCGGGCTGCTTCTGCCATCGGCGGGCCGATCCGGGTGGACAAGCCCTCGCTGAGGTGGCCTGCGCCGAATTGACGGCGGCCGGCAAGGCGTTCGGCGGCGCTTTCGACATCCTGGACATGGGGTGCGGCTGCGGTTTCGTGGGCCTGCTGGTGGCAGACCGGTTACGTTCCCTGTGTCCAACAGACTCCAAAATCCAGCTCACGCTCCTTGATAGTCACGCACGCGCGCTCGCGACCGCGCGCGTGAATGCCGACCGACTGGGTTTTGCGGATGCACGCCTGGTGCTGGCAGACGATGGGCTGCCCGCCAGCGAACCGCCGGCCTTCGACCTCTTTCTCGGCAACCCACCCTACTTCGGCGACTGGCGAATCGCCGAGACCTTTGTTTCGACGGCTTTCCGCACGCTCAAGCCTGGCGGCCGCTGCCTCACGGTGGCCAAGAGCGAGTCCGGGCTGAAGGAGCTGCAGACCCGCATTTTCGGCGAGGTGGAGGTGATCAAACGCCGTGGCTATTTTGTGTTTTCGTCAATTCGGCATTGACTGTACCCACCGAATATTCTAAAATATGCGTATGTTTTCGAAACTCAAAGGATTTTTCTCCACCGACATCGGCATCGATCTCGGCACGGCGAACTCGCTCGTGTACATGAAGGATCGCGGCATCGTGATGCGCGAGCCCTCCGTGGTCGCGATTGAGGCGGATTCCAAACATGTCCTCGCGGTGGGCATGGAAGCCAAGAAGATGCTTGGCGTCACGCCTGCAAACATCGTCGCCATCCGTCCGATGAAGAGCGGCGTAATTGCGGACTTTGACATCACAGAGGCCATGCTTAGCTATTTCATCCGCAAGGCCTGTCCGAATCGCCTGTGGAGCAAATACTTCAAGCCCCGCGTCGTGATCGCCGTGCCCAGCGGCATCACAGAGGTTGAAAAGCGCGCGGTGGAGGATGCGGCCCATGCGTCGGGCGCAGGAGAGGTTTTCCTGATCGAGGAGCCGATGGCGGCGGCGATCGGGGTGGGCTTGCCGGTCTCTGAGCCGGCAGGCAGCATGATCGTGGACATCGGCGGTGGCACGGCGGAGGTGGCGATCATCTCCCTGGCCGGCATCGTTCACAGCTACAGCGCACGCGCCGCAGGCGACGCCATGGACGACTGTATCGTGAACTACATGAAGCGCGTTTACAATCTGCTGATTGGTGAGCGCACGGCCGAGCAAATCAAGAAGGAAATCGGATCCGCATTCCCCGTCGGCGAAGAGACGACGATGGAGGTGCGTGGACGCGACATCGTGGCGGGCCTACCGAAGACGATGACGGTCACTTCCGAGGAAATACGAGAAGCGCTGAAAGAACCCGTCAACACGATTGTGGAGGCCGTCCGCATCACGCTGGACCGTTGCGCTCCCGAACTGGCGGCCGACCTGGTCGACCGCGGCATCGTGATTTCCGGCGGCAGTTCACAGCTGCGTGGCCTTGACAAGCTCCTTGCGCAGGAGACAGGACTTCCTGTCACGCTGGCGGACGATCCCCTCTCAGCCGTGGCCGAAGGCACGGGCGTGGTGATGGGCGAGCTTGATTTCCTCGCGAAGAATCGACGTCGATAGGCGGTAGGCCCTCCCGGCAAGGAAGGGCTTGAAGGCAAAAACCGGCATATTGGCGGCGCTCACCATTCTGGGGGCGTTTGTGCTTTGGGTTGCGGTCGGCTATTGGACCGCAGCTGAGGTCGTCTACCCTGTCGAAAACGGCACCGGGCGCTTCGTGCGCTATGTGCTCAACCCCATTCGCGAATCGCTGGCCCGCCCTCATCTTGTACTTGAGAATCGGCGGCTTGCCGATGAGGTCGCCCTGCTCAAGATGCGTTTGGGCGATCAGGCCGCCACCGCCGCCGAAAACGAACGCCTCCGCCAGCTGCTAGACTACCGTTCCCGCCTGAAGGGCGATTGGATTCCGGCCCCCGTGCTGAGCCATGGCGGCCCGCTGGGTGCCATGGATCTCCTGCGCGTGGGCAAGGGTTCGCGCGCGGGCGTGCGCGAAGGTGCGCCTGTGGCATGCCCGCGCGGGTTGGTGGGCCGTGTGCAGCGGGTGACGCCCCACACGGCGGAGGTACGGCTCCTGTCCGACCCGGCCCTCAAGGTCGCCTGTGAAGTGGAGACGGGCGACCCCACGGCGCCTGCGGTCTTCGGCATCCTCTCCGGCGGCGAACTCACCCATTTGCGACGCGATTTCACACCCCCTCCCCATGCACGGATTTTATCTAGCGGCCTTGGCGAAGTCTATCCCCGAGGCCTGACGGTCGGCTTCCTTGCCAATGGCGTGCACGGGGACGAAACGCAACTGGAACAAGAGGGCGAAGTCACTCCGGCCGTCGACTTCGCCGCCTTGGAGGACGTGTTCATCCGCCGTGAAGACTAGCTTTGTCCAGATCACGGCCCTCGTCTTCGGGCTTGTCATCGCCGCCGCCGCGCAGGACTTCCTGCCCGCTTTCGTCGGCGTCAAACCGCCCTTGCTGTCGGCGGTGGCGCTTTTCGCGGCCTTGCGTCTGCCGTTGCCCGCCACACTCGCCGTCGCGGTTGCTGCAGGGCTGCTCTGCGATGCCCTGGCGGGGTTGGCGCCCTGCTGTGCCACGGCCATCCTTCCGCTGCTGGGCCTGGCCGCCTCGTACGCGCGCGCGGGCACGCGAGGGGTGCCGCCGTCGATTGTCGGGGCCGTCTGCATGGGCATAGCCGCCGTCTGCAGTGAAGTCTGGATCTCTCTTGTCGGTGTCTCCAGCAACTTCAGCCCGCTTGTTCGCCTTTGCGCGGCGTTGCCGATGGGCATGGCTTTGGGCGCAGCCCTTTTCCCGCTGTTGGCGGAGATTGTCGAGCACATCGGGCTGGGCGAGGCCGAGGAGGACGAGGCATGAGAGTCTCCGCCGTGTCCATACTCGTGCTGCTCGCCGTCTGCACGCTGGGCGTCGCCGTGCTGGCCTCCTCGCTCTATCGGGTGCAGGTGAACAACGTGGCCCAATTCCGCAAGACGCTGGTGAATCAGGCGACGCGGCGCATCAGCGTGCCGGGACGCCGCGGACGCATTCTCGACCGGGAGGGGAATGTGCTTGCCGACTCCCGTCCCAGTCATGACATCGTCTGCCGCTTCGAGTGCTTCCAGCGTGGCGGTGGCTGGTCCAACACCGTCAACGCCGTCGACGGCGAGATCACGCGCCTCGCCACCGTGTTGCGCCTGCCGCGCGCCCTCACGCGCGAACGCATCGCCCGCAGCCTTCACGATTCGAGTGCGCTACCGCTGACGGTGTGGCGCGACATCCCTGACGCCGCCCTGGCGCGCTTCGCCGAACGTGCCCTTGATTTCCCCGGCTTTGAGGAAGTCCTGCGCGCCGAACGCGTCTATCCGCAGGGCGGACTCGCGGCCCATGTACTGGGCTATACGGGGCGCGGTCGGCCCGACTCCGATACCGGCGATGCCGTGGTGCACTACTACGAGGAGCTTGAGGTCAAGGGCCGCAGCGGCATCGAGGGCTACTACGACGGCTATCTCGCGGGTGCCTCCGGTGAACGCCTCGTGCGCGTGGACGCACGCGGATTCCGCAAGGACGACATTGCCGTCGAGCGCGAACCCGCGCATGGCCCGGATCTGCGGCTGACGATTTCCTCCGGCATCCAGGCCGCGCTTGAGCATGCGCTCAAGGGAATCTTCGGGGCTGGCGTTGTTCTGGATCCGCGAGACGGAGCCGTCCTGGCGATGGCCTCATCCCCCACCTACGATCCCGGCGAATGGAAGACGCGTTATCGCGAGCTCCTCAATGACAAGACGCGTCCGCTCTACAACCGGGCCACGAGCGGACTCTATCCGCCCGGCTCGATCTTCAAGCCCGTCACGTCGGTGGCGGCGCTCATCAAGGCTGAGCGCGCAGACGGCGCCTTCGCCTGGACGCCCGCCGACACCTACGACTGCCCGGGCGTCTTCGTGCTGGGTGACATGCGCCTCAAGTGCTGGGACCGTTATGGGCATGGTCCAGTTGCACTGCGCAAGGCGATCGAACAGTCCTGCAACACCTTCTTCTGCAATCTCGGCCATCTCATCGGCACCAATGCGCTCTTCACCACGGCCCGTTCGTTTGGCCTGGGCGCACGCACGGGCATCGACCTGGGCGGCGAAGCGGCGGGGGCGATTTCAGGCGAGCCCTGGTACGCCGGCCTCACCTGCCAGACGTCCATTGGCCAGGGCATGCTTCAGGTGACGCCCCTGCAGATGGCCGTTGTGGCGGCGGCGCTGGCCAACGGCGGCAAGATCTATCGGCCCTATCTGCATCTGCGGGACGAGGGCGAGGCGCCGCCCGCCCCCGTGCGCACAATCGCCTGCCCGGCGGACAAATTCGAGATCGTCCGGCAGGGCATGCGCGACGTGGTGGAGATCGGCACGGGGCGGCGCATCCGCACGCGCTTCGGCGAGGGGCGCACAAAATACAATCTCAAGGTCACGTGTGCCGGCAAGACGGGCACCGCCGAACGCGGGCATGGCCGCAAGGACACCTGGATCACGGCCTTTGCGCCCTACGAGAATCCGACAGTCGCCATTGCCATGGTGGTCGAGAACGGCGAATCGGGCGGCAAGACGACGGCGCCTCGCGTCCATGAGGTGCTGGCGCACATCTTCGGAGAAGAGGAGGCAACGCGATGAAGAACTTCCTCCTTCGCTTCAATTGGATTCTGCTGCTGTGCGCGATGGCCCTGATCGGATTCGGCATCGTGTTCATCGGCTCGGCCGGTTCAACGCGTACGGTGGCGGCGCTTCAGAACGCCTGGCGCGCCCACGCCCTTACGGCGGCCTTCGGGCTTGGCCTCATGTTCCTGCTGGCCACCGTGGACTACCGCAAGTTGCTGGACTGGGCCGCCATTCCCGGACATCTGCTGTCTCTCATCCTGCTGGTCATCGTCTTGGTCTTTGGCGCCAAGATCTACGGCGGGCGCCGCTGGCTCTGGTTCTTCCAGCCCAGTGAAGTGGCCAAGCTCGCCGTCATCGTCTGTGCCGCCCATGTCTTCGGCTGCTTCAGCGACCGCTTGGCCAACTTCAAGGGGTTTCTCATCGGCTTGCTCATCTTCGTGCCGCCGGCCGTGCTCATTCTGGCCGAGCCCGATCTCGGCACGGCGCTCGTTCTGGCGCCCACGGCCCTGGCCATGTTGCTGGCCGCCCGCATCTGGACCAAGGGGCTGGTGACGATGCTCATTCTGGCACTGTTGGCGGCAGGCATGGTGCTGGGAACTGTCCAAGCGGCCGAACGGCAAGTGGACCCGGAGGCAAAGGCCCGCATCCTGGCGCGCCTGCCGTTCAGGCCGCACCAGATCAGCCGCCTGCGGACCTTCGTCAACCCAGACTCCGACCCCTACGGCAGCGGCTGGAACCTCCGCCAGGCCATGATCTCCATCGGTTCGGGCTCGCTCTGGGGAAAAGGCGTCGGCCACGGCGAGCAGAAGTTCCTCGGCTATCTGCCGCCCAGCGTCTCGATGAACGACTTCATCTTCTCCGTGCTTGCCGAGGAGGCGGGCTTTGTGGGCTCCTTCTCCGTCCTGCTGCTTTTCCTCGGCGTATTCGCCTCCAGCGCCTTCACCGCGATTCGCTGTACAGACGACCGCGGCCGTCTACTCGTCATTGGCGTGACGGCGCTCCTCTTCTCGCACATGTACATCAACGTGGCAATGTCAATCGGCCTCATGCCGATCACGGGGTTGCCACTGCCGTTCATCAGTGCGGGCAAGACCTTTCTCGTGACGACACTTGCCGCGCTCGGCCTCGTGCAGAGCGTGGCGGTACACGGACGCGAAATCGACATTCAGGACCAATAGCAACAGCAGAAAGATTTAACCCTTAAACTCTCAACCGTTTAACCCGAAAGGAAAAACATGTTCAAGCAAATCGTCGAGAAACTGATTACCTGCCTCCGCGGCAAGAAACTCAAGCGCGACATCGTCATCAATGTCGAGAAGCTGGAAACCCGTGTGGCCGTCGTCGAAAACGGCCGCCTTGAGGAATACATGGTCGAGCATCCGGATGACGAACGCCTCGTCGGCTGTATCTTCAAGGGCCGCGTACAGAACCTGGAGGACGACCTCCAGGCCGCCTTTGTCGACATCGGCCTCAAGAAGAACGCCTTCCTCCACTACTGGGACATGACCCCCGACCAGGACGCCTATCTGGACGAGGACGAGGACGAAGAGGAAGAGGAGGAGCTGAAGCCCGGCAAAGGCGGCAAGCGCAGGGGCAAGGGACGCCGCCAGGCCACGCGCCTCACCAACGAGCAGATCCACGAGAAGTTCAAGCCCGGCACCGAGATCATCGTGCGCGTGACCAAGGGCCCAATCTCCACGAAGGGTCCACGCGTGACGACCAACCTGTCGCTCGCCGGACGCTACCTCGTGATGCGCCCTGGCGCCAATAACCGCGGCGTGTCCCGCAAGATCGGCGACGCCAAGGAACGCGACCGTATCCGTAAGATCCTCGACCGCCTGCTGCTGCCGGATGACGTGGGCATCATCGCACGCACGGTGGGCATCGGCGCCAAGGGCAGCGCCTTTGCGCGCGACCTGCGCAATCTGCTTGAGTCCTGGAACGAGCTCAAGGGCAACATCCGCAATCTGCGCACGCCGTGCTGCGTGTACAAGGAACCGGGCCTCGTGGAGCGCGTTGTGCGCGAGTGGCTCACCGAGGATGTGGAGTCGGTGGTCATTGACGACGAGAAGACCTTCGAGGACATGCGCGAGCTCACCTCGAAGATCAGCCGCCGTGCCAAGAGCAAGCTGCGCCGCTACGAGGGAGTCGCCAACGTGTTCGAGCACATGGGCCTCGAACGCCAGCTCGAGGAAGCGTTCCGTCGCCAGGTTCCGCTCAAGAGCGGCGGCTACCTCGTGATCGACGAGACCGAGGCGCTGATCGCGGTGGACGTCAACACGGGGCACCACAAGACCAAGGAAGGCAAGGAACTCACCGGACGGAACAAACAGGAAGAGTCGATCCTCGAAGTCAATCTCGAGGCCGTCGAGGAGGTGGCACGCCAGCTGCGCCTGCGCAACATCGGTGGCCTGGTGATTCTCGACCTCATCGACATGAAGAGCAACAAGCACCAGAAGAAGGTGGTACGCGCGCTCAAGGATGCGCTCAAGCGCGACCGTGCGCGTACGAACGTACTCGACATCTCCAAGCTGGGCCTGCTTGAGATGAGCCGGCAGCGCGTGGAGGAATCGCTGTTGTCCAAACTGTCGTCGACCTGTCCGTGCTGCAACGGCCATGGACTCGTCAAGTCGCCGCTGGCGATCTCCATCGAGCTCCAGCGCCAGCTCACGACGCTTCTCAGGCGAGCAGACGCCGAGAAGCGCCCGTTTGTGCCAAAGATCATCATTGCGCCGGCTGTGATGCAGCGTCTGCGTACCGAAGACGCCAAGATCCTTGCCGAACTGCAGACGCGCTTCAACACGAAGCTCACCTTCGTGGCCGAGCTGCACCGCCATCCGGAGTTCTTCTCCATCCAGGACGCCGAGACCGGTAACGTGCTCTACTCTTCCGGCGGCAACCGCCAGTTCATCTAAGCGAAGGGAATCCCCATGAACCGTGCCTATCATCTTGGCCTGTTGGCCATATTTGCCGCCGCCACGGCGCAGGCGCAGTATCTTACTGATCTGCGTCGCACCATCGACAAGACCACCAAGCCGAAATCCGCGCTCGGACCTGAAGTCAAGATCTCGGCGGATTACCTTGGCGCGAACCGCCTCACGGGCGAACTCAACGCGACAGGAAATGTTCATGCTACTTCAGGCGTGTTCAAGTTCCACTCCAACCACGTGACGCGCAATTCCACCGGCCTCAATGACTTCGGCTCGGACACGCTTTCCACCACGTGCACAAACGAGCTCTGCAACCTCCACTGGCACCTGAAAGGCCATTTCCAATATCAGGACGCCACGCTCAAGAATCATCCGGAACTGATGGACGCCCAGGCTTCCACCAATGGCGCGCCGCTGGTTTCCTCCGACACCGAGGCCATCTTCGTGCGTGACGCCTGGCTCTACTGGTCCAACATCCCCGTCATGTGGGTGCCGTTCTGGTATTACCCGCTCAACACAGACTATGGCTGGCGATTCAAGCCCGGCTACAAATCGCGCTGGGGCGGGTACTTCCTCTCGGGCTACGTCTATAACATCATCAACGAGGGCAATCCCGAGAAGCGCTCTCTCGGCGGCTCCACCTACGCCGATTACCGTACCAAGAACGGCTTCGCCGTGGGCCAGACGATCCGCTGGAATCTGCTGGACTTCGGCAAGGGCAAGATCAAGGCGTACAACGCCTGGGACCTCGACTACGACAAGTATGAGCGGCACTGGAACGACCGGCACCACAACTATCGCCACTGGATGAGCGATGTCGATCGCGAACGTTATCGCATCCTGTTTGAGCACAATGCGGACTTCACCGAGCGTGATGCCCTCCGCATTCGAGCCCAGCACCTCTCCGATTCGCGTTTCATGCGCGACTTCTTCGAGAACGACGAACGCGGCGAATCCACGCCCAGCAACGAGGCCTGGTACGAGCACCGCGAGAACAACTGGGCCTCGGGGGCCTCGATCTCTGGCCCCATCGACCGCTTCTACGGCGGCACGGCACGCCTGCCCGAGGGCTGGTTCGCGGTTGAGCCGCAACCCATCTGGACGCTGCCGGTGAACTATGAGTCGCAGACGCGTGCGGGCTATCTGAACCGCGATTTCGCGGAGTACAATTCACACGACCCCATGTTCCGCTATCAGCCCTACATCGGCTATAATGGCCGCGGGGCCGACTATCAGGCCTTCCGTGCCGACACACACCATCGCATCACGCTGCCGATGAAGTTCGGCGATGTCCTTTCCGTGGTGCCGCGTGCCGGGTATCGCCTCACCTACTGGAGCGATTCCGGCGACCGTGCCGCCGAATACGTCAAGGCCTCGGACGATGCCATCTCCCGGAGCATCGCGGAAATCGGCGTCACCACCGCCGCCCGCGGCTCGGCCTGGCTCAACGACAATTGGCGCCACACGGTTGAACCTTACCTCGACTACTCCTTCCAACGCGTCAACCTCTCCTCGGGCCGCAACAAGCGCTATTACGTGTTCGACAACTACGATCGCTCGGTCGACTGGCTGGACCAGTTCGGATTCGAAGGCCGTGGCCTGCCGTACAACTGGCACGGTGTCCGCCCCGGCATCCGCAATTACTTCCAGACGCGTAACGACAAGGGCGCCGTGCGCACGCTGATCGACACGGACATCTACCTCGCCGTGCCCTTTGAAGACGGGTCGACCTGGAAGGAAGGCACGCTGGCCGGCCATCCCCGAAACGACGAGGACGGCCACTACGCCACGGATTGCGTCGTGCCGGGATTCCGTGCGCGCTACAATCCCTTCAAGGACATTTCCCTCACGACACGTGTGGAATATGACGCAGAGGACGAAAAAGTATCCTATGCCGACGTCTATTTCCACCATCACCTCACGGACGTGTTCTCCTACTATGTGGGCTACGCCGGCCGTGACCATCGCCTGTGGGACTACCTCAACAGCGAATATGACCGCTGGAACTACGAACTCGACAACACGCTCCATCTGGGCTTCCGCCATGACGTCTGTGACTGGTTCGCCTGGAGTCCCTACATCCGGCACGACTGCCGCCGCAGCGAGGTTGAAGAGGTCGGCGCCTGGTTCGACTTCCTCACCGATTGCCTGGGCTACCGCATTCGCGCCTCCTACGAGGACAGCTACCGCCGCATCGACGGGTCGAAGCGCGACAGCGACCTGGACGTGGGCTTCTACATCTATCTGCGCGCATTGGGCCCCTCGTCCATGCTGGACCTCGGGAAGTTCTGATGAACGCGGTCCTTAAGGAGATGACGCCTTGCTCGGCAATGGATCTTGCCGAGCAAGCGCGCAAACTCGCCCGCAAGGGTGAAGACATCATCCATCTGGAAGTCTGCGAACCCGACTTCGGCGTTCATCCCCTTATCGCCGCGGCCATCAAGGCGGCGTTTGACGAGCCTTCAGCTCCTTTCGCCGACATCTTCGGCGACCCGGAACTGCGGGCTGCAATCTGCCGCCTCCACAAACAGGAATACGGCACGGAGATCACGCCCGAACGCGTACTCGTCACCAGCGGATCAGCGTCGGCCATGCTGCTGGTCCTCCAGGCTCTCTGCAGCAATGAAGACGAGATTCTGAGCGCCACTCCCGGTCCTGCTCGCTATCGGAATCTGGCACTGGCCTGCCAAGCTCGTCCCATAGACATATCGGCGGCGGCCGACAATGATTTTCAGCTTGACCTCGCCGAAATCAAGGCGGTCCTGACGCCACGTACGCGGGCCCTCTTCGTGAATTCACCCGCCAACCCAACAGGTAAGCTGGCTGATCCTGACCTTCTCAAGGCGTTGCCGGAACTTTTCCCCGGCAACGCCGCCAATGCGCCGGTGCTGCTGTCGGATGAGACCTATCACGGGATCGTCTATGGCGGCAAGCGCGCGCATTCGATTCTTGAGTATACGGACGAAGCCTTTGTGTTCGCCGACTTCTCCAGTCGCTTTGTCAGAACAGGTCTTGATCTGGGCTATGTGATCATCCCCAAGCGCCATCTGCGGCCACTGCGGCTTCTTCAGCAGAGCCTTTCGTCGGGGGCTGGCGTAAGTGCCATTGCTCAGCGTGCGGCCCTCGTGGCGCTGCAGCTGCTTCTGGGCGAACATCGCCAATCGGCGCAGTTCCAGGCCGATCAGGCTGCTCTTCTCGCCGAATACGATTCCCGCCGCAAGTTCATCATGGCGCGCATTCGCGACTTGGGGATGTCGGTGCCCGTTGAACCAGAGGGGACATTCTTCGTCTTTGCCGATGCACGGCGCTACACCAATGATTCGCTGAATTTCGCGCAGAACGCCTTGGCGCGTGCCCATGTGGCCTTCACGCCCGGAACAGACTTCGGCGCACGCGGACAGGGATTCCTGCGTTTCAGCTATGCCGCCCCAATTCCTCGCATCCGCGAAGCCTTTAACCGCATGGCGGAAGTCTAACGGCACGCAAATCGCAGCAGGTCCCACAACATCTGCGGCGCATCCCGCCACAGCCGTAGGGAAGATCTGTGCCCACCACGCCAGATTACGGGAACTTCGGCGACCAGCCCCCCCGCCTTCCGCACATTGGCGATGAGCTCCACGTCAAAGGCGAAACGCGTGATGCGCAGCGATTCGACCACGGAGCGCAGACACGGCATCCAGAAGAGCTTGAGACCGCATTGCGAGTCCTTGATCTTGCCGACGCCCGCCAGCCTCACCAGGAGATTGAAGACGCGTGACAGGACACGCCGCCGTAGCGGCAATCCAGAGACAGGAGCGGTCTGCACATAGCGGCTACCGCAGACCAACCAGACATTCGGCGCACGAGCTGCCGCGAGTTTGGCGTACTCTACCAGAGGAGCCGACTCGTCGGCATCACTCATCAGGACCCACTCCCCCTTCGCCGCCAATGCCGCGATCTTGACGGCATGCCCTTTCCCCAGATTCTCCTCATTGCGGAGGATCGTGACTGGCACGCCCGCAATCGACCATGCCGTGGCGCACCCGCCGGAAAGCTGCTCCGCTATGGAGGGCTGCGAACCGTCGTCGGACAAGATCACCTCTATCAGCTCGTCACCACACGCCGCCGCAGCGGCCTTCAGATCAGGGACATGACCCAACAACGCCTGAACAAGGTCAGGCGAGTTGAATACCGGAACTATGAGGGAAAGCGTCACGGGCGGAAAAGGCAAGTTGGCGCATCTTCGCGCAACACGCGGAAATCCACGGGCAACAGGTCCCCAAGCGCCGCAGGGTCGCGCCACTCGAATTCGATCCAGTCTTCCTGTGCCGCCACTTTCGCCGCAACGGGAATCTTCAGCTCGTAGACGAGATTGATTTCGGCATGGGGCTTGCCGTGCTGTTCAAATTGGTTCTCCACCACACCGAGGAAGGCCCCCGCTTCGGCCTTGACGCCTAATTCCTCCTCAATCTCGCGCAGGAGCGCCTGCCGCCCCGTCTCGCCGAATTCGATGTGCCCACCGGGGAGATACGTCGTCTTGCCGCCCTTTGCACGGCAAAGCAGGAGTTTCCCTTCGCGCCAGCACACGCCACGCGCAATCGTCTCGATCCCCGCCAGCTCGTATTCCTTCAGCTCCATGTCCGCCTCACTTCTTCAGTCCCATCCAACGCGCCAGCTTCACGCCATGCGCTTCGCGCGACTGGTCCGTTCCGCCCGGCAATCCACTCTCGAGAGCCGACAAACGCGCCAGCAGCGTCTGCTGCGAGGCAACCTGCTGCTGTCGTGCAGCCTCGGCTCGCTGCCGTTCTTCCAGCAATTCCTTCTCGCGCTGCTGCAGCCGTTCGCGCAAGTCCTGAATCTGCCGCATCAACACGGCCCCATCCTTCACCTGCTGCCGCAGACGCTCCACTTCGGTCGTTCTCTCACGCAATTGTGCCGCAAGATCGCGCAGGCGGACATCCGCCTCTCGTGCGGCCTTCTCCGACAGAATCCGCTGTGCGTCAAGTTCCCGCCGCAGATTCACTGTACGCGGATCCTCCGGATGCTCGCGCAAAGCCCGGCGCTTCATGTCATCTGCCGACGTGCCGATACGGCGCAGAAGCTCCTGCCGCCGCGCCAGAAGCCGTTCGGAGCGCTCACGCCAACGCTGCTGGGCCAGTTCGGCATCTCGCTTCTCTGCCGCCAATGTCTTGGCCAGGGCCTCAGCCTCCTCATTGAGGAGCGCATAGACCGCGGCCTCCATGTTCGCCGCCTCTTGCGCATTCTGCGGCAACCGCTTAATCTCGTCTGAGAGAACCAGCGTCTCCGCCTCCGCAGCCCGGGCCTTCTGCTGGGCTGCCGCCGCCGCATCTTGAGCAGCGGCAACTTGTGACTGCGCAGCCTCCTGGGCCGCCGCCACCTGTGAGCGGGCTTCCTGCTGAGCGGCGACCACCTGCGAACGAGCCTCCTGTTGGGCCGCGACCACCTGCGACTGCGCTTCATGCTTTGCGGCGGCAATCTCCTCCTTGGCGGTGGCGTGCACAGCGGCAATCTGCGCTTCCGCCGCACTGACACGCGTCTCAGCTGCCGCAAGACCGCTCTTCAGCTGTTCGGCCCGGGCCGTCATCTCGTCCAGGCGGGCCAACAGCTCCGGATCCTGGACTTCCACACGCTTTTCGACAATCTTCTCGACCGGCACCTCGATTATTTTCTCGACAGGCACCTCCACGCGCTTTTCCACAATCTTCTCGACGGGAATCTCCACGCGTTTCTCGACAACCTTCTCCACAATCTTCTCGACCGGGACTTCAACAACCCGCTCGACAATCTTCTCGACCGGAACTTCCACGCGTTTTTCAACGACCTTCTCCACCACATTAGGCGCAGTTGCGGCCTCTCCCTCCGACTCAACGATCGGATCTTCGGCGATTGGTTCTTCAGCAATCGGCTCTTCCCCAGGTTCTGGCTTCACCTCCACCAGCTTGGATCCTTTGGGCAGGCGCCCCGAATCCAGCAACGCCTGGGCGGCGACCTTGTTGAAAGGACCCCGGGGCAACCCATCGCCGATGTCGATGGACCAGCGCATGTCCAGAAAATCGATTTCCGTGGCCGGCAGCCACGTCTCGCCGTCAGACGAAATCTCCTGCCCCGGCTGAATGCGGCCCATCCGAGCCCATTCCAGAAGTCTCTCTTTCGTCTCGGGGCCAAAGGTCTCGTCCTGCGTCCTCAAATACCATGTTTCATTCATGACAATATTCCAATCTCAGGTAATGTCGAGCACCCTATTTCTTTTTCCCGAAGCCGAAGAAGCCCTTGCCGCCCGAAGCGCGCATGCGCGCCAATTCAGCCTGAGCCTGTCGCTCCAGATCCGCCAACGACGAGATGTTGCCGCCGAATATTCCGCCCAAAGGTGATGCGCCCGAAGCACCATTCCCGGTGTGGGAGAAATTGCTGGCCGGCTTGGGCGGCGGCTCGTCGGCGATGATGACCTCCGGGACAAGCACGTCCTCCCGTTTCTCAGGAACCTTCCGCAGATCCTCAAGTTCCGCCTTGAGCGTGTCGCGCTCCTTCTCGGCTTTGGTCAGTTCAGCCTTGACCGACTCTGTCTCATTGCGTGCCTCGGCCGCTCTTGCCGCAACAGCCGCCTTTTCGTTCTCCGCCCCTGCCAACGCCGCTCTAAGCGCATCGGCTTCTGAGGTCAGCTCCTTGAGATGTCGCTGGACCTTCTCCAGAGCTTCCTGCGACGCCGCACGCGCCTGCTGCTCCTGGGTTATCCGCACCCGCATCTCGTCACGTTCGTGCACCAGCTTTTCCTGCGCAACCCGAAGGGCAGCCACTTCCCCTTGCGTGGCATCAAGATGCCGCAAGGTTCCCGCCGCCTTCGAAGCCTCGTCCTCACGCGCCTTTTCGATGGCGGCCTTGGCGGACTTCAATGTCGCGATCTCGGCCTGTGCCTCTTCCAGGCCCCGCTGCGAGGTCACTGCCTTGCGCACCTCTTCGCCATAGCGCCTGTCCTTCTCCTCCAGTTCGGCGACAAGATTCGCGTGCTTTTCCCTGAGCTCATCCAACTGCTGTTTGATCGGCCGCAGTGTCGCAACCTCGTTCCTGAGCGAATCGCAGTCGCTGGCCGCTTCCAGCAGCCTGCCACGTGCGTCATCCAGATCACGCTCCGCCTTGGCTTGTGCCGCCTTGTGGCGCGCCACCTCGCTTGCGGAGCGTTGCGTCTCCTCTGCAGCCTTCGCCAACGCCTCCCGCAGGGCATCCGCCTCCGTTGCCTTTGTCCGCAAAGATTCGGCTTCTGCCTTGGCGGCCTTTAGCTCGTCACGCGCTGCAGCCTCCAACTCGGCCTTCTCGGCCAAACCGCTGCGCATGTCACGGTAGAATCGCGCACCCGGCACGAGAGAACCTGACTTGATGAAGTCATCGATGACGGTACGATGCGTAGGACCGTAGAACTGCCCAGGATTGTTTTCGACCACCCATTCCATTCCCAACCCGGGAATGTTCGGTGCCGCCAGCCAGTTCTCCAGATCTTCCGAGACCTCCGCCGTGGGCTCTACTCGGCCATCACAAGCCCATTGCTGAAGGGTGCTGAAAGTGACGGGGCCAAACACCTTGCCCGTCCCATTGCGCAGGTACAGTTTACCGTCGGAATTCATATGCAGATTATACCACAATGCGCACGGGAAGGGAATTCAATCCCATGCCCTTCTGCCTGGATCTTCAGATACGACATGTCAACGGGCGGCTCTTTGCCGACCAGCTGTCCAGCGCACAGATCTCAAAGTCCACCATCGCCCCAGCCGGGAACTCCGAGACCGCGAAGACACAGCTGGCCATCGAAGGGATGTCGACCACCGGACGGAAAAATCCTGGCGCATAAACGTAACGCACCAGGTCAGGTTGACCGGCCACATGCGCCGTCACCTCGTAGTCGATCACGCGATTGTGTGGCGTGGCAGCCAGAGCCTGGGGGAAGGTGATCACCAACTGCTCTTCGGCGTTCTTCCCGCGATCCTTTCCGGGCTTGCGCACAACCGTGGCACGTGCGTCGACGGGGAAGTACGGCGCCTGGGCCGCAGCCGCACGTGAAGCGTAGTCAAAGGGGCGGGCGGCATTCGCACCGACAGGAATCGACCACACATCAGCACAATCGGCATTTGAAAGGAATTCCCGTCGCACCAGATTGACACGATCGGGAAAGACATCCATGATCATGCCTTGCCGTCCCGCACAGGAAGTCTTTCCCATGTGCAGATCACGTCCCAGGTCCTTGGTCTGGTGGCCATTCTCGCGTATCCGCCCCACTTCGGGCAGGCCGATGTAGGAGAGGGATGCCGTGCCAATGCTGGTGAACGCCCCCTGCCAGATGCTCTGCTCCATCGTGAGGGAGAAGTGCGAATGCCCCGAGAAGGCGATTGCATTGGGGAATTTGGACAACGCGGCCGTCGAGTCGCCTTTATCGCGTCCCCAGGCCCAGTCGCCATAGACCGTATCCCGCGGATGGGGATGTTGGGCGTAGAAAAACGGTTTGTTGCCTGCAAGTTCGGCCTTGTGGGCCGTCAGAAAGGCGTCCAGCTCCTTTTCGTGCCCCCAGTGCGCACAGATGAACTTGTAGCCTTTCACGTCCTTCATATAGACGGGCGACCACGCCTCGTGAAACGCCGCCTGCCAAGTTCCTGCACGGTCCTTGAGAATCGATTTCTCGAACAATGCGGCCTTGGCCTCTGGCGTGGTGAAATCTTTCTTGTGCGTCCAACTGAAGCCCACGTCGTGGTTGCCGTGCAGAAAGAGCTTCACCACTTCTGCGCCATCTGGCCGACGATTGCCCGGGAAGACCTTGTCCCAGACCTCCCCCACAACCTGAAGCTCGGCGGCATCACCATAGTTCGTCAAGTCGCCGGCGATGATGACTGCATCCACTTTCGCGTCACGCAGGAACTCAAGCGTCTTGAGGTAGTATTCGGGGGCGCCATATCGGTCAATGGACTTGCCGGAGCCCAGACGCCAGGACACATGAATGTCGCTGAGCACGCCTACGCGAAGCGGCGGCATGCCGACTTCAGCCGCATAATCACGCCAACGCATCGTTCCCACAGCACCTGCCGCGGCAAGTTTCATGAAATCTCTACGTGTCACATTCATACTGATGTCCTTTTGAAAACGCTTTTTCGTGAGCCAGAATCATGGGAATTCTATCATAACAGATGAACATTGTGAAGTGCAAGTTCGCACGTGGTTCTTGCCTGGGTATGGCATGTATGGTAGAATGAAACCATGAAGATTTTCCTCTTTGCCATCCTGTCCGTGATTATCTTTGACCTGTCGGCCCAGATCGCACAGCCACGTCCTTTCACCAAAGCCACACATCCTGCATCACAGCCCATCACCGCCGCCGATCTTCAACCCCTTGAAGATGCTCGGCGGGCCGTGACGTCGGCGATGGGAATCAAGGGCGCACCTCGATTTGATCTTGAGCGCATTGCGCAAGGCATCAACATGCTCCGCATGACGCCTTTCACCGGCAACGGCTGGACAAAGGGGCAAAAACTTCCTTCGTTTGCCGACGTGCGCATGGGCCCCGCCGAATTCGCCGCCTTTCTGAACCTCGCCAACGATGTGGCCGGCATTGTGGCACGCGCATCCCAACGAGAGGCCAAGCACCGCCAAGCGCTTGCGGCACGCGGTGTGGCGGAACTGCCGCCCTCACAGGCGGCCTGCCGCTATCGACTCAATCTTGGCAAGTCGTCCTTCCTCTTCGACAAATGGGGCGAACTGCAGGTCGATCGCCGTTTTGTGACACGCGAAGAAATGCCCGTCATCAAACGCCTTGAGGCCAACTATCGCAAGACCTACGGCAGCAGCGCCTACGCCCAGGTGCCACAGGCTCCCAAGGCGTTGCCCACACGCCAAGAGGTCCAGAAGACCCTCAAGCTGCCGATTTTCCGTGGCTTTGAAGATGATCGTTATCAGGAATACGACGACCTCATCCTCAAGATGACGCAGGACTTCAACGCCCACAAGGTCGATTGGATTGGCGGCACGCCTGAACAGGCGCTGAAAGTCACCACGCTTTCGCCCGCACTCGTCAAATCACACATGATCGAGGAGACTGGCGGAAACGACACCACATCGAAGGCCGCCTGGAAAGTGGATCCCCTTCAGGTGAACGTCCCCGGCGACTGGGCCGACGTCAAGCTCGACCTGGGCCTAACCCGGCCTACACATCGCAATGAGGGCACTGCCGCCGGTAATGTGCGTGCCGCCATCATGTTTCTGGCGCGCAAAGGCTTTGGCGTCTCGGGGCAACCGGCACGTCGACGGCCAGAGGGATTCTTCGACGGCTGGACAACAGCCCTTCAGCGCTACAACGCGCGTCGGGACCGCACTGCGGATGGCCGATACTACAGCGACGCGTATGCGGAGAAGATCCGCACACGCGCCGCCGATCCTGACGTCTTTGTCCCGATCGAAATCAAGCTCGCCGGGAAGTGCCCCCCGCTAGAGGTTGGCAAACGGATTGCAGGAGAATCCGCTCGAGAACGAACGGCCACCGTGGTCACCGCCCACACGCCGAGGTCCCGAAGAGTAGCCTCCGCCGTTGCGGGGACCCGATGAATAGCCACCGCCACCAGAGCGAGCACCACCACCCGCCTCCCGCGGCTTCGTGCGCGCAGAAAGCGACACGCGGTTGCGCGCCTTGTCGACGCCAATGACGCGCACCGTGATCTTGTCGCCCGTCTTGACGACTTCGGCGGGGTCGCGCACATAGCGGTCGGCAATCTCGGAGACGTGCACCAGCCCGTCCTGATGGATGCCGATGTCCACGAACGCGCCAAAGGCCGTCACGTTGGTGACAATGCCCTCAAGGGTCATGCCCTCCTGCACGTCGTCGATCGTCATCACATCATCGCGGAAGGCCGGCTTCTCGAAGACGGCACGCGGATCGCGACCCGGCTTCTTGAGTTCCTCGAGAATGTCGCGCAACGTAGGCTCGCCCACATCGGCGGAGACGTATTTCTTCACGTCGATCCGATCGGCCAATGCGCCATTGCCCACCAGCTCCTTCACGGTGACGCCCAGGTCGCCCGCCATGGTCTCAACAAGGGCATAGCGCTCAGGATGCACGCCCGAGGAATCCAGCGGATTCGACGCCCCACGGATGCGCAGGAATCCCGCACACTGCTCGTAGGCCTTGGGCCCCAGCTTCTCGACCTTCAGCAGATCACGGCGGCTCTTGAACGCACCATTCTCGTTGCGCCACTTCACGATGTTCTTCGCAAGCGCAGGTCCCACACCCGCCACACGCGTCAGCAGCGGAGCGGAAGCCGTGTTGAGCTCCACGCCCACCTTGTTCACGCAGCTCACCGTCACCTCGTCGAGCTTGGAGCTCAACAGCGGCTGGAACACGTCATGCTGATACTGGCCGACGCCAATCGCCTTGGGGTCGATCTTCACCAGCTCCGCCAGCGGATCCTGAAGGCGGCGGCCAATCGAGATCGCACCACGCACCGTCAGGTCGAGCTCGGGGAACTCGTCACGGGCGATTTCGCTCGCACTGTACACGGAGGCGCCAGCCTCGGAGACGGAGACGACGATCACCTTCTTCTCTGCGCCCACCATCTTGAGCGTGGTGCGCACAAAGGCCTCGGTCTCGCGTCCGGCGGTGCCGTTTCCGACGGCAATCGCCTCGGGCGCAAAACGCGCAAAGAGCGTGATCAGCGTCTGGCGCGCCTCGTCTGGGCGCTGCTGCGGATAGATGACCGTGTTGACGAGGAACTTGCCTGTTGCGTCCAGCATCGCCACCTTGCATCCCGTACGGATGCCGGGGTCGATGGCCAGCACCTTCTTCTCGCCAAGCGGTGAGGCCAGGAGCAGGTTGCGGAGGTTCTCCGCGAAGATCTCCACAGCGGCCCGATCGCTCTCGAGCTTCTTCTCCATCGTGGCGTCAAGCTCGCATGCCGGCGCAATCAGGCGCTTGTAGGCATCGGCCGCCGCCAGACGCAGCTGCTCGGCGAGCGGGCTACGCGGCTTCACGCCGATGATCTCCTCGATGCGCTGAACCAGCGGCTCAGACTCCACCACCAGGCGCATGAAGAGCACGCCCTCCGTCTGACCACGGCGGATGGCGAGATAGCGGTGTGAGGGAATGTCCTTGATGGATTCCTCGAAATCGTAGTACTGCTCGAACTTCGTCGGTTCCGTGGGCTTGGGGATCGTCACGGACGACTTGACGAGCGCCTTGGTGGCATACGCCTGGCGCACGAGGCCACGCACATCGGCAATGTCGGCGATGCGCTCAGCACAGATGTCGCGTGCGCCCGCCAACGCAGCCGCCGCATCCGCCACGCCCTTGGTCTCGTCCACAAACGCCTCTGCAGCTGCCTCGGGAGCTTCCGTGCCCTGCGCCCACAGGATGTCGGCGAGCGGCTCAAGCCCCTTCTCCTTTGCCTGCATGGCCCGCGTGCGGCGTTTCGGCTTGTAGGGCTGATAGAGGTCCTCAAGGGCGCTCTTCACCATGCACTTCTCGATCTTGTCACGCAGATCGTCGGTGAGCTTGCCCTGATCCTCGATGGACTTCAGGATGGTGGCCCGCCGATCTTCGAGTTCGGCGTAATAGGCCGTGCGCTCCTGGATCTTGAGGATCTGCACTTCGTCGAGGTTGCCGTGAACCTCCTTACGATAGCGCGCAATGAACGGAACCGTGTTGCCTTCGCCGAGCAGACGCGCCACGGCGGCCACTTGGGCCGCCGTGATGCCCGTTTCGGCGGCGATGCGCACAAGCACCGCCGCGTTCGTGGGTTCTTTCATCTTCTGGAAACGCCTGTCTTAGTTGCAGACTTCGATCGGGCCGTTGACGCCAATCTGAGCCGGGGCGAGATTCACGCAGCCCGTCTCGGTGATGGCGATCGGCTTCTCCCAGCGCAGACCAAAGGTCGGCGAGGTCACGAACGTGTCGATCTGGAAGGTCATGTTCGGCATGAGCTCGTAGTCCGAGATCGTCTCCATCCAAGGCGCCTCGACCTCGATGAGGCCGGTACCGTGGCAAGGACCGTAGAAGTAGTTCGCGCGCTTGCCGTGATCCTCGTAGAACTTGATGAAGTCCTTCGCGACCTGCGAGGCGAGGATGCCGGGCTTGAGGTGCTCTTCCGTCCAGTAGTGGGCGTCGAGACCGAACTGCACGAGCTCGCGCTTCTCGGGGCTGAGCTTGCCGCAGCACACGGGCAGGCCGATCGACGGCGAATAGCCGCAGATCTTGGCGGAGAGGTTCAGCTGAACGATGTCGCCTTCCTGGATCACCTTGTAGCTCGAACGCGAAATCGCGTGACGCGTGGACTTCTCGGCGAAGCAGTACATCGGCAGGCCTTCATACTCGGCCCCGTTCTCGTAGATGCACTTCTGCGCAACGCCGACGAGCTCAAGCTCCGTCTTGCCCGGCTTCAGCTCGGCCATGACGGCCTTCGTCGCGAGGTCGGTGATGCGGGCGGCTTCGCGGATGCAGGCGATTTCGTTGTCGCTCTTGATGCGGCGGAGCGCGAGCATGATGTCATCGGCCCAGACGATCTCGGCCTTCGGATAGCACTCGCGGATGCCCTCGAACTGCACGCAGTTCGTGTTGAGCTTCGCGGCCACACCGATCTTAATGTTCTCGCCCGTCACGCCCAGCTTCTTGAAGACGTCCTTGAACGTCTCGCTCTTGAGCTCGGGGTACGCCGGGTTGGCGCTCTCACGATACTGATAGACGACCGCGATGTGGTCCATCCAGCTGAAGTCACCCGCAAAGACCTGGCTCTCGGGGCCGACCATGAGCATGTACTCGCCGTTCGCCGCGATCGCCACGCCCACGCGCTCGAACACCGGCCAGAAGTTGGAGAAATAGCGCGTATCGGCGTAATCGGCCTCGCTGCCGTTCACCACCAGCACGTCCAGGCCCTTCTCGGCCACCAGCTTCGCGGCACGCGCCACACGGCTCTTGAACTCCTCAACGGGAATCGTGATCCTCGACATAATCAAAACCTTTCTTTTCAGTTTTAGAGGGTTGAAATTCTTAGTGTATTGTATCACGCCCCGCCACATGATGGCAAGGCGAAAATCAAACAAACGCGGTCGAAAACAAAGGGTTAACCGCTCAATACGACCGGCCGTCACGGTCGGCCAGATAGTTCTCCAGCGCACGTGCCAGCACACGGGTGCCGCCCGGTGTGGGGTAGTTGCCCGTGAAGCACCAGTCGCCTGCGGAAGTCGGGCAGGCCGCATGCATGTCCGCCACGGTCTGGAAGACGACGTCGACTTTCGCCTTCATGTCGGCGGGCGTGATGAGACGCGCCACTTCGGCGGCGATCTCCTCGGTGGAGAAGCGCGCCACGAGCTGACGCAGATCGGTGTCTTTGGTGATCGTGTCGCGTCCCGCCAGATTCACCAGGGCACGGAAGGCCACCAGTTCGCCAAGCGTGGACATGTCGATGCCATAGCAGTCCGGGAAGAGAATCGGCGGAGCCGAAGAGGCGATGATGATGCGCTTCGGGCCGAGACGGTCCAGCATCGGCAGAATCGCGTTCTTCATCGTGTTGCCGCGTACGATCGAATCGTCCAGCACCACGAGCGTGTCCACGCCCGGCGTGACGAGTCCGTAGGTCACATCATAGACGTGCTGATAGAATTCCCGACGGGCCGCGGCATCGGCGATGAACGTGCGGAACTTCGCGTCCTTGACCGCGATCTGGCCAAACCGAACGGGCCGCCCTTCGGCCAGGCCCTCGGTCCAGAGGGCCTGCAGCATGCCGTGGAAGGCGATCTGGGCCGAGTTGGGGATGTAGCTGAAGAACGTATGCGGCAGATCGTAGTCGATGGCCCGCAGGACGGGTTTCGCAAGCGCACCACCCAGGGCCAACCGCTCGCGGTGGATGTCCGCATCGTTCGCACGAGAGAAATAGATGCGCTCGAAAACACAACTGCGGCGTTCGGCCTCGGGCAGGATGCGCGCATGGTCCACCACGCCCGTGGGCGAAATCAGAAGCGCCACCCCGGGCTGAAGTTCCGCCACATCCTCCGTACGGCAGTTGAAGGCCGCCTGAATGGCGGGCCGTTCGGAGGCGACGACCGCGACATCGTGGTTCACCAGACAAAAGCCCGGGCGGATGCCGTGCGAATCGCGCACCGCAAAACTCCAGCCGTCGCCGGTCATGCCGCAGAGCGTGAAGGCGCCGTCCAGCTTGGGCAGAAGCCGCTTGAGCGCCTCCACCAGAATCCGGCCGCGGTCCTTCTCGCCTTCCATCTCCACCTGCAGCATCGTGGAGGCAAGCCATTCGCAGATGAGGTAGCCGTCAGCCTCGGACTCGGGGAACTTCCCCATCCGCACATAGGCGTCGAAGAGTTCGCGGGTATTCGTGAGATTGAAGTTACCCGCCAAAAAGAGCATGCGCGAAAGACGCGCAGACTTGTGGACAAAGGGATGGCAGAAGCCCACATCCCCCTTGCCGTAGGTGGCATACCGCAGATGCCCCAGGAAAATGGACTCGTCCATCTTCCGGCGGCGGGCGATCATGCCAAGCAAATCGGCGAGCGGAGAATCGCTCGCCGATTTGAGTTCAGTATAAGCCGGCCTGCCGAGTTCGGGACACAGCGAGAGCGTGACCGCACCCGCTCCGTCCTGACCGCGGTTGTGCTGCTTCTCCAGGAGAAGCGAGAGCTTTGTCGCACCATCAACGGCGCCCCTCGTCCTGAGGACGAGGAGCGCCACTGCGCATTCATGCTTGATTGCGTCGGACATGGCCGGCACGCCTCCTTAGTAGAGGAACAGCATCTCGCGATACTTCGGCAGCGGCCAGCGGTCGTTCGAGACGATCTTCTCGAGCGCATCGGCGACCGAACGCAGCACGCCCATCTTCGCGAGCGTCTCGGCGGCGTCCTTGTTCGCCACCGCCTCGGCCAGGCCGTTGATTGCCGCCTGGAGGTCCACAAGACCCTTGCCCAGATCGGTGACCTCGCCCTGGAGCGCGCCAATGGCGATCTTCAGGTCGCTGGCGTCCGTCTCGTTGTAGGCCTTGACCACTTCGAGGTACTCGGCACGCACGGCCGGCAGGATCATCGTGCGGGCGATCTCCAGAGCCGTGTTGCCTTCGATGGCGACCTTCGTCTCGTAGTCCTCGATCGCGATCTCGTGGCGGGAGGCCATTTCGCGGGCCGTGAACACGCCGGCCTTCTCGAAGACCGCGATGTTCTCCTTCTTGGTGAAGGCCTTGAGCGCCTCAGGTGTCGTCGTGGCGTTCGGCAGGCCACGCTTGGCGGCCTCTGCCAGCCAGTCGGCCGTGTAGCCGTCACCGTTGAAGAGCACGCGCTTGTGCGTCTTGACGATGTCCTGCAGGATCTTCTGGAGGGCGTTGTGGAACGCGGCCGTGTGCTTGCCGGGCTCGACCTTGCCGACCACGCCGGCCTTCTCGAGTTCGCCGGCGATGCGGTTCATCGCCTCGGCGACCACCGTGTTGAGGATCGTGTTCGGCAGCGCGCACGACACCGAGGAGCCCGGCGCACGGAACTCGAACTTGTTGCCGGTGAAGGCGAAGGGCGACGTGCGGTTGCGGTCCGTCGCGTCCTTCGGCAGCGGCGGCAGCGTGTCGACGCCGATCTTCATCGAGCCGGCGTGCTTCGAGCTCTTCGGGGCACCCTTCTCGAGCTGGGCCACGACGTCGGCGAGCTGGTCGCCGAGGTAGATCGAGATGACCGCGGGCGGCGCTTCGTTGGCGCCCAGACGGTGATCGTTGCCGGCCGCCGCCACAGCCGCACGCAGAAGGTCCGCATGATTGTCCACCGCCTCGATCACCGCGCACAGCGTCGTGAGGAAGATCGCGTTCTGGTGGGGGTCGTTGCCCGGGTTGAGCAGATTGGTGTTGCCGTAGGCCACCGACCAGTTGTTGTGCTTGCCCGAGCCGTTGACACCCGCAAAAGGCTTTTCGTGGAGCAGGCAGACGAGGCCGTTCTTGTCGGCCACCTGGCGGAGCACTTCCATGACCAGCATGTTGTGGTCGCAGGAGAGGTTCAGCTCCTCGAACATCGGGGCGAGCTCGAACTGGGCGGGCGCGACCTCGTTGTGGCGCGTCTTCGCCGGGATGCCGAGCTTCCAGAGCTCCTTCTCGACTTCCTCCATGAAGTTGAGGATGCGGGCACGGATCGAACCGAAGTAGTGGTCTTCCAGCTGCTGGTGCTTCGGGCTGGGCGCACCGAAGAGCGTGCGGCCCGTCATCACGAGGTCGGGACGCTCGGCGTAGAACTTCTTGTCGACGAGGAAGTACTCCTGCTCCGGCCCGAGCGTGATCGTCACGCGCTCGTCGCCCTTGCCGAAGCACTTCATGAGGCGCTTCGCCGCAGCGGAGAGCGTCTGCATCGAGCGCAGCAGCGGTGTCTTCTGGTCAAGCGCTTCGCCCGTGTAGGCGCAGAACGCGGTGGGGATGCAGAGCGTGGCGCCATTGGCGTGGCGCTTGATGAACGCCGGCGAAGTGGGATCCCAGGCCGTGTAGCCACGGGCCTCGAACGTGGAGCGGATGCCGCCGGAGGGGAAGCTCGAGGCGTCAGGCTCGCCCACGATCAGGTTCTTGCCCGAGAACGAGAGAATCGGCTCGCCGTCCTTGATCTCCAGGAAGGCGTCGTGCTTTTCGGCCGTGGAGCCGGTGAGCGGCAGGAACCAGTGCGTGTAGTGTGTGGCGCCACGGTCAAGCGCCCATGTCTTCATGCCATGCGCAACCTCACCCGCGATCGTGGGATCAAGCGGCGTCGCGCCCTGGATGGTGGAGAGCAGCTTCTTGGCTGCATCCTTCGACAGATATTTCTGGATGGCTTCAGCTCCGAACACGTCGGCACCGAATTCAGTTGCCTTGCGAGTTTCTTCGTTCATGGGTGTGTTCCTTTCACTGGCACGAGTTTAGCAGATTCCGTGCCAACCCCCGAAAAAGCACATGGCGAACCGTTTTCGCGGTTCGCCATAACAAAATCTGTAAAAGATCTCAGTTTTTGTTACATCGTGCGTTGGACTCAGTCCATTTCCGTGAGCTCATGCGCGAAGTTCACGTAATCCGTGCGATTCTCGCCCACGAACTTGATGGCCGAACGCGGATGGCAGTTCATCACGCCCGTCAGCAGGTACGGAAGGTCATAGCCCCACTTCCAGCCATCCGCCTTCAGCTTGAGCATGTGCTTCTGCACGAAGTCGAGGATGGGCAGCGCATTGTACTTCGGATTCTTCAGGAAGTTGAGCAGCTGCTCGGAGAAGCAGTTGCCGGCACCGCGGCCCATGCCGTTGACCGTCATGTCGAGGTAGTTCACGCCCTGGCGGCAGGCCTCGATCGTGTTCGCGAACGCGAGCTGCTGGTTGTTGTGGCCATGGAAGCCCGCCTGCTTGCCCTGCATCGCCTCAACGTACTTCTTGGACATGTAGGCGATCTGCTCGGGGTAGAAGTTGCCGAAGGAGTCCACGAGGTACAGCACATCCGCGGGCGAAGCGCCGATCATGCGGATGCCCTTGTCGAGGTCTTCACCCGGCACCTTCGAGACGGCCATCAGGTTGCAGGTCACCTCGTAGCCCTTCGCCTTCGCGTCTTCGATCATGTCGATGGCGAGCGGAATCTGGTGGATGTAGCACGCCACACGAATGACGTCCACCACACTGTCCTTCTTGGGCAGGATGTCCGTCTTGTAGTCGCAGCGGCCGGCATCGGCCATCACCGCAATCTTGAGCGGGGTGTTGTTTTCGCCCACGATGGCACGGATGTCTTCCTCGTCGGTGAACTTCCACTTGCCGAACTCGGAGACCTTGAACATGTTCTTGGAGGCGCGATAGCCGAATTCCATGTAGTCGACGCCGGCCGCCACATTCGCATTATAGAGGTCGCGCACGAACTCGTCCGTAAAGCCGAAATTGTTCACCAGGCCGCCATCACGCATCGTGGCGTCAAACACCTTGATGTCGGGGCAGTAGTTCATCATGTTACGATTGCTCATATCCTTATCCTCCACTTTCTTTGGCACGCCAACGCCGCCGCGAACGGACCGCCCGTCCACCGGCTTCTCGGCCGCCATGGGAATCAGCCAGGATCTTCCATCCGTCTTTGCCCCGGGGATCCGCCCGGAAGCGCAAAAATCACGTACACGACGGGGCGTGACGCCCCATCCTTCCGCAATTTCTGCAACAGATTTGTATCCTTCCGCTCTCATCGACAGCGGAAGTATACCATTCTTCCGCATGAATTGGAAGCCCCAAAATGAAATATCTTATCATTTCAATCTTGATGAGATATTACGCAGCAAAATCTCATCACAGGCCCTGAAAAGACGGGAATCCACGAAACTGAAACAAAATGTAACGCCCCAAACCACGCATTTACATCAAATGTAACAAATTCAGGCTTTTCATCCTTCCCTAGGGATTGGCACGGTATCTGCTAAATGCTCCGCGGAGAATACTACCATGAACAAGGAAGAAGATCAACAGCGTGGGCTGTACAGCCCCGAATTTGAACATGATGCCTGTGGCGTGGGCCTCGTCGCCTCGCTCGACAATGTCCCGTCGCGTCGGATCGTGACGTCGGGCCTCACCGTGCTGAAGCGCCTGATGCACCGTGGCGCCACGGGAAACGATCCCCGGACAGGTGATGGTGCCGGCATTCTGCTCCGCATTCCGGACGCCTTCTTCCGCAAGACCATCAAGGACCTTCCCCCCGCCGGCGAATACGGCATCGCCATGATCTTCGGCGGCGTAGGCGAAGAGAAGACGATTGAGGCCACCGTCAAGGCCGAGGGCTGCCGCGTCATCGCCTGGCGTGATGTGCCGGTCGATCCTTCCGCCGTCGGCGACGACGCACGCAGCGTGATGCCCAAGATCCGCGAGCTCGTCCTTGCCGCCGCCAAGGAGACGGAGAATCTCGAGCGCCGCCTCTACGTGGTGCGCCGCCAGATCGAGCTCAAGACGAAGGACACCTACATCTGCTCCTGCTCCTCGAAGACGATCGTCTACAAGGGCCTCCTGCTCGCCACGCAGATGGAGAGCTTCTACAAGGACCTCACCGACGCCGACTTCATCTCGCCGTTCGCGCTCGTGCACCAGCGCTACTCCACGAACACCTTCCCGAGCTGGCCGCTCGCCCACCCTTTCCGTGCGCTCGCCCACAACGGCGAAATCAATGCGCTCAAGGGCAACCTCAACGCTCTGGCCGCCCGCGAGTCCGCACTCGCCTCGCCCATCCTCGGCGATGACCTCAAGAAGCTGCTCCCGCTCATGACGCCCGGCCAGTCCGACTCCGCCTCGCTCGACAACATGTTCGAGCTGCTCGTGGCCGCCGGACGCGACGCCCCGCACGCCATGCTGATGCTGCTGCCGCAGGCCTGGGGCACCAAGTACCACATGGGCCACGACGTGCGCGCCTTCTACGAATACCATTCGGCGTTGATGGAGCCGTGGGACGGTCCGGCCGCCGTCGCCTTCACCGATGGCACGGGCGTGGGCGCCACCCTCGACCGCAACGGCCTGCGCCCCGCCCGCTGGACGCTCACCAAGGACGGTCTCTTCGTCCTCGCCTCGGAAGCGGGCGTGCTGGACATCCCCGCCAAGGACATCGCCCGCCAGGGCCGCCTGAAACCGGGCGCCATCCTGTGGCTGGACCTGCCCAAGCACCGCCTCCTGGAGGACACCGAGCTCAAGACCTTCTATGCCCGCCGCCAGCCGTACCGCCGCTGGGTCGAGCAGAACCGCATCTCCATCCAGGGCCTCTTCACGGAAATCGTCCCCTCGGGCGTGCCGCAGGATCTGGTGGACGAGCAGACGCTCTTCGGCTACACGCTTGAAGACCTCAACCTCATCCTCAAGCCGATGGCCGAGACCGGCCACGAGCCCGTGGGCGCCATGGGCAATGACGCAGCGCTCGCGGTGCTCTCCAAGAAGCCCCGTCTGCTCTTCGACTACTTCAAGCAGCTTTTCGCCCAGGTCACGAACCCGCCGATCGACCCCATCCGCGAAGAGCTCGTCATGTCGCTGATGACCTACATCGGCAACATCGGCAACATCCTCTCCGAGACGCCCGAGCACGCGCACCTCATCAAGCTGCGTCGCCCCGTCATCACCGATGACGAACTCAAGCGCCTCGCGACCGTCGAGGACCGCGGCTTCGCCTCCATCCGCATCCCGATGGTGTTCCCCCGTGGCGGCGACGGCAAGGCCCTCAAGGCCGCGCTTGACGCCATGAGCGCACAGGCCCTCAAGGCCGCAGACGACGGTCACCGCATCATCATCCTCTCCGACCACCCCTCCGTGCGTGGCAAGGACGTCACGCCGATTCCCTCGCTCCTGGCGACGGCGGCCGTCAACCGTGCGCTCGTGAAGGCCGGCAAGCGCCCCTCCGTGGGCCTCATCGTCCAGTCGGGCGAAGTGCGCGAGATCATGCACTACGCCCTGCTGCTCGGCTTTGGTGCAACGGCCGTCAACCCCTACCTCGCCCTGGAGACCGTGAGCTCCTTCGCGAAGGACGACATGGTGAAGGCCGCCTCGAACTACGTGCTCGCCGTGGACAAGGGTCTGCTCAAGATCATGTCCAAGATGGGCATCTCCACGCTCCGCTCCTACCGCAGCGCCCAGATCTTCGAGGCCGTCGGCCTTGGCCGTGAGGTGGTGCAGGACTACTTCGGCGGCGTCACCTCCCCCGTGGACGGCATCGGCCTCGACGAGATCGCGGCCGCCGCGAACGGGCGTGCGGCCGTCAAGCCGATGGTCTCCACCCTGCCCCCCGGCGGCGAATACCGCTACCGCAAGGAAGGCGAGAATCACCTCTGGACGCCCGAGGGCATCGCCAACTTCCGGCAGGCCGTCCGGGCGAACGACTACGCGCTCTTCCAGAAGTACACGGCCGAAGTCGACGATCCCGCCCGCCATGCGATCACGCTGCGCTCGCAGTTCACGTTCAAGGCCACGAAGGCGATCTCCATCGACGAGGTCGAGCCCGTCGACTCGATCGTGAAGCACTTCGTGGGTGGCGCCATGTCGCTCGGTTCGCTCTCGCCTGAGGCGCACGAGACGATCGCGCTCGCGCTCAATGGCCTCGGCACCATGTCCAACTGCGGCGAAGGCGGCGAAAACGCCGAGCGCTTCGGCACCGACAAGAACTGCGGCATCAAGCAGGTGGCCTCCGGCCGCTTCGGCGTGACGATCAACTATCTGCGCAACGCGAAGGACCTGCAGATCAAGCTCGCCCAGGGCGCCAAGCCCGGCGAAGGCGGCCAGCTCCCGGCGCACAAGGTGAACGCGTTCGTCGGCAAGCTCCGCCATGCGAAGCCCGGCACCACGCTCATCTCGCCGCCGCCCCACCACGACATCTATTCGATCGAGGATCTCGCCCAGCTCATCTACGACCTCAAGTGCGCCAATCCGGCGGCACGCGTGAGCGTGAAGCTCGTCTCCGAGGCGGGCGTGGGCACGATCGCCGCCGGCGTCGCCAAGGCGCATGCGGACGTGGTGCTCATCTCGGGCTTCGACGGCGGCACGGGCGCAGCGCCCCTCACCTCGATGAAGCACGCCGGCCTGCCGTGGGAACTCGGCCTCGCCGAAGCGCAGCAGACGCTCATCAAGAACGGCCTGCGTGGCCGTGTCAAGCTGCAGGTCGACGGCCAGCTGCGCACCGGACGCGACATCGTGATCGGTGCCATGCTGGGTGCGGAGGAGTTCGGCTTCGGCACCACGATGCTCGTGGCCCTCGGCTGCGTGCAGTGCCGCAACTGCAACCTCAACACCTGCCCCGTGGGCATCGCCACCCAGTCGGAGGAGCTGCGCAAGCACTTCGCCGGCAAGGTCGAGCATCTGCAGAACTACTTCCGCCTGCTCGCCCAGCAGGTGCGCGAACAGCTCGCCGCCCTGGGCCTCAAGTCCCTGGACGAGGCCGTGGGCCGCAGCGATCTGCTGGAGGGCAGCGGCAAGTTCGACTTCTCGCCGATCTTCTATCGCGAGACCGGCACCGACAGCCGCTTCAATCCCGCCATCCCCGCCTGGCCGCTCGAGAACTACGACCGCCAGGAGCTGCTGCCGGATCTCGCCCCGTACATCGCGGAGGCCAAGCCCGTCGCCATCTCGCGCACCGTCTCCAACGTCCATCGCACCGTGGGCACCGAGCTCTCGGGCGAGGTGGCCGCGAAGTGGGGCGAGAACGGCCTGCCCGACGGCGCACTCACCGTTAACTTCACGGGCGTGGGCGGCCAGTCGTTCGGTGCGTTCCTGGCGCACGGCGTCACCTTCAACCTCAAGGGCAGCGCCAACGACTACATCGGCAAGGGCCTCTCGGGCGGCGTCATCACGATTTCGCCGGAAGAGTCCTTCACGGGTGCGGCTGAGGACAACGTCATTGCCGGCAACGTGATGGCCTATGGCGCCACCTCGGGCAAGATCTTCGTCAACGGCCTGGCGGGCGAGCGCTTCGGCATCCGCAACTCGGGCGTCACGCTCGTCGCCGAAGGCATCGGCGACCACGGCTGCGAATACATGACAGGCGGCAAGGTTCTCGTGCTCGGGCCCACCGGCGTCAACTTCGCCGCAGGCATGACGGGCGGCATCGCCTACGTCTATGACGAGACCGGCACGCTGGACCTCAACTCGAACCTCGACTCGATCGACCTGATGCCGGTCGAGGCGGGCTCCGAACACGAGGCCGACCTGCTCGCGCTCATCGACGAACACATCGCCCGCACAGGCTCCGCAAAGGCCAAGCGCCTCAAGGCCAACTGGGACAACACCCGTCCCAAGTTCGTCATGGTCGTTCCGGTCAAGGGCTAAAGGAGCATCTGAAAATGGAACGCATCCACGATATCTATCGGGCCATGGAAGTTCGCCGCTGCGACTTCTGGGAAGTCGAGCGCCGCCTGGCCCCGGACGAAATCCGCAGCCAGGTCTCACGCTGCCTCAACTGCGGCCAGACCTTCTGCCACGGCTATGGCTGCCCCCTCGGCAACCTGGTGCCGGACCAGAACCGGGCCGTCGCCGAAGGCGATGACCGCCGGGCCTACGAGCTGCTGAGCCAGCATTCGGACTTCCCCGAATTCACGGCCCGCATCTGTCCGGCCTTGTGCGAGGCGAGCTGCGTGCATCAGCTCGACGAAGAGTCGGTCATGATCCGCCAGTCCGAGAAGCACATCATCGAGACGGCCTTCACCAACGGCTGGGTCCAGCCGTGTCCGCCCGCCCAGGAGAACGGCAAGTCCGCGGCGGTGGTGGGTGCCGGCCCGGCCGGCCTTTCGGCGGCGATCACGTTGCGCCGCAAGGGCTACAAGGTAACGGTCTACGAGAAGAACGCCAACATCGGCGGCCTGCTGCGCTACGGCATCCCCTGCTTCAAACTCGACAAGTCGATCATCGATCGCCGCCGGGCGATCCTCGAAGCTGAGGGCATCACGTTCGTGACGGGCGTGAACGTGGGCACGGACATCTCCGCCGCCTATCTGCAGCGCGCCAACGACGCGCTCATCCTGGCCATCGGCACGCCGGCGGCCCGCGATCTGAACATCCCCGGCCGTGAGCTCAAGGGCATCCACCTGGCGCTGGAGCTGCTGGGCGCGCAGAACCGCGTGCTCACGGGCGAGCTCGACGAGATGCCGATCTCCGCCAAGGACAAGAAGGTGCTGGTGATCGGCGGCGGCGACACGGGTTCCGACTGCGTAGGCACGTCCATCCGCCAAGGCGCGAAGAGCGTGATGCAGATCGAGATCATGCCCAAGCCGCCGGAGACGCGCAGCCCCTCGACGCCTTGGCCGTCCTGGCCCTACATGCTCCGCACAAGCTCCAGCCACCACGAAGGCTGTGAACGCCGCTGGGACCTCAACTCGCTGAAGTTCATCGGCAAGAACGGCAAGGTCACGGGAGTCGAGGTGGAGCAGGTCGAATGGACCTTCTCGCCCGAGGGCCGTCCGCTCAAGTTCACCTCCGTGCCCAACACGAAGGAAGTCATCAAGGCCGACCTCGTGCTGCTCGCGATGGGCTTCACGGGCGTGCCGAAGGATCATCCGATCGTCAGCCAGCTGAACCTCGAGCTCACACCCCGTACGGCCATCGTCTCCGCTCCCGACCGGAACGTCTACGCCGTGGGCGATTGCGCCACTGGCGCCTCCCTCGTCGTGCGCGCCCTGGCCGGCGGCAAGAAGCTGCCGCTCTAAGCGCCGCTTCCAGCCCAAGAAAAAGCCGCCGAGTCCCAAGACCGGCGGCTTTTCTTTACCTGTTGACGAGATCAGTTCAAGGCAGTAGAAAACACCTCATTCTCAATGTTCACTTGGCGGAGGAGCATATCCCTCTAAAACCACGGAAGACTCGGAAACCGCCCTGCGGGCACGGAAGGCGATTGGGAAAGAATCCGTTCCGGACAATTCAATCGCAATGTTGTGGACATGGTACGGATATATTCTGGTTCAGAAGCTCTTGGGGATTCTCTTCCCCAACCATTTTCCGTGCCCGCCGAATGGCGGCTTCAGCGCTTTCCGTGGTGAAGAAATTCGAACTAGTACGCCGTCGCGTTCGTGAAGCCACAGTCGGAAATCACGGGCTTCCACTCTTTCGCATAAGCGGAATTGTAGCGCAGCTCAACGCCAGACGGGAACCCAGCCTCATTGACATCCTTCGGCGGCTTACCTTCAAATGTCACTGACTTCAACCCGCTGCAACCCAAAAAAGCCACTTCCCCGATGCTCGTCACACTCGACGGAATCGTCACAGACTTCAGTCCACTGCAGCCATTGAACGCACCATCCCCGAGCCTCGTCACGCTCGACGGAAGCGTCACAGACTTCAGCCCGCTGCAACCGAGAAATGCATGATCCCCGATGCTCGTCACACTTGACGGAATCGTCACAGACGTTAGACCACTGCAGCAGGAAAATGCCAATTTCCCGATGCTCGTCACGCTTGAAGGAATTGTCACCGAGGTCAACCCGCTACAACGTGCGAACGCCCCAAACTCGATGCTCGTCACGCTTGAAGGAATTGTTACCGAGGTCAGCCCACTACAGTCAAGAAATGCCCTCAACCCGATGTTCGTCACACTTGACGGAATCGCCACAGAGGTCAAGCCGCTGCAACCGTAAAACGCACCGGACCTGACAGTCCTCACGCTAGACGGAATCGTCACATCGCCATCCATGCCCCGAATCAAGGCTGTCCCGTCTTTGGTGCAGAGCAACCCATTCCGAAAAGAATATTTGGGATTAGAAGGATCAACGGAGATTGATGCCAGCCCGTGACAGCCGGAAAACACCTCATCCCCGATGCTCGTCACGCTTGATGGAATCGTCACCGACTTCAGGCTGCTGCAACCGAAAAATACATCATCCCCGATGTTCGTCACGCTCGACGGAATCGTCACAGAGGTCAGGCGCTTGCACTCATAAAACGCACCATCCCCTATGCTCGTCATGGGATGGCCGTTGAGGGTTGAAGGGATCGTCAATGTTCCCGAGGGCTCGGGTGAGACAGACCCCTCCCCCCTATTCACTATCTCCGCCTTTCCGTCCTTCACAGAATAAAGCCATGTGTAACCAGATTCAGGGTCCTTCCACTTATCGGCCCAGGCGCCCAGGGCAAACATTACTGCCACAACTAGAGCAGCCAATCTGCAGACACTGTTCTTCATCTTCCTTTTCCTCGCAGTTATCCCTGATGATTCGTGTTGGCAACACGATATGCCAGCAGCCATCCGCCGCCTCTAACACCAAGATCTTAGTTCATTATACGAGTTAAGATGGAAAACGCACCACTTTCTCGCCGCGTTTCCGCAGGATTTTGACATGGTGCATACCTCCCCCAAACCACGGAAGACTCGGAAACCGCCCTGCGGGCACGGAAGGCGATTGGGAAAGAATCCGTTCCGGACAATCCAATCGCAATGTTGTGGACATGGTACGGATATATTCTGGTTCACAAGCCCTTGGGGATTATTTTCCCCAACCATTTTCCGTGCCCGCCGAATGGCGGCTTCAGCACTTTCCGTGGTAAAGAAATCCGAGCTAGTACGCCGTCGCGTTCGTGAATCCACTGGCGGAGATCACGGGCTTCCACTCTTTCGCATAAGCGGAATTGTAGCGCAGCTCAACACCAGACGGAAACCCAGCCTCATTGACATCCTTCGGCGGCTTACCTTCGAATGTCACCGACTTCAGCCCGCTACAGCAGGAGAATGCCTCCTCCCCGATGCTCGTCACGCTCAACGGAATCGTCACCGACTTCAGGCCTTTGCAATCCTCAAACGCCCTATCGCCAATGCTCGTCACACCCGAAGGAATCGTTACCGACTTCAGACCGTCACAGCCATAAAACGCCCCTTCCCCAATGCTCGTCACACTTGATGGAATCGTCACAGATGTCAGGCCACTACAATTGAAAAACGCGTTATCCCCGATGTTCGTCACGCTCGACGGAATCGTCACCGACTTCAGCCCGCTGCAGCCGGGGAATGCCCACTTTCCGATGCTCGTCACGCTTGACGGAATCGTAACAGACGTCAACCCGCTACAGCCGAAAAACGCGCCATCCTCAATGCTCGTCACGCCTGAAGGAATCGTCACATCGCCATTTATCCCCTGAATCAAGGTTCCCCCGTCTTTGGTGCAGAGCAACCCATTCCGCAAAGAATATTTGGGATTAGAGGGATCAACAGAGATCGTCCTCAGGCCACTACATTCGGAAAATGCCAATTCCCCAATGCTCGTCACGCTCGACGGAATCGTCACCGACTTCAGACCGTCACAGCCATAAAACGCCCCTTTCCCAATGCTCGTCACACTTGATGGAATCGTCACAGATGTCAGGCCGCTACAACCGGAAAACGCAAAACCCTCGATGCTCGTCACGCTCGACGGAATTGTCACCGACGACAGACTGTCACAACCAGAAAACGCAGACCTCCCGATGTTCGTCACGCTCGACGGAATCGTCACAGACGACAGACTGTCACAACCAGAAAACGCATCATCCTCAATGCTCGTCACGCTCGACGGAATCGTCACCGACTTCAGGCCTTTGCAGCCCCAAAACGCCCTATCACCGATGCTCGTCACACTTGGCGGAATCGTTACTTCGCCATTTATTCCCTGAATCAAGACCGTCCCGTCTTTAGTGCAGAGCAAGCCATTTCGCGAAGAATAACTCGGATTTGAGGAATCAACGGAGATCAACGTCAGACCACTACAACCGGAAAACGCACGATCCCCGATGTTCGTCACGCTCGACGGAATCGTCACAGACGACAGACTGTCACAACCA
>JAKSOW010000179.1 GCA_024405395.1 Kiritimatiellia bacterium | reverse complement strand
GTATTTACCGACGAAGGCATCTCCGGCATTGGCGAAGGCACGCTCGAATACAAGGAAAATGCCCTTGTCGGGGCGATTCAGGACCTTGAGCACGCGCTCATCGGCAAGGATCCGTTCGACACGGAATGGATCTGGCATGAAAACTATCGTGATGCCTATTGGCGTGGCGGCGCGGTTCTCATGTCGGCCCTTTCAGCTGTAGACATGGCCCTGTGGGACATCAAGGGCAAGGCCTTGGGGGTGCCGGTGTGGAAACTGCTCGGCGGCAAGTGCCGGGATTGCGTGCCGTGCTACGCCAACTGCTGGTTCGCCGGCGCAAAGGAGCCCGAGGAGTTTGCCGCCAAGGCGACTGCGGCCGTCGAATTGGGATTCAAGGGCCTCAAATGGGATCCGTTCGGCAAGAATTACCGCCAGTTGCCTCCCGCGGACTTCAAGAAGGCGCTACGTTGCGTGGAGGCTGTGAAGGAGGCTACGGAAGGCAAGGCCGAGATTCTGATCGAATGCCATGGCCGCTTTGACCTGCCGACGGCGTTGCGTCTCTGCCATGCGCTGGAGGAGTATGATCCCTACTGGGTTGAGGAGCCTGTCATCCCCGACTCAATGCGCGCCCTTGCCGACTTGCGCTCACGGGTCCGCGTGCCGATTGCCTGCGGCGAACGCCTATTCTCGACGCAGCAGATCATGGGCGCGATTGAGCTTCGCGCCTGCGACTACCTGCAGCCCGACGCCTCCCATGCGGGCGGCATCACCGAGATGAAGAAGATCGCTGGCATCTGCGACGCGCACCATATCCCATTCTGCGCCCATAATCCGTCGGGCCCCGTCGCCAACGCGGTCACGCTTGCCTTGGGCGTCTCGACCCCGGGCTACTGCATCCATGAGACGCTTTTCGACGACGTGCCGTGGCGCAAGGATGTGATCGACGAAGACGTGAAGTTCGTGGATGGCATGATGTACCCATCCGACCGTCCTGGCCTCGGCATCGAACTCAACGAGGAGACGGCCTTGGCGCATCCGAAGGTCGATCACTGGCTGCGCCATTACGTCGGAACCCTCACCAATGTTCGGCCCCCGGACAGCGTGAAGTATTTCCACGGTTGAGGGCTTGCCTGATCCGATTGTCCGGCCGGCATGAGGACGTTCAAGGTCGCGCCGTGCGCTGATTTTGCGTGAACAGGTCCCACTTCGTCCAGACGATGTGGTATAATGTCGGCATGAACGACTTTAATTTCTACTCGCCGACGTTGTTTGCCTTTGGCAAGGACAAGGAACTGGAGACGGGGGCGCTGGTGCGCCGATTTGGGGGAAGCCGTGTGCTGGTCCATTTCGGCGGCGGGAGCGCCGTCCGAAGCGGATTGCTCGATCGCGTGACCAGGAGCCTGGAGGCGGCGGGGCTGTTTGCCGTCAAGTTGGGCGGTGTCAAGCCGAATCCCCGCAGCAGCAAGGTTGAGGAAGGGGTGGCGCTCTGTGCGGCCGAGAAGATCGACTTCATTCTTGCGGTGGGTGGCGGCAGCGTGATCGACTCCTCGAAGGCCATTGCGATTGGCGCGGCCAATGGCGGTCATTGGCGAGAGTACTATGTCGGCAAAGACCGCACGCCACCGCCGATTCCCGCGGCGCTGCCAGTGGGGGTGGTACTTACGATTGCTGCGGCGGGCAGTGAAGGGAGCGGGAATTCGGTCATCACGCTTGAACCCGAGAATCTCAAGCGCGCTACGTCCAATGATGTGCTGCGTCCGCGCTTCTCTGTGCTGAACCCCGCGCTCACGTTCTCGCTTCCGCCCTATCAGACGGCGTGCGGGCTGACGGACATGTTTGCGCACGTGTGCGAACGCTATTTCACGCAGACGCGCGATGTCGTCGTCACGGACGAGTTGTGCGAGGCCGTCATGCGCACGGTTGTCGCCGAGAGCGCGAAAGTGCTGGCCGATCCGAACGATTATCAGGCCCGTGCGAACGTGATGTGGGCCGGTATGCTCGCCCACAACAACACCTGTGGGGTTGGTCGTGCGCAGGATTGGGCCAGTCACGGCATCGAGCATGAGCTCTCGGCGCTTTACGACTGTGCGCATGGCGCTGGACTTGCCGTGGTGATGCCAGCTTGGATGGATTATGTCTGCGAGACGGATCTGGTCCGTTTCGTCCGATTCGCGACGCATGTCTGGGGCATTTCCCCTCAGGAGAATGACCTGGTGACGGCCCGGGCCGGCATTGCGGCTTTCCGTTCCTGGTTGAAGGGGATCGGCATGCCGCTTACGTTCGCCGAGCTCGGCGCCCGAGAAGAGGACATTCCGCTGCTCGTCAAGACGCTGGGGTTGAACGGCAATAAACTCGGTAGTTTCCGCCCCCTGGATGATGCGGATGTCGAGGCCATCTACCGGCGTTGCCTTGGGTGAAGTCCATGGCAGAATGTCCTTGTCATAAACTATCTTTTTCGCTATAATAAGCGTTTTCAAGAGTTAGATTATGTCATTTGCATTACCGTTCACGAAGGCGGCCAAGGCGAAAAAAGAGGCGAAGACGGTGCTCACCGCTGCGCGCACCTTTGTTTTGTCTTATGAGGATCTGCCCGAATATCGTGGCGACGGCAAGTTTGCCGTGCGCCTGCAGAACCTGCGTGATGCTTGGGCGGTAAAAGACGTAGCCGAATGCAAATCACTGCTGGAGTACCTCGACCCTCCCAAAAGCTGCGCTTGGGGGCGGGAATGGCTGGACATTTTGGTTGTGTCCATCTCCGTGGCGATGGCCTTCCGCGCTTATTTCTACGAACCGTTCAACATTCCCACGGGGTCGATGCAGCCTACGCTGTACGGCAACTACTCCAAGCGCTGCACGCCGGCGCAGGCGACGTTCTGGGACAAGGGCCCGCAGAAATGGCTCAAATGGGCGCTTTCGGGCGAGATGTACTATTGCTTTACGGCGCCTTTCACTGGGCAGTTGGGGTTCCAGCCCACCAATACGGGGCATTATGACATGCGGGTCTTCGATCGGGCAACGGGGGCGATGAGCAAGCCCATGCTGGTGCCCACTGATGTTTTGCGCGACTCTGGCGGCGATGCGCCGGTTGCAGGCGAGATTCCCGCATTGCCGAATGGGCTTCGGCCAGGCGAGGTTGTGCGGGCCGGGCAGGTGCTCTGGAGCGGTTATGTGGTGACGGGTGACTTCCTCTTCGTCAATCGCTGGCTCTGGAACTTCCGCCATCCGCGGCGTGGCGACGTGATGATCTTCAACACGACAGGCATCGAGGGGCTGGCTCAGGGCACGCACTACATCAAGCGCATGACGGGTACCCCGGGCGAAACCCTCATGATGAAGGATGATCGCCTGTATGTGGATGGTCAGATGCCGATGGAGCCTCGGCGCGTGGCACAGATCCAGAACCGTGAAAAGGGCGAAACGCATATGTATCCGTATGCGGGATACCGTCCCAGCGGCGCGAGCGAGTACGACAAGCCGGGCCGTACGTTGGCGAAGGCTGGCGATGTGGTGAAGCTGGCGGCGGACGAATACTACGCCTGTGGCGACAACTCGCCCAACAGCTATGACAGCCGTTACTGGGGGCCTGTGCCGGCCCGAAAGCTGGTCGGCATTGCCGGCGGCGTGTTCTGGCCAATCATCAATCCCCGGTGGGGCAATATTGAATAGAATTGGCTTATGTGCGAATTTTGTGAGAAGATCTGAGTTCGGAGGATAAAAATGGCAGAAGAAAACGAAGAACCGATGATCCCGACGCCTGCAGAGTTCGGGCATTTCATGTTGGAGAAGGAGTTGGGGCACGGTGGCATGGGCGGCGTGTATCTGGGCCGTGACCTCATGCTCGATCGTCAGGTGGGCATCAAGGTGATGCTGAAGGAGCTTGGCGACGATCCCACGTTCGTGGAGCGTTTCCAGCGCGAGGCGCAGGCTGCGGCGCGTCTCAACCATCCGAACATTGCGCAGATATATTCGTTCGGTACCGAGCAGGGTATGCCCTACATCGCGATGGAGCTCTGCACGGGCGGGTCGCTCGACAAGGAGATGGAGCAGAATCCGGGCACGATGGATCCCGTCAAGGTGATGCGCATCTGCCGTCAGCTGGCCGAGGCGTTGGCTCTTGCCGGCGAGCAGGGGCTTGTCCATGGTGACGTCAAGCCCGAGAACGTGCTGTACGACAACGACGGCAACGCCAAGCTCGTGGACTTCGGTTTGGCCGCCATGCAGGGCGATTCGGACGAAATCTGGGGTACCCCCTACTATATCAGCCCTGAGAAGGTGCGCCGTCAGCCCATCGACTACCGCGCCGATATCTATTCGCTGGGCGGCACGATCTACCATGCCCTGACGGGCCAGCCGCCGTTTGAGGGCGTGGACGCTACGGCCGTCGTGAAGGCGCGTTTCGAGGCGCCGCCGCCGAAGCCGAGCGAGGTCCGTCCGGAACTGCCCAAGGAAATCGACGACATCATCATGCGCATGCTCGAACTCGAGCCTTCGCGTCGTTATCCCACGTATGGGTCGCTGCTGGGCGATCTGCGCCGCTATCTGGAGAAGGCTGGCCCCGAGAAGACGGCGACGCCCTCCACGCGCATCCGCCTCAAGGGCAAGAAGGGTAAGACGCAGCAAACGAATATTACGGCGGTGCCGCTTTCCGCGGATGGCGGTGAAGTACCGCCGGTGGAAGGCGAGGAGGACGGGAAGCACATGTCCATCGGCCTTATCGTGGGGCTGGTGGTGCTGGGCATTCTGCTCGCGATCGGTGCCGTGGTGGGCGGCCTTTTCTGGTATGTCCACAATGAAGAAGTCAAGGAGCGCGAGGCCGAGCAGAAACTCATCGTGGAGACGCGCACCAAGGCGCGTGCAGCCATTGAGAACTCCAAGAAGGCGGTGGCCGACTTCGGCGCGAACTTCACTGATCTGGTCTCCAAGGCCGAGAAGGAGATGAAGTCTGCCGCCACGCAGATTCGCGCCAAGCTGACGGACGAGATGATTGCCGCCGTGGGTGGAACACTGCAGCCGCCGGAGAGCGATTCCAAGGACATCGCCGACGCCAAGGCCTATGTGGCCGCGGAAGAGGCGAAGGCCGCGCAGGCCGAGGCGGAAGAGGCTGCGGCCGAAGCGGCCGAGGCTGCCAAGAAGGCCGAAGAAGCCAAGGCTGAAGCTGACGCCAAGGCGGCTGAGACGAATGCCGCCCCTGCCGAGGTCGCCAGCACGAACGCGGTGCCTGCACAGGCCGCCGGTACGAATGCGGTTCCCGCTCAGGCTGCTGCTCCTGCGTCCACCAATGCACCTGCGGCCAAGGCTCCGGAGGCGAAGAAGGACGACAAGAAGGCGGATGCCAAGAAAGAGGACAAGAAGCCAGAACCCAAGGCTGAGCCCGTTGCCGAGGTCAAGGCCGAAGCTGCCGCACCTGCGGCGGTTGCGGTGGAGGTGCCAGCCGACCTCAAGAACTTCATCGCGCTTTGGGGCGACTTCTATGCCTGCCGTGCGGCGGAGATCCGCGTGAAGGGACGTGTGGCGCTGCTCATCAAGGAAATCGACATGAAGCTGGCCAAGCTGACTGCCGAAGACACGGCTGGCGCCAAGAAACTGGCGGAATATTCCTCCAAGCTGCTGGATGAGTTCGGCGACATCAAGTCGATGAAGTGCGTGGAGCAGACGCTCAAGAAGGTGGGCGTGATCAAGTCCAAGTCGCAGAACCTGATCAAGACCATCGAGAAGCAGGCTGCTAAGGCCAAGGCCAAAGCTGAGAAGGCCGCCAAGGAGAAGGCTGAGGCTGAGGCAAAGGCCGCCGCCGAGGCGAAGGCCGCCGAGGAGCACAAGGCTAAGGCAGAGCAGGAGTGCAAGCTGGTGCAGGAAAAATGGGATGCCCTGCAGATCTCGCTCGTGCGCCACCTCAGCTGGGACCTCTGCAAGCGTCAGATCCAGGCTGTGGGCGTTGAGTTCACCACGCAGGAGGGACGCGACGAGATCAAGATGTTCCAGAAGCGGGCGGACATGATGGACGCCTTCCACAAACAGCTCATCAACAAGGCCCGCGGCACGGTCTTCATGGCGCAAAAGGGCCTTGTGAAGACCGAAATCATCCGTAGCGACAAGAACGGCATGGCCTGGGTGATCTCCAAGAAAGTGAAGGGTCAGTTCGTCAAGGGCAAGGAGCAGAAGACTGACTGGGAGAAGTTCTTCCAGAAGCCGGAGCACCGTGGCTTGATGAAGCGTCTTATCGTTCAGCTCGTCGTGAAGGGGCAGGATGATTCCCGTACGCGCCAAGGACCGATGAAGTGGGCCGACAGCATGCTGGGGGCGGCGCTCTCGATGCAGGTGTTCATGTCGGACGACCCCGAGCTCGAGTATTCGCAGACGTTGGTGAAGAAGGCTGTGGAAGGGTTTGAACCCTGCCGTAAGTACGCCGCCAAGTTCTTCCCGGATGTCGACATCGGCGCGGCGCCCGAGTCGGTTGAGTGATGTTGCATTGAAGAATAGCCTCTAAACTGGAGAAAATCATGGACGATAAAGTCAAACGTTATGCCAAGTTCCTGCTGATCATGGCGGGCCTTGGTGGGTTGCTCTATGGTGTCGACGTGGGCGTGATCGCCGCGGCGTTGCCGTACATCGAAAGAACCTCCACCTTCAACCAGAATGAGATCGGGTGGATCGTGGGCATGGCCCTGTGGGGATCGCTTCCATCGTCGCTCGTGGCGGGTCTCCTGGCGGAGTGGTTCGGTCGCAAGAGGATGATCGTCGCCTCTGCGATGCTCTTTCTTGTGTCGATTCCAGTGATCTGCGCCTCGGGCTTCTTCGAAGGCGGAAATTTCTGGATGATGGTCGGCGGGCGTGCGATGCAGGGTGCGGCGGCAGGCCTCTTCGGCGTGATCGTGCCGATGTATCTGGCCGAATGCCTTGACGCCGATTCGCGCGGCAAGGGCACGGGCATGTTCCAGCTGCTGTTGACGATCGGCCTCGTGTTCGTGGCGGTGATCGGCTTCTGCGTCACCTACGTCGTCGGCGATGTCACGAAGGCCGTTGCCGCAAAGGCGCTCGAGAATGGTGTCGCGGCTGCGGCGGTCACCTTCGCCCAAATCAAGACTTGGTTTGACGCTGCGCAGATCGCCTCGTGGGTCCACGCCTGGCAGATGATCTTCCTCCTGTCGTGTGTGCCGGGCGTCGTCCTCTTCTTCGGTGCGTTCCGGCTCAAGGAGTCGTCGCGCTGGCTCTATCGCAAGGGCCGCAAGGACGAGGCGCTCGCCTCGCTCGCAGCCAACAACGGCGAGGAGAAGGCGAAGGCGATTCTCGCCGAGATGGTCGCGGCTGATGAAGCCGCCGCCGCCGAGACGGCCAAGAATGCGTCGGCCACCGATTCGCTCTTCCAGAAGCAGTACGTGATTCCGTTCATCC
>JAKSOW010000178.1 GCA_024405395.1 Kiritimatiellia bacterium | reverse complement strand
CAATGCCTAAGATGAAAACGAAGAAGTGCGCCACCAAGCGCATGAAAATGTCGGCGACGGGGAAGGTCCTGCGTTCGCAGGGCGGCAAGGCGCACCTCAACGGCTACAAGAGCCGCGGTCGCAAGCGCAACCTCCGTGGCACGACGGTCACTGACAAGACGGTCGAGAAGACCATGCACCGCATGCAGCCGTACGCCTAAGGAGGAATGAAAAATGTCTCGTGCTACTAATGCTCCCGCTTCTCGCGAACGCCGCCGCCGCCGCCTTGAACGTGCGAAAGGCTTTTACGGCGCCCGCTCCAAACTCTTCCGCACGGCCACTGAGGCCGTTGACCGCGCGCTTCGTCTCTCGACGATTCACCGCAAGCTGCGCAAGCGCGATTTCCGTCAGCTCTGGATTGCCCGCATCAATGCGGCGACCCGCGCTGAGGGCATGAGCTACTCCGCTTTCATGGCGGGTCTCATCAAGGCTGGCGTCACGCTCAACCGCAAGATGCTCAGCGAGATTGCCATCCAGGATCCCGAGGGTTTCAAGGCGATCATCGAAGTCGCCAAGAAGGCCTAAGGTCATCGGTGAGAATCGAATGATGAAAACGGCGGGGCCTTGGCTCCGCCGTTTTTCGTGGAGGTGCTATGAACATTGCGGTAATGGGAATGGGGCTCATTGGCGGGTCCTTCTACAAGGCGGCCCTGCGTGCCGGGCACACGGTGCGCGGCATTGGGCATCATGACCCCGTTGAGGTGTCGGATGCCGACATTGTCCTCATCGCCATTCCGCCTGCCGCCGTCGTGCCCTGGATCGAGGCGCATGCCGCCGAGTTCAAGAAGGGGGCTCTGGTCGTGGATGCCACTGGCGTCAAGGCGGATATCTGCGAGGCGCTGCGCAAGTACGCGCTGCAGGATCGGTGGACGTTCATTGGCGGGCATCCCATGGCCGGCAAGGAAGTGGCGGGCTTCGCCAATTCAACGGCCGATCTCTACCAGGGTGCCTCCATGATCCTCACGCCCTATCCCAGCTGTGGGCGCATTCCGCTGGACACGTTGGAGAAATTCTTCAAGGAGCTGGGCTTTGGGCGGGTGGTCATCACCACGCCTGAGCACCACGACCGCATGATCGCCCTCACGAGCCAGTTGGCGCATGTGGTTTCGTCGGCCTATGCGCGCGATCCGCTGGCATTGGAGCATCATGGCTATTCCGCCGGCAGCTTCCACGACATGACGCGTGTGGCGCTGCTCAATCCGGACATCTGGACGGACCTCTTCTTCGACAACCGCGTTGCGCTTCTGGAATCGCTGGACGGTTTTCTGGCGCGTCTGGGCGAATACCGCGCCGCTTTGGCGGAAAATGACACCGCCAAAATGCACGAACTGCTCTCCCAGGGACGTGACGCGCGTCTCGCCGAAATGGCGAAGAGGGGCTAGGCGCTCTTGAAGAGCGCGGCCTTCCAGCCACAGCGGCGGGCGCCTTCGACATTGGGCATGTTGTCGTCGAAGAACAGCAATTCCTCAGGCTTGAGCCCGATTTCGCGTTCCATAAGCCGATAGATGGGCTCTTCCGGCTTGTAGAGCCGATGGTCTCCCGAGACGACGAGGGCATCGGCCAGGGCAACGTATTCGGCCGCGCGGGGCAGGAACCACTCCGTCTTGAAATAGGTGCACATGTTGGTGAGAATGCCGAGCTTCTTTCCTTGGGCCTTGAGCTGATGCATCAGTTCAAGCGTGCCGGGATTGAAGGCGTGCACCCAACCCTCACAATCCACATCAAGCAGATGGCGGAGCGCATCGTCCGTAGCCGTGAGTCCATTGTCGGCGAAGATGCGGCGATACATCTCGACACCGTCGATGAAGCCGCCGTCCCACAGGTGGCGATAGTCCTTGAATCCCTTGTCAAAGGCGGCGCACGAGAGCCCCAGCGCAGCCGCAACGTCGTATGCGGGCCAGTTCTCGCCCGGCGGATACGAAATCACGCCGCCGAAGTCGAAGACCACGCCACGTACGTCCTGAGCCATTTCCAGCCAATTTTCCATGGCGGATATGATACCACAATCCCGCTGCCTTATGCTATAATTTCCGTCATGCGAAAAATGACAGGTTTAGTGGCGGCCTTGCTGCTGTTCATGGCTGGATGCGTGCTCTTCCCGGGCACGATTGAGGAGCAGTTGCCGAAGTTGCGCGAGAAACTGCCCGAAACGACTCGCGTATACATCCCCAATCCGCTTAATCCACAGGGGGGCTTTCTCTATACGCGCAATGCTCAAGTGGTCGTCGACGAATTTCGCCACGCCTTTGCGGCCCGAGGCATCAGCGTCCATACGCCGAGTCGCCGTTCGGGCTCGCGCCGTTCAGTAGCCGAAGATGCCCTGACGACCACGTGCGACGTAGCTCTGTTCACGAACATAGAGTCCTGGGAGTATGGCGAAGCCGGCTTCTCGGGTTTTGGCGGACGGGATGAGGTGACGCTGAACGTGGTCTTGGCCGACCCGGCGCGGGATCGCGTTCTTTCGCGTTCCCGCATCTATGTGGCCAATGGCATCGGTCGCTCATCATTTGGCGGCAACGACAATCCTGGCGAGGTGGTGGCCCCCATCATTCGCAAGTATGTCTTTTCGCTGTTCCCTCCCTGCGACGAGAAGGAGCTGGCCAGGCGCGAAGGGGAGAAGAAATGAATTTCGCCGATGTGGTTCTTGAGCGTGTTGCCGTCTGGCGCCCCACGCCTGAGGCGCCCAAGCCCGACGTCGCCTTTGTTCCGCCGCTTGTTCGGCGGCGTCTGACGGGGGTGGAGCGCGCGGCGTTGTCGGTGGCACACCTTGTCTATCCGGATCCGCCGCCTGCAGAAGGCCTGCCAGTCGTCTTCGCCTCGCGTTGGGGTGAAATCGGCACTACCATCAAGCTGATGCAGCAGTTTCATGCCGAAGGCGAAATGTCGCCGGCCGGTTTCTCCGCCTCGGTGCACAACGCGGCGCCCGGGGCTTTCTCTCTGTTCACCAAGAACAAGGCCCCCTACACGGCGATTGCCGCCCGTGCCGCCACGCTGCACGCGGGGTTGCTGGAGGTCTTGGCGTTACGCACCCGAGCGCTGTTCGTCTACGCGGAAGAGGCCACGCCCGAATTCTATCGCCCGGCGTTTGGAGAGCCGCAGGAGGCTTGTGCTGTGGCCGTGCTGATTGATTCCTCGAATTGGCGCTTTTCGGGTGACCCCATTCCGCGCGACTGTTCGTTTGAGGACTTTGTGACGGCGTTGGAGGGCGTCGGCCGTTGAGACTGCTGCGTTCTTTGCTGGCGGCCTTTTTCTTCGTGGGCTTTGCTTTGGGCAGCGTGATACTGGGCTTTCTGCTGTTCCCGGTGCTGGCCGTGTGTGGTGATGGGGCATGGGCTCGGCGCTGGATGAGACGGCTGGTGCGCGTGACCTATCGTCTGTTTGTGGGCGTGGGACGCGTGACGGGCCTCTTTCGGGTGGATCTTGCGCCGGAAGACCGCAAACGCCTGGCGGCGGCGAAGGGGTGTGTGGTTGTGGCCAACCATCTGACGCTCATCGACATCATCATTCTCATCGCGCACATGGGGGACACGACGGCCATCGCAAAGTCGGCGGCGGCGCGCAATCCGTTTTATTCGCGTATCGTGCGCAGTGCCTTCCTGGTGAACGATGACCCGGAAGGGGTACTGCGTGAGGCGGGTGACCTACTGGCGGCAGGGACCAATCTGGTGGTGTTCCCGGAAGGGACGCGCACACCGACGGAAACGCGTCATCGCCGCCTGCGGCGTGGGGCGGCGCAGATCGCGCTCGCCGCGGAGGTGCCTGTTCTGCCAATCAGGATTACGTGTGATCCGCCGGTCCTGGCGAAGGGGCAGCCTTGGTACGAAGTGGGCGCACGCACGATCGTCTACACCTTGGCGACGGAAACACCGATTCTCCCCCGTTCTCCTGTAGAAGGTCGGCACGCGGCGGCTGTGGCGCTGACGGCGGAGATTGGCGCAGCGCTCTTCGGGCCTACGGCCAATTAGGCCTGTGCCGTCAGCAAGACGACGCAATGGACGGCAAGACCCTCGCCGGCGCCAGTTGCGTCCATGCCTTCATTGGTCTTTCCCTTGATGGATATGTCGCCCACGGCACATGCCAGCAGATTGGCAAGGCGGGCCCGCATCTTCTCGACGTACGGACGCAGTTTGGGCCGTTCGCAGATCACCGTGGCGTCAAGATTCCCGACTGTCCAGCCCGCGGCGTGGATTTCAGCCACGGCCTTCGCCAGAAGCTGTGCGGAATCCGCCCCTCGATAGGCGGGATCGCTGTCGGGAAAATGCTGGCCGATGTCACCGAGCGCCGCCGCGCCCAGAAGCGCATCGATGATGGCATGGATGAGCGCATCGCCGTCGGAATGGGCCTTGAGCCCAGGTGCGTCGGGAATTTCAACACCGCCCAAGACAAGCGGACGATTCGCATCGAAACGATGCGAATCATAACCTTGTCCAATGCGAATTCTCTCCATGGCGCACATCATATCACATCCACCTTGTGACGTCAAATTCGAAGAAGGGCAAACTTACCCGAAGGTCGTGGATCGTCATGGACAGATTGGAATTGGCTTTGATATAATGCTCTCAAAAGTCTCGGAATGCCATACTTGAGAGGTGAAGATTCAATGAAAGAGGTTGTCATGCGGAAAGTCTTTACTGTGTTTGCGTTGGTACTGGTCTCCGCGGTGCAGGCCGGGGTGGGCAAGATGGCGTCGCGGCCTGTCTGGGACCTGGCGGATCATGGTGGTGCCCGGTCCATTTCGCGCGCGGCGGCGTTGGAAGTGCCGAATGCGTCGTTGCCGAACGTGACGGCGTTCACCATCGAGATGAAGCTGAAGTTCAACGATATGCAGCCAGACTGCGGATTCACGGTCTGCGACCAGAGCGTGACCCAGACGGGGTGGGGGCTCTGGTTCACGACGATCCGGGGACATGGCTGCCCGCTGATGCTGCGGCTGAACGGCGAGAACTATGTCTGCTCGCACGCGTTCGTGAAGGCCCAGGCAGGCGAGACGCACACGTTTGTCGTGACGGCACGGAAAGGCTGGATCGTCGTCTACAAGGATGGTCGCGTCCAGAAGAGTTTCATGATGTCGGCGACACCCAATCTCGCGCCGCTCAAGGTGGGCGGACCGCATGTCACCGGCGTGCCGAAGAAGGAGCTTTCGGGGGTGGTGCTGGAAAGCCTGCGAATCTGGGATGACGCGGAGGAATTCTGGGGCGTCGGCGAGGAGAAAAAACCGCTGCTGGGATACAAGGCCGGTCGTGGCTGGCTTGTCAATGCTCCTGTTGAGCCCGTGAAGGGCGTGCCGAACGTCCTTTATTACGGCGATTCGATCTCCGTGGGCTACTCGACGCCGTTTCGTCGGCTGCTGAAAGAAAAGGCGAACCTCTATCACTGGATGAGCTTCCTGTCTTCGCCGGGGGCGAAAGGTGTGGGCGTGACGCGCTTTGAGGAGGTTTGCCGACTGGCCGACTACGACTATGTGGTTTTCAATAACGGTCTTCATTCGCTTTCGTGGACGCCGGACAAGGTCTCGGACGAAGAGATCCGGTCATCCTATGCGACACTGACGCAGACGCTCAAGCGCTGTGCTCCGCACGCCAAGATCTTCTATCTGACGACAACACCGCATACGGCGAAGAAGAACGCCGAAGGAAAGGTCGTGGGGCTCGGCGAGAAGAATGACATCGTCCAGCGCCTCAACCGCATCGCGCTGGCCGTGATGAAGGCGGAGGGCATCCCCGTGATCGACGGCTATGCCCTGTGCGAGAAGGAGCTTGACTGGGCGGCTGGCGATCAGTTCCATTGGAAGGCCCCGGCGTATCAGCTCCTGGCCGAGAGCATCGTCAAGGCTTTTGGTCTGTAACGCGGCGTCTGAGAACTGATACGCCGAAGCGGCGATTCGGTGGCACGGCGGAAATCGCCGTGCTTGCCTTTGAAGGTGCCTTTTGGTAGAATGTTGGACAGATTTTCAAGGATAAACGGCGGAACAGCCCCACAAGGAGTTATAAAGATGAACAATCCGATTTGGCTTATGACCTCGGCCTTCCCCGGCCAGAGTTTCGATCAGGTGATTGCGCGCGCCAAGAGCGTGGGCGCTCAGGGGCTTGAGCTGTGCGTTTTCCGCCGGGATGGAACGCGCAAGGACCACACGGCCACGCATCTGGACTATGAGACCTTCGACCTTGACGCGGCCAAGAAGGTCGTTGAGGCCTGCAACAAGGAAGGGCTGCGCGTGTCCGTGGGCGCCTACGACAACCTCATTGGCGGCGATCCGGCGCAGCGTGTCAACAACCAGAACCACATTCTGAAGCTCATCCGTATCGCGGCGCTCCTGGGCGGCGACCAGAACGACGTCGTCTGCGGCACGTTCGTGGGCTACAACAATGAGCTGGGCCGCGAGGACGCCGGCTTCGAGAAGAATCTGATGGAATACAAGCGCGTCTTCACGCCGATCGTGAAGTACGCCGAGTCGCTGGGCGTGACGCTCTGCTACGAGAACTGTCCGATGGAGGGCTGGCAGCAGGTCACCGCGCCCGATTGCTACAACAACCTGCCGGGCTGCCTTGCCGCACGCAAGCTCATGTACGCGCTCATTCCGTCCAAGGCGCATGCCGAGACCTATGATCCGTCGCATGACGTGTGGCAGCACATCGACCCTGTCGACGTGATCAACGCCATGGACTTCAAGCGCCTGCGCCGCATCCACATCAAGGGCACGCGCAACTTCGCCAAGTCTGCCGCCGCCATTCACTGGGGCCGTCTCTTCCCCGTGCAGAAGGTTACCGACAAGCTCGCGAAGAAGGCCAAGGTGCCGCAGCCGAGCTGCGAGTGGGACCGTCTGAACTACGAGCCGCGTCTGCCGGGATTCGGCGGCAGCGATTCGATGGACTGGACGGCGTTCCTGCAGACGCTGATGGCCAAGGGCTTCCAGTATCCGTTCGTGATCGAGAACGAGGGCTGCAACTCGTCGCACACCGGCAACATGGGTGCCACGATGCAGGGCTTCCGCGCCACCATCCTCAACACCGCGCCGGTGGTGTGGCCGCTGGGCGCCGAGGGCTATGCTTTCGACACGAAGGCGCTCAAGCCGATGAAGGTGACGCTCAAGAAGGACATCCCCGTCGTCACGATGGCGGATCTCGCCTGAGGCAAGCAACTCCCGAATTAAACGAAATCACTCGAAGGAAAAACATGAAAGATCTGAAGGCTGCCTACCGCACCATTGAAACCGACCACTTCGCCCCCAAGATGGAGATCAGCTTCATCGACGGCGACAAGCGCGAGACGCTGTCGTACGAGAAGGTGCTTTGGAATATCGGCGGCGAAGAGAAGGGGCTGCGCTACGGCGAGAATCCGGGCCAGGAAGCGGCGCTCTACAAGCTGGTGAACGGCAATTTGGTGCTCGGCGAGGTGGAGACGATCCAGGCGGGGCAGTACCTCGCCTCCGTGCC
>JAKSOW010000177.1 GCA_024405395.1 Kiritimatiellia bacterium | reverse complement strand
CGGGCAGGAGAAGTTCTTGAATTTTATAAGTGCCAAAGCGCCGAGGGGGGGGGTATAATGTTGACCTACAGGAAAAACTGTTGGGCGGAGGTTGTCTGGATGGGCGGGTATGTCGTCAACAGATTTTGATCATAAACAACAATTTGCAGAAATGAAGCAAGTCTGCCGTACTATGAGGAAAGTGGAGCAGTGGGGAAAAACGGATGTGGAAAATCCGTACTTCCGGTTTGATGAGGGGGGCGTCATATCGGGGAAACCGAGACGTGGGCCGCTACTCTACGGGATGGCTCTTCATTCCTTCGTTTTTTTGCGTACTTTTTCGCTCCTATCCCTGTTGCTGTTGGCCCCTATGGCTCTTGCCGGAGAATGGATTGAGAAATTCTATCCGGGATTGGAAGCCTCCGGCAAAGTGACGTTCAGCCCGACGGGTTATCGCGGCAGACAGCCGGCCATAGAGCTGCGCCATCTGGGCGGCGCTCAGAAGTTCGGCGTCGCCAAAGAGGTGACGACTGATCTGAAGGGGGTCGTCGAATGGACGGTGTCTGCCCAGATAGCCTGCTGGATGGGGGGCCGAGCAGGCGTGGCGATGGAGTTCTTTGACGACAAGGGCCAGTCGCTGGGTATCGTGGATGGCCGGGCACGTGGCGTCTGGAACTGGAAACGCGCCTCCTGGTCGTTCACCTCGCCTAAAAAGGCCGTGCGGGCGGCAGTGCATCTGCTGTCGCTGGGAAAGGGCAGCGTGAATTACGCCAATGTCAACATATCTTCGGCACCTGGCGTCGACGTGGACGAGATGCCAATAGACGTCTGTGCATTCCCGGCTGCATGGAACAAGGACTGGAACGGCGGTGCGACAGATATGCTCAATTTCTCGGACGCGCCGATTCCTGCAGTGTTCCTTTTCAAGGGCGATCCGGCAGATGTTCGTGAGGCGTCCCTTGAACTCTATGTTCCGGAACCCCTGACGTTGAATGGCGCGTACTGCCCGAATGCAGAACTCTGGGGTGAGGAGAAGCCGACGTCGGCGGTGCCGGATGTTCTGGATGGCGTTCAATGTATACGTTACCGCTTCGACAGCCCGCGTGGGCTCATGAAGATGCGCCGGTATTTTGATTGTGATCGCCTTTTCGGCGTTGCCGCCGTCATTGGCCCGAAGACGCAGGATGGCGTGTTGACGGGTATCTTCCCGATTGGCTACCGTGTCCTGAACGCAGGTCGCGTCGGTCCCACGCGACGCTTCGACATGAGTTTTCGGCCCTTGCCCAAGGGAATCCAGCGGAGTAAGAACTTCCTGTGCTATAGTTGGAACAACCAGGAACGTTATTTTCCACCGACGCTTTATGCAAGGTCAATGAAGGCCTATGCGGCGGCGGGGCTGCTCTCGTTCCGGCGCAACAGCCATGGGTGCGACGACTTCCCGGCTGGGCGTCGGCTTGCCGCCCAGCTCAGGATGGACTACCCCGAAACGATCTTCGCCGTCGGCATTCCCGACTTCTGGTGGCCTGGCCAAAGTCGGCTCACGCCGGAACTTCGGCGTGAGTTTGGCGTGCGGTTCTCTACGACGATCGATGCCGCACATGAGCACCGAAACCTGATCTGCCCTCAATTCTACAAGACGCATGCGGGTTTCCACCGTCATCTCCGCGCGGTCGTCGCCGACATTCTGACGACCGCTGGCGCGCAGGACGGCGATTGGGTGACGCTGGACCAGGAACCGTGGGGGTGTCAGACGTATTGCTTCTGCGAGGCGTGCCTCAAGGCTTTCGCGGAGTTTCACCACCTCGGCAAGACGCCGACGATAGACGAGGCGAAGGCCGATCCCGACAAATGGGCGGACTTTCGCACGAGCCAAAGCCTGGCGTCTACGCGACTGGTGGCCGAGATGATCCATGACTTCAACCCGAAACTTAAGGTGATGGATTACGACTACATCCTCAAATACGGGGATGAGGCAGCCGAACGGGCGTTTCGCCGCAATTGCGCGAAGGATGCGCTCAAGAACGAGTCATGGTTGGATGGACACCTTGCGAGCTATTATCATACGATCGGCAAGGCGGCGTTCGACGCCATGAGGAACAATGCCCGCCACCTCAAGAAGTCCTACTGTCCGATGGCGGGCATGAGCGGCTACGGCGGCTATCTTGGCCCCGGCGAGGTGCTTACTCCGAAGCAGTTCCGGCAGTTCGTGTTGGCTGCGTTCGTGAACGGGTGCTGCGGCTGTGCCGTCTATTCGGGCGTCTGCTTCGACGGACGGATTCTTCAGGCACTCATGGAGGCCCAGGACCTCATTGTGGCGCATGAGCATCTGCCGTGGGGGCGGCGTGATGCCGCAGGCGTGGTCGCCACATCGAAGAGCCCGCAGTTCGCCCATGCATCGGTTTTGGGCGAGGACGGGAAGGCGACGGTCGCTCTTTTCAACTATGACGACGAACTGGAGATCGTCGCCGAGGTGAACGGAGCAACGCACAAAGTGCCGCCCAACGAGGTGGTGTTTCTCGTTTTGGAGACAGCAAAAGCGGAGGAATGCAGAAAATGAATGCGGTATATTGGGAACGGAGATTCGTGAAGGCACGTGGCGCGCTGGTGCCCATTCTTGCGTTGACGGCCGGCGTGGCGCTGGGCTACGATCTGGGGGATTACGCCACCTGGATGCAGCTGAAGCCGACGTCAGGAAAGTACATGGGGGTCGTGTGGGCGGATCCGGCGGATGAGGCGCAGACGGCCGTTGCGCCGACGAGCGGGAGATGCTACCAGGTTCCGGTCGGCAAGACGGCGAGTTCGGAAGACGTGACAGACGTCTTCCCCGGTGATTCGTTGGCTGTCGCCGGGCAGGTGAATCTGAACAAGTATGGTACCGTCCATAGCATCAAGGACGTGCGGCTGTTGCCCAATGGCGTCATCTATCAGTCCGCCAACAACGAATTTGCGGTGGGACCCCTGACGGTGTATGGTACGCGCACGGCGCCGTCCACGTTCAAGACCGCCACCTATCTCAACCGAAACGGGTGGAAGATCAGCGCTCCGATCGTCGGCGCGGCCGATGCGGTGCTGAGAATCGGAAACGACAATTCCGCGAAGGAGCGAGGCGCGAAAATGCCGTTCTACGATGGCTATGTGAGCGTGCTTGGGTCTTTGGCGGACTTCAACGGCCTAATGCAGGTGACCTCGGGGACGTTTCTTGATTTTGGTGCCAATGTGCGTTCCTTCCCGGGTACGCTTGAGCTCTCGAACGCAGTCTACTTTGAGTCAAAGGAAAAATCAGGTACAATCGCACTCGGAGGTCTGACGCTTCAGTCGGGATCTGAACTCGCATTCCTGTTCTCCTCTGACCGAGAAGTCAACACATCTGTTCAGTACGTCATCTCGGAAAAGCTGACGATAGCGGAAGGGGCTTCCGTGGTATTCTGGATGGATGCGGAGACCCAAGTCTGGACGGGGCCTTGGCTACCGCGTGCCGGATATGTCGACATCATCCGCCTGACGGGGACGGCCGCCGCCGCCGAGAATTTGCCTGATCTGTCCCGTCTGCGATTCTCACCGCAGGCAGAACTGGGCGATCTTCCGCGCAACTTCAGGTGCGTGTACGTCGACGACGCAAATGGCGACAAGCTCGTGCGCGCCCTGTGGGATCCGATCGACTACCTGGTGAAGGTGAATTCCGGGGCGGTACACGATTCGACGTCTGATGCGTTGTACTGGTCGCTCGGCGTGGTGCCCGACGCCTCGGTCGACACCGATATCTGGATTGACGAGACCTGGACACCGTGGTACTACGGCACGCTTTCTTATCCCAAAATGACCGTCACACTCGCGGGGCACACAATCTACCAGTGTGCATACAAGGCAATCTTCAAGAAACTGAACGTCATTTTCGATTCGTCGCTTACACTGGCCTACGCCGGAAAGGCTCAGGACCATGATTTCGCGACGCCGATTGAGATATACGGCGCCAAACTACTCATCAACGGTTGGAACGGGTACTGGCACAGGATTTCGGGGCCAGTGTCGGGGACGGGGCTCTTTCAAGTGCGCCAGAGCAAAGAAGAGTTGGGCGTGCGGCTCACGGGGGATCTCTCGGGATTCGGCGGCATGATCTTGATGTCGGGTCATGACAACTGGGCAAAGGTCGACACGCGGCAGAAATACTATCTGGAACTCGGCCATGCGAATGTCTTGGGGGGACCTTTCGTGGGTGCCGAGGCAGATCGGTGGCAGTCGGTGAAACTGTCGAACGCCTGGTTTAACGTCTCAAGCGACGTCACGGCCGCAGAGCCGACGCGCGGACTTTGTCTGGCAGATCGCGTGACCTTCGACGTCGATGAGGCAAAGACCCTGACGCTTGCCGAAGACCTGGTCGTTTCGGGGCAGATCGTCAAGATGGGCCCCGGTTCGCTCCGAATGGCGAGCCCGACGGTGCGATTCGGCAACGCCACGCTTGAGCAGCCCGTTGAGGGCCTCAATGCGCTTGAGGTGCGCGAGGGTACACTGGAGATCAGTCATCCGCAGGGGGTGAACGGACTGGCGGTGACGTTTGCCGCTGGTACTTCGCTCATGGTTGATTTGTGGGCGGCGGAAGACCTGCGGGAGACGGGCGCGGTGAACACCAAATGCGCAACACCGTTTGTCGCAGCGATGGCGGACGGGAGGATACCGGTTTCGTTCAAGCCTACTGACAGTCTGCCAGATGAAGCCACACTGCTTGCGATCTGTACGGTCGCGGCGACGGCGGAACTGGCGTTTGACATCCCAGGGAAGTTCATGCGTCGAAAAGTCGAGTCGGCGTGGCGCATGAATGATGACGGCACGAAGACGCTTGTCGCGCGATTGGCCGCAAGGCCCGGAATCTGCATCTCCGTGAGATGACACCATGGTGTATATAGGCAAAGCGATCTTCCTGCAGGTCTGCTTGTTGGGCGTAATCTGCGTTTCGCCGCCGCTCAGGGGAGATTCGTTGGGCTGCGACCCGTTCAGGCCGGGCGTGTGGCAGACGTTCACCTACGCGGACACCCAGGTCACCAATGCGCCGATTGTCTTCGCGGGCTGGGCGAAGGCTGATGTCCGCGATGTCGCGGATTTCTGCATCTGGCTCGACGTCTACTATGCAAACGGCGAGCGTTCGTACGGGCGCGGTGCCTATTTTGACCGCGCCAGAAAAGACTGGCAGCAGGCATGCGGCGTCTTCAAGCCGGCCTACCCCGTGACGCGCATCGTCGTCAACGCGCTCTTTCGCGGCAACCAGTGGAGCCGAAAGGGCAGACCGGACGGCACATGTGTCTTCCGTGACTTCACGCTGGAGCGGCGCGCGGGAACGAACGAAGATTTTGTCGTTGCGCGTTACTCAAACCGTCCTTTTGCCAATACTGTCGCCGAGTTCACGGATACGCTTGACGGAGAGCGCGTGACTCGGAGCGTACGTATGTCGCCCCATACGGACGCGATGACGTCACCGCTGCCGAACGGATATCCGAAGGTCTGGGCCGCCCACTCGATGCGCAAGATCTCGCCGCTCACGTTTCCGCAGGGGGCGGCAGGCGAAAACCGCATTTCGATTCAGATGGCACGCAACGAGCGGGAAAGCGCACAGGTTCTCGTCTCGATGCCGTCGGATACGGAGTGGTCCGCCTGCGAACTGGTGTTGCCTAAGCTCACGTCGGCTGACGGCACGCCCTTTGTCGGGGACGTCAAATGGGAGCGACAGGGGTATCTGGCGCGTGAACCCGGCTTTACACCTCATCCGTGCGCCTTGCCTGACGGTGAACGCTGGTTCCCTGAGGTGCTGCTGCCAGCCGCACCGATGCGTGTGAGGTCCTGTTCGACGCAGGGCGCGTGGATCACGGTCTATACCGCGACAAATGCCGTTCCGGGCGTCTACAGTGGTGAGATCATCGTGACCGAGAGCGGTGTCACGAAGGCGCGCGTACCGATGCGCGTCGAAGTCGCTGCAGTCTCGCTACCGCATCGGTTCATGATGCCGAACGCCTTCGCGTTGATGGATTGCCACATCCGGCGCGTGTACGGGAATGAATGGCGACGCTTCCGCCGTGAGGCGCAGGACATTATGCTGGACCATCGCCTCAACCCCGATGACATTTCCCGCACGGAGTTGCCGGAGATCGCCGATCTGCTGCACGCCCGCGAACGTGGCATGAACGGCTTCAACTTACTCAATGTCGTTCCGCCGCCGAAGAAGCCGACGGAAATGGTACTCGTCTGCAAGCCCAAGGAGGTTTTCAACGAGAAGTTCTACGCCTACTTCTTCGGCAAGGTGAAGCCTTTTGTCGAGGAACTCAAGAAGTACGGACTCGAAACGGACGCCTATGTTTACGGTTTTGACGAACGTGGTCCCGACTTCTACGACGGTATTCGTGAGTTCTGGGAGAGAATGCAGCGGGAACTGCCTGGCGTTCCGCTCATGAACACGGCGAAAAACTACGTGAACTACGCCAAGGGTAAGCGTAAGGGCGATGTGTCACTGCTCATGGGCGATTGGTACTGTCCCGTCACCTGGGACCATGATTTCGCCGTGTCGGAGGAAATTCGCCGTAAGACCGGCAAGAAGGTGTGGTGGTACGTCTGCTGCGGGCCTCTCTTTGGCGACTACGAGTCGAATCCGGTTGAGCGCCGCGTGTTTGGATTCCAGACCTGGCAGGTGAAGGCCGACGGCTTTCTCTACTGGATGATGAACTATTGGACGAAACGCTTTCGCCTTTCGGAGGACAACACGTATTTCCCAGAATACGAGACGGGGCACTGGGCGGGTCATGCGGGCGGCGGGATGCTGCTTTTCCCGGGCACGAGTCATGTGCTGCCGACGATTCGCCTTGCACAGATCCGCGACGGCATGGAGGACTATGAATTCGCGGTCCTACATGAATGTGTACATGGACGTGATGCGACGATGAAACTCGTTGAGAAGGTGTCTAGGTTCCCGGGTACCGGTAATCTGCCCGGTTTGGAGATCCCATATGACGCCGATGCCGAAAGTTTCCTTTCTGTCCGTCGGCAGCTTTTGGGCGGTATGCGTTGACGGATTAGTTCGTGGGGGGGACAGCAACTGCTTTGCGTGGTGATGATGGCGAAGGGGCCTGTCCCCGTTCGATCGGAAGAGTTCGTGAGGGACAAGTCCCCATTTCGCGTGGTGGTTGGGGACCGCGAGTGGGATGAAAAGTGTGCGGCAGATCCTCTTTTACAGCAGCGTGACATGGGAAATTTTGGACCTTCTCTTGGTGGAACTCGGCTTTTTGCCCTGTAATTGCCTTATCCGGCGCGAATCCGTTGATTTTGTCAGTCATGTCGTGCATGTAAGAATTGTAAGATTTATGTAAGAATTGTAAGGATTGTGTAAGAATCTCGTAAGAATCTTTTTCGGGATTTGTGCTTAAATATCCGTGTTCCCGAGATGCGGCGGCATGGTGCCGGGCTTGCGAAGGGACAGGAGAGGAAAAGCAGAAATGGCCAGAAAGAATCGTGTGTCGATACCCGACGGGAC
>JAKSOW010000176.1 GCA_024405395.1 Kiritimatiellia bacterium | reverse complement strand
AACTCTTTACAACTTTTTTACAAAATTTTTACAACTTTGCTGAGAGGCCCATGAATACAGGCCGAAACCACTGTCGAAATTTCCGCGAAACTAAGTTGAAATTCCGTCAACCCGGCGCTCCAAACGCCCAAGCAGAAACGCAATCCAACCCCAGAAATCCCTCTAGCGCCTAAAGTGCGAAGCGTGGCTTGCCCCCGAAACGAACGGGGACAGGCCCCTTCGTCCTTAACGTAGGCGCGCCTGCAACCGTCAACGCAGACAGAAAGAATCCGCAAGCCATTCCCCAAACCCGCAGACTTGAAATTGTCGTTCTCATAATGACTGCCTTTCGCTTCTCCAGAAAATTGTAGTTTATCAGATTCTTGTGTGCCTGTCCATTGCCAAAACAAGACCCAAACGAAACCGGAAGACGGGGGGCGTTTAACGATAGCCCCTGAAGTGCGGAACGCACACATCTGTGCGACAGAGTTACCCCGTTCGCACAAAGTCCTCTGAATGAATCAAATCAATCGGAATGAATCGGATGCGCGACAATGTGCCCGCTATTTGGAAAATCCTCGGAGGGGACGTACAGACTGCCCGAGATAGCGGTGGTCGTAGTACCGAAAGAAATAACTCGAATTGAGGTAGAGGTTCCACGTGCTTGAAGACATACCCGAATCCGGCGTAGAGGACCAGAAATTGCCGCCCGTGCCAAGGCTGTAGAGGTAGGAACCGGAGCCGTAACCGGCAGCGGGAAGGAAGATGCTCTTTGACGCATACGCCCCCTTGCCTGTCACGAGTCGCCCCCGCACACCGTTTAGTACCATCCACGTGGTCGTACAATTGCTGATGAGCGCGTCAATTTCCGCACTCGTCGGCATCCGCCACGGGGCACCGAGATGTACCGTCGCCGCATCGTATTTCGCCGCAAGACTCCCCGTCGAATCAATGTAACCCTGAAGCTGAAGCTTGGAATTACTTTTGTTGTAGGTCGGGCAATTACCGCCCGAAAATGAGAACAAGGTGCCATTCTTGATCGCCACCCAGCCGTCATTGCTGGCATTACGCTTATACCCCTCCGTGTCACCCCAGCAGAAGTAGTACCCGAACTCCTCTGGATTAGACGCGCCCACGTTACACTCCGCCCAATAAGGGCCGTTCTCCCAGAGCTGCACACCACCCAATTCTTCAGGGATGAAGCCCTCGTCAGAGACTGCCGTCTTCTCACCAGCTCCCCCCGTAGGCATCGCCACAGCCACCTTGAAGAAGCGGTGCCAAGGCTGGACAGGCGTTACCCAGTCGCCCGCTTCAAGTTCCATCCGCCCGTAAACCGTATAGATGCGCGTCACCTTGTCCGTGTTCAGGTTCGGCGACCAAGAGATGTGCACTTCGCCGTCAAAAATTTCCACTCCCGCGCGGAGGATCTGCTCTTTAGCCGTCAGCCCCGCCACAAAAGCCTCCCACCCCGTGAACCCTGGCGCATACGGCGCCGCGAGCTTCGTGTCCAGGCCCGCCGTCGAATCACCTACCTTCGCAAGTCCCGACGCAATCAACCAATCATGGGAGATGGGATAGATCGTCGAGCTTCCGGACGGCACATAGATGGACAAGCCGCCCGCCGTCACAGTTCCACCGACATCGGCCGTATCCTCAGGCGAATTACCGTAGAAGCTCGTTTCGGACAGACTTACGGGTTCATACGAGCCACCACCAACATTACCTGCAATATTGTCCTGTACCACACAGTGGTCGAGCGTACCGCCGTACACACCGCCGCCCCTGCCGTGCACGGCCTCATTGCCGACGATCACACAGTTCCGCAACGCCGCCTCGTAGGCGCCGCCACCGTCCCATTCGCTCACACAGCCGTGGATCATACAACGCTCAAACTTGCCGCCCCACACGCCGCCGCCCACCTCAGTGTCGTAACCGTTCTGGATCGTGAAGTTCTCGAAGACGACATCATCATCCGCCGTAACGCATCGACTAGTCCCACCACCATCAATCACCGCACCGTCCGCTCCACGAAAGGTCACCGTCTTTCCCGTCGCCGTCACGGGGCCGTACGTCCCCGCCGCCACAAGAATGACATCCCCCGGCTCGGCGAGCTCATAAGCCCGCGTCAACGTCTTCAAAGCCTTGTCGGCCATACTACAGTCTCGGTTATCATCCCCCGCAACAGCATCGACGTAGATGTAGGGAACAGCCGTCGAGAAGGATGCCGTGAGTACCTCGCTCACCGTGCCCCATGTCGTGATGTGCTTCAACGTCACGGCCCGGCTCGTAGAGAGATCGGGCTTCCACACGTATACGCCGTTCGTCGCCATCGCCGCCGTCAGCACGTTATTACCGTCAACATTCAAGACGAGTTGCGTCACTCCCGTATTCCACTCGGTACTGAACGTGATTGGCTCTTCGGAACGCGCATACCGCACTCCCATCCGCGTGTCCAGCGTCAGATGTACCATAGCCGCACCTCCCATCACGGCGCTAGTAAATCCTCTGAGAGGGCGCACAGACTGCCCGAAGTCACGGCTTCCATAACGGTTCCGATAGAATTCTCCGGAATCGAAATAGAGGTACCACGCGTAGTAGGAGACATCCGAAAAAGTATACGGTGTAGAGTATATGTATTGGCCACGCAGGCCTGAAGACTTGAGATTCGAGTCGCTACCACATCCGGCAGCGGGAAGGAAGATACTCTTTGACGCATACGCCCCCTTGCCTGTCACGAGTCGCCCGTACACGCCGTTGCGTGTTGTCCACGTCGTTGTGCAATTATTGAACAGCGCCGAGCACTCCGCGTCGGTCGGCATCCGCCACGGGGCACCGAGATGTGCCGTCGCCGCATCGTATTTCGCCACAAGGTTACCCGTCGAGTCGATATAGCCCTGCGATTGAAGCGTGGAATCGTCCATTCCGTAAGTTGGACAGTTGCCCCTTGAGAAGGTAAATGATAAACCGTCCTGGGACGACACCCATCCATCATTACTGGCATTGCGCTTGTATCCTACCGTATCTCCCCACCAGAAGTAGTAACCATATTCTTCCGGCTTTGTCGCACCCACGTTGTACTCGGCCCAATACGGACCGTTTTCCCACAGCTGTATACCACCCAGCGACATCTCCGCCTCGCCGGAGCGCACCTCGACGGCAAGCACCAGGTCGGGGATTTTCACTTCTCCAACATCGGCAGCTGCGTCCCAGACGAAACGCCGTGTCCAGGTTGTGCCACTGCCAACTATCTCTTCCACGGGTGTGACATGCGTGACCGGTAATGCCGACTTCGTCGCACTGTTCGTGACACCAAACGCGCACGCTACCTGCGCTACATCGTTTGACGCGCCCGAAAACGTCACAACAATATCCACTTTCCCATTCCACGGATATCGCTGCTGTGCCGTCACCGACGTGACGTCAGGCGTTGCCGCAGCAAGGCTGAAAGACATCCCCACTGTGGCCAAAGCGCGAAGCAAAACTTGACAACGTAAGTTACTGAACGCGCCCCAAATAGCGCAAAAGAACCTATAAGATTTTGTTGCGCAATATTTTAAACGCAGCAGGGAATGTTCCCAGTTGTCCTTGGATTCGTTGTTCCCAGGATTGTCACACATCTTCGACATGTCGCCTCACGCCATCCGCCTGTGGAGAATCGGCAACGCAGTTTCGGCGGCAAAAAGAAAGCGTGCCTCGTTCGAGATATCACCGAGAAGGCACCGCTAAGAGCCCGATTAGGAAATACCAAGAACGGGCACGCAAGGCGGATGCATATAAGGCCTGAGTACAAAATACCCAAGATGCATAGCCCTGCGTAGCCACATTCTTCGCTCCCTAATCAAGAAAAGTTAGCGGTTTTTCTCGGTAGCAAAAATGCGCTTACGCACATTTATTGTTTGGCGGCAGAATTGCGCGAAGCGCCCTGCCGCCGATATCAAAGAACAATCGTCTCGCGGACACGCGTCCACTTGACGGGAAATAGTATAGCACAAATCCGCCTCGCATGAGGCGGATTTGTGCTATAAACGACCAAGGCGGCATCGGCTCCACGACGCACTTTTCATGCGCGAAATGCGAGAGTCCGTTAAGGGCTGCCACGGTCGGGACGGGCTAGGGCCCCTTCTGTCTGCCGCCCAAGCCCCGTTCAGTTCATGCCGCCGGGTCGTGGATCCTTTCGTCCACAAGCAGGTCGGGCGGCGGCGCCTTCGCATAGGCCGACATCTGCTGGGCAATCTTCGCCAACAGTTTACAAGACCGGAAGCGGACATAATACTCATCACGACAGTTTGCCCACAAGAGCAGGAACTGTGCCGAGACGAGCGAGATCGGATCATCTCCCTCCACCTTGCGGATACGTCCGACATCATGCTTGAGCGTCTCCTTGGACGGAGCCTGCAGCCGGATGTCACGTGGTGCCTTTGTCCTGAACCAGTCCATGATCCACGACCAGCTAGGGGGACGGCAGGTACTGCAGGAGTCGGACTGGAGCTCAGCGTACCAGTCGACCATCAGCTGTGTCCAGGCCAGAATACGCCCCTTGCAGCCGATTGCGCCACCCTTCATTCCCCGGCGCAGTCCCGCATGCTTGGCCGGGAGAATGCCGTTGAGCACATGGGTGTCAATGCACCAGTGGCCGTGAACGTCGTGCATTAGGAGCTGACCGAGACTGCGCCCGCGTTCGGCGCAGTCGCGTGGGAGATGCATGTTCTTGGTGTGACCATAGGCGAAGACGGCGTGGCGGTCGGTCTGCAGCACCGCGAGAAGCCGTGCCGGATCGCCCGCGTAGTAAAATGGGCGCTGGTCGCTGCCACGCCAATAGCCGAGCAGCCACACGCCCGCATCAACTTCGCGTGGTGGCGCCTTGAAACCGAGAAGCGTGTGCAGCTGTCGAGCAGCCAACACGTTGTCGGCAAGAAGATCGGCGAGCGCCGAAGGAAGTCCCTTCGGTTCGAGGAGGTTACCACGATTCACGATGTCCCCCTTTATGCCACCTGACGTAGTGACCGCCAGTAATTCCTGATCGCACGCAGCACGAGCACGTTCGCCTCGGTCATGTGCGCATCAAGCACCGTCGGGATCTCCACGCGCGCGTCTCCCGTCGCCGGGTCCACGCCAAGGCGCAACACCACATAGAGGTCGACGGCATGGCACGATCCCGGGAAGCGAATCGGCAGCAGGCGCTGAGCACGCGAACCAGCTCGGAACGGCGTGTCGGCAAAGAAGTAGCTCGCCTTCATCGGCACCCCCTCGCGGAGGGCTCGATTGATCGCCGCCAGCATCGCACCGAGAGCCTCACGGCGGGACTGCAGTCGCCAGAACCCCTGCGGGAAGCGGTGGGCATTGTCGCCAAACACATGCTGCACGTTCATGATTGCAGCACATCCAACCGGTTCGCGCAGCAGTCGGTCGTCAAGGGCGGCGAGTTCATCGTGGTAGGTCCCTTCGGCGATGTCGGGCAGACGCACGGCACGCAGCGCGGACTTGGCCGCGTAGTCGACGAGGAGGATTCCGGCGCCGATGGCATGCGGATCGTTCACGCACTGGAACGAGAGCCCTGCGAAGTCAAACACGATGTTATGCGGGCATGTCCGCACGGCGGCCCAAAACGCCTGTGCGAAGCACATCAAATCGATGTCGTGCCCCACAAGGGCGTAGATGGCGGTAAGAACCGCTTTCCAGTTCGAGACGAAAAGCGGGAAGCTGACGGAATTAGGCGCTGAGTTGGCGCAAAATGTTTTGATCTCCTTCATGTGCAAAATCCTTTACCGTTGGCCGTGGCCCAACCGGCTTCACATGAAGGGCGGAGGTACCAGGGCGTATTTTTTGATCAGTGTATTTAGTGTTCATCGCAGTACCTCCCCGATTTTGGCGGCTACGTAGCCGCCGGGCATCGTGAAGTTTATAAGATCTGTCGCCGCCCCAAATGGCGGACAAACTTTGAATAGTAACTGAGCGTCGTGTGCCGGCATGATTATGCGCCGGGCGCACTGTAGTATAAAATGAGGGCGTACCGTCGACCGTGATCGTCGACTGACGCCATTCTGACCGCTCGGGGAATACCCGGCGAGTCTGCAGAGGCGACTGAGTTGGATTGGAGTGGTTCGTAGGGTCCTTTCTGTTAATTTTTATCAAACGGCAAAATGATACCACACCCCGTGAGCGCGTGCAAGACTGAAAACATGGCGATTTCCGGAACGGTGTCACGGGAACAGGTACACGTGACACAGCCTTTGCGGGTGCCTTGGTGATGTGCCCAGACGCGCATCGCAGCCAAGGAAAACCAACGATGCCAAACGAAAATGAAACCGAAATCGCAGCCACCGCGAATGACACGATCGACCTAGACCGTCTCGCCGCGAAGATTCCGCATGAATACGAACCGCACTGGATCGCCAAGCTCGTATCCGCCTTTGCTGGCGCACGCGGTGTGGGAAAAGACAACGACGAACTGCTCGACTACTGGCAGGAAGCGCTTCGCGTGGCCACGCGTGCACTGGCCGACGCCGAAGCAAAGGGCGGCAACGCCACCGCCTTCGTGAAGCATGCCGTGCGGCACGCGCTGTCGAAGTGTAACGCCGCAGCCGACCGACGCCACGACGCGGTGACTCTCCTGTCGGCCTTGCCTGACGACAACGATCCCGAAGCCGCCCCGCGCCCGATCGAGGAAATGGGCGAAAGCGCCTTTTCTCGTTCGGACCGCCACCGCCTCAACGCCGTCCACGCCGCGCTGATGATCGTGCTCGGAAATCCGCGCCACGCCCGCTACTGGGAAGCATTCCGCCAAAGCCGCGGCAGTGATCGCGAAGTCGCCAGTCTGCTGGGCATCGCCTCGCACCACACGGTGCGAACGCGCTACGCCGCCCCTTTCAGGGCCGATTTCGCCGCCGCCCTCGCCATCGTGCGCTGCCTGCGCAGACGCGCCGGAGGCAAGTTATGAACAGCCCCAAAATCAACAGCAAAGAGAAGAAGGTCTCCTGCACCTCTAAGAAGAGAAAGATCGGGAGACTAAACATCTCGGTGCTCATACTGCGCGGGCGCCGGCGCGAGCGTACGCTGGCCCGCGCGTGGGGGCGCATACGAAGCCAGCCCAATGCGGCCATGCAGGCCGCAGCCGAGGCGGTCTCGGCCTTTGACGGCACATCGGCCGACTACCGTTCCTGGGAGGGAGCGGCCTACGCCCTCGGACACGAGCGTTTCTACGAGCTTTTTTTCCTGCAGCGCGCCGAGAACGCCGCCGACGGTCCTCCACACGACGTGCGCCGCGCCTTCCAGGCCAAGCTTTCGCGGGCAATCGGGGAGCTGCTGAAGATTTCTGAAAAATAATTTGCCCAAAACGACTTTCCCGCGGAAGTAGTTACAGTGGGAACATGAGTGAGCGTTCACTCGCCCCGTGAAACAAGAACGGCCGAGGGGCGGCACCGTCGCGAGACAGGCGCCGCCCCCGGCATCAACAGAAAGGACAAAACGAGAATGACGAAGATCAAGAGCAGGAAGCAGTTCCACGAGGCCATCGACCAGGCGTTC
>JAKSOW010000175.1 GCA_024405395.1 Kiritimatiellia bacterium | reverse complement strand
CGCCAAGGCCGCGGCGGAAGAGGCCGCCAAGCGGAAGGCCGCAGAAGAGGCCGCCGCCAAGGCCAAGGCGGAGGCAGAGGCCAAAGCCGCCGCCGAAGCTGCGGCGGAAGCCGCCAAGCCGAAGGTCATTCCCGCCGAGCAGTGGATTGCCGCTCGCCGTACGCTCAAGATCGGCAATCCCGCTGTGTTTCGCCTGGCCAATGGCGCCACACGGGCGTCGATCAGCATCAATGGCCACATCTATGTCGACGGTGACTTGATTTCGGTCAACCACGACGGGTGTCGTTTCACCTGGCGCGTGGGGGGCATAACCGATGCCGTCAGCACCCTTAAGCTTATTCGGGTAAGAGCCCGATTCCTCGATTCCGCTCCTGTGAAAGCGTCCGAGCAGAAAGGACCGTCCAAATGAAAATGAAGTTGTTCTCCGTCTTTGCCGCCTGGTCGGCCACATTCATCGCCACCGCTCAGGCACCGACCGGGCCTGCCGTCAAGAGCGCGCCGCCGCCGACCACGTCCCTTGCCGCTCCCGTCGCTGCCGCCAAGGCCTCTGCTGCCGCGCTTTCCGATCAGGCGAAGGCGACGGATGCCACCTTGGCCACGCCGAAGGTCGCGGAGGCTCCTGCCCCTAAGGTTGCGGAAGCCCCTGTGCCCAAAGTCGCCGAAGCTCCTGTTCCCAAGGCCGCAGCGCCGGCCGTTCCGGCTGTCGCCGCGAATCCTGTGGGGCAGACGGACGAGGTTGATCTCGAGGAGATCGACGATGCCGCATTGGCCGACAAGCAGCCCAGCGTCAAGAAGGCCGAGGGCGTCAAGGAGTCGGCAGGTGCCGACAAGTCTGACGCTCAGCCGCTTCCTGCGGATGAGGCGCTTGAGGACGCCACCTACGCGCGCGATGAAAGCGCGCTTGTCGACATCACGTGCGAGGACGCCACGCTCGCCGACATTCTCCGCCAGTTCCGCAAGGCGATTGGCGCGAATATCATTTCGGGAGACTCCTCAAATCTTCAACAGCGCGTCTCGGTGAACCTGCGCCATGTGCCCTGGTTCCAGTCCCTGCAGTCGATCCTCAACACGCGCAACTTCCGCCTGGAGGATCGTAGCGGCATCTACTTCGTTTCCGAGGACAAGCGGGCCGTCCCCGAGTTCACGCGCACCTACACGCTGAATCATGCGGGCGCCGATGAACTCGCGAAGCTGTTCAATGAATCCTACGGCACCAAGGAGAAGCCGGTGGCCTCGGCTTTCCCGGCGGCGAACGTGATTGTGGTCACGGCCACCGAAAAGGTGCTGGCCGACTGCGAGAACATCATCAAGTCGGTTGACCGAGCCGTCGCGCAGATCTACATTGAGGCGCGCTTCATCGAGCTGTCCACGGAATCGATGCACAAGCTGGGCCTGCAGTGGAACCAGCTTGAGAGCTGGGGTGCCTCTGCGCGCAACATAGCCGGCGGCATCGAGTTCAACGATGGACGTGTCGCGGACTATGGCGCGAAGCTCGCCAAGCACACCATCATGAAGACGGTGCAGGACGACGGTTCGCAGACACGCACGTCCGCTGATTCGACGGGTCTTTCCAGTGCTGACGTCACAGGTGCCAAGGTGTCGCGGAACAACACTGACAGCCAGGAATTCACGGGGTTTGTCCCGGAGAAGCTTACTGGTGCCACTGGTGCCAACCGTAGTGCGGACAGCATGGGCTGGCGCAATGCCCGCGGGTTCCAGGGCCAGCTGTCGCTGGATGACTTCCGTCTGGCGATGAGTGCCTTCGAGTCCATGACCGATGCGAAGGTCTTCTCCAATCCGAAGATCATCGTCGCCAATGGCAAAGAGGCCAAGGTCGACATGACGAAGAAGTATCCGAACATCAAGGTGTCGTCCGACTTCACGGGGCAGAACCAGAATTCGCTCAGCGTGTCCACGTCGCTGGAGGTCATCCCGGGCGAAGATAAGTTCATGTTCGCTAAGGAGGCCTTCTTCTCCTGGGGCATTACGCTTTCGGTCAAGCCCCGCATTTCGCCGGACGGCCTCATTTCCGTGGAGATCGTGCCGACGATCAGCGCCTGTGATGAGTTCGCGGCCGTGCAGTCCAACAAGGACAGCGATACGCCCTATAGCCGCTATCCGGTCATTGACGTGCAGCGCCTGACCACGGAGTTCACGATGAAGGATGGCGCCACGGCCGTAATCGGCGGCCTTTCGCAGACGAAGGAGGAAGACATAGACTCCGGCATTCCCTATCTCCGCAAGATTCCGTGGATCGGCCAGAAGCTCTTCGGCTGGAAGAGCCGCGGCAAGGTGCAGAAGGAGATCATCGTCTTTGTGACCGTGGGCATCGCCAATCCGGCTGAGCTGCCGAAGGACATTGGTTTGCCGAAGAATGCCGTGCTTGGGCGTGAATATGTGGAAGGGCGGCGCTTTGAGCCAGGCGATCGCACGAATGGCGTCGATGGCGTGACGGGAATCGACACGCGCACGCTGGACGAGATGCGTGCCGCGGAAAAGAAGGCACAGGAGGCGAAGAATGCCGCCTCTGCGTCGCGTGCCGCCAACCCCGGAAGTGTGATCGTCGTCCCCGTGGAGAAGACACGCGAGCCGCGTCGCCCGGCACCGGCTGTACCTGCAAAGAAGCCCGAAGCCGCACCCGCCGATGGCGCGAAGGATTCTTCACCGGTTGTAGTCACGCTTGTGGGATAACGAATTACCGCCTATTATTGGAAGGGAGGACGAGTCATGAAAGCTAAGATTGTTTTTACGCTGGCTTTGATACTGGCGGCTCTGGCAGGGTTGAGCGATGTAATCCCCCTGATTGGAACTACGAAGACTACGCTTGGAGAAGTGGAGGTCATCCATTATTGGTCCTTTATGGCCAATACCGAGACACATGACGCAGAGATTATAAGTGTTTCTCCGCAGCCTTTCAATGAGTGTGAGATCCCCGCACATTTTGTTGTGGATTCAGGAGGAATTCAGATCGTATATAATGTCAAGAAAATTGCAAATTCTGCATTGGCGGGGGCGCTGGGATTGACGTCAGTTACGGTGCCAGCCACAGTGACTGAGATTGGGGACTACGCTTTCTCAAACTGCACGTCATTGGCCTCGGTGAACTTGAGTTACGGGTTGCGCCACATCGGTAAGAGGCCGTTTGTGAATACGGCAGTCATGGAGATTGCCCTTCCTGATTCTGTCTTGGATATGGACAGCAACATTGCCGCCGGTACGCTTTATGATGCCAAGATTGCGATATCCGATAGTTCGCATTTTGTTTATTCCGATGATGGGGTGCTATATAATAAGGATATGACGAAGCTGTATGCTTGCCCCGTTAGAGCCGAAGGTACGATCAATGTGCCATCAACCTTGGAGTCAATTGGTTCGGATGCATTCTTTGGCTGTTTCCGTCTTTCATATCTGAACTTTCCTGTTTCGCTTAAGACGATCGGTGAAGGGGCTTTTAATGTCTATGGCATTTGGGGAACTGCTCAGGCGCCAGAATCAGAAGCGAGACTCAAATCTATTTTCTTCCTTGGCGAGAAACCGACTGCTACAGGCGATGTCTTTGCAGGAACGGGAGCACCAGATGATCTTGTCAATTATGTATTTGTCCCAAGTTGGGATGAAAGTGTTCCCTGGTATGGGCGCAAGGTTGAGGTCTTGGATGCCTCAAGCGGACAGAAAACAGAGCCATTGTCATATACGGATGCAAATCGTGTCACTTGGTGGTATCGAATTGACGTGGCATCAAAGACTGCTGAAATTTATAACAATGATGCGTGTGCCGTTTCCTCGCCAGACCCACAAGGTGTATTGTATTCGAAGCTGAATGACGAAACAATTATCTCCAAGTATGGCTTAAAGGTTCCAAGCTCCATTAATGGATTTACCGTCACAGAGATAGGAGCGAATGCTTTCCTTGGCCAATCTAGCCTTCAGCGGGTTGGAATACCCTCCACAGTTCAGAATATTCATGATGGAGCATTCTCGAATTGCATGGCGTTGGTGGCTTTAGATACAGATGTGAATGTTCCTTTTGACTGTACGGATAATGTTCTGGCAATTCCTTATGGCGTAGAGTCGTTGGGTGCAGGTGTGTTTGGTGGTGTGCGGTTGGCGAGGACCCTATCCATTCCAGATACGCTTACCGAGATGACGGGAAATCCAATCTTGGGCTTGGAGAACCTTACGACGATCTCCGTAGAATCGGCTAGTCCGGTGTTTTCGTCGGTAGGTGGCATCCTCTACAACAAAGCCCAGACGCGTCTGATTGCAGTTCCGACCAAATTCAGCGGGGCTGTGTCACCTGTAACATCAGTCGTTGAACTTGGGGCCGATGCCTTGAATGGCTGTCGGTATGTGACTGCGGTAACGCTACCAGCCGGACTGAAAAAAGTTGGAGATCGGGCTTTTAATGGATGCAACTCCTTTGAGGCGCTCACATTTCCCGAGACGGTTGAGGCTCTGGGCTTTTCTGCTCTGGCCAATTGTGCGTCCCTTAAGTCGGTCACATTTTTGGGTGATGCGCCAAGTGCGGCAGACGATATTTACGAGAACTCCCAGAATGTAACTACGTACGTTTCTGGCGATAAGGCCAATTGGCCGACAGGATCCTGGAAGGAACGTCCGATTTCAGCCGATTCAAAGGAAATCGATGAGCCAGAGTTGGCTGAAAAAGATTCCAACGGTGTTACCTGGCACTATCGGGTTGTGGATGGAGTCGCTGAAATCTGGAAGGATGGGGACTGTGCTGCTGCAAGCGATTCGCCTATCACGTCGCTTACGCTGCCGACGACACTGGGTAACTGTTTGGTCAAGGGCCTTGGGGCTGGCGCTTTGACGGGCTTGCGGGGCTTGACTAAGATTACGATTCCGGATACGTACGAGACGGTTGACGCCTCTGCGTTTGCAGGCTGCTCGGCGCTCCGCGAGATCAACGTCGCCGCAGAGAATCCCGTCTATGCGTCTGAGAATGGCATCCTCTACGACAAGCGCAAGCGCACCTTACTTATCTGCCCGGCGGCGAAGGCCTCGGCGGCCATCCCCGATACCGTGGTGGCGATTGCCGAAGGTGCGTTCTCCGGCTGTCGTTACCTGACGGACATTTCCTTTGCCGGCAATGCGCCGACGGTGCCTGCGGATGTCTGGGTGGATACCCCCGAGGACATGGTGGTTTCCGTTGTGGCTGGCACGACGGGTTGGAATGGTACGGCGGGATCCTCCGCTTGGCCGTCTCCCGCTGTGTGGCCGGTCGGCGGCAATGCGCGCACGTTGCGGCGTCCAGGCGACACGACAAAGGTAGATGGCGAGGAGCAGGGGACTGCAGGTACGACTTGGGCATATACGGTGTCAGGCGGTGAGGCCACAATCACTGCTGCGGTGATTCCTGATGGCGTCACGCAGATCGAGATCCCGGCTTCGTTGGGTGGATACCCTGTCACGTCATTGACGCCCGGCATCTTCAATTCGTGTGATGCCCTCAAGGCGTTTACGGTGGAGGAGGGCAACACGGCCTATGCAGCGCGAAATGGCGTTCTCTATTCGGCTGACGGTACGACGCTTGTGAAAGTGCCGGCCCGCTTCACCTTCCCGAGTGCGGTCGTAACCACAACAACCACCTCGACCGGCACGAAGACTGTGCTGGTGGGCGTTGACATTGTGGCTGGCATGCCTGTCGATCGCGTGTTGGCCTCCAACGTGCGCGAATCGGTGGAGACCACGGTGTATTCAGTGGATCCTGGTTCGACGGTGATGGCGGACCTTTACGCAGGCGTGGTGACGATTGCCGACTATGCCTTTACGGGCTGTGGATATTATCCGGAAGGCGCAGAAGTCGTCGGTACGGTCAAAACTTTGTTGAATGGTGCGATCGTAGGCTCGTCGTCGGGAACTGTGGTGTTGGACTATGCGGTGGAGTCGGGCTCTTCCGCCAACACGAATGATGCGGCCTATGTCGTGTCGATTACGCCCAATAACCAGGTTGCGTTGTCGACTGAAGGGTCGTGGAGCAATACGAAGCAGGAGTATGAAGTGCGAGCAGATGTTCCTGCGTCTGTGACAATTGCTGCGCATGCCTTTGATGCCAGCGGTTTCACGGCAAAACGTGTGTCCGAAGACTCGATCCGGGACAAGAAGAATCAGACTACGGGGCAGATGGCTCTGCCTGTGGCGGGTTCCACATCCTCGGCGACCTCGCCGTTTGTCGGCAATGCCTCCTATTCGGCTTTGTTGACGGATGCGGCGGGAACTGTGGTCGGCACGGTCGCGATCAAAGCTGCGAAGGCCAATGCGCGTACGGGCATTTCCAAGGTGACGGCCAAGGTGCAGGTTCTGGGCGAGAAGGCCAAGACGCTGAAAGGCTCCACCACGGCTGGCAACGGGACGTTCGCGGATGCTTTGGCTGGTCTTGTGTTGGATGGTACGTCGGCGTCGGGGACGTTGGCTGGCTATGGTGTCGCCGGGGCCGTGACGCCTGTGAGCAACGTTGCCGCGAGTTCTTTTGCCGCCTTGAACGGACGTGCCTATACAGTGGCCCTGGAGACGTTGGACGCCGCCGGCGTGGCACTCGCCAATGGCTACAGCGGCCTCTCGGTTGTCGTCGCGCGCAAGGGCTGGGCGAAGGTTTCGGGTACGCGTGGCGGTGGGACTGAGGTGTCGGTTTCGGCGCAGGCGCTTGTGGGCGGCGATGGCTTCATGCTGCCGGGGGTGGCACCGCTCTATTCCGGCAAGAAGGGAGGCTTTGCGTTTGCGATGGTGTTTACGGGGGCGGGTGCATTCTCCCATATCGCCGGTCTGAGCGACTGGAAGCTCGTGTCGGGCAAGTCGAGTGCCGCCATCCGTTGGCATGTGGTCGCGGCTGCGGCAGTTTCAGCTTCCGCCTGGGGTGGCGTGCTGGACGCAAATGAAGCACTGATGCCTGCAGGCTACTCGCTTGGGGGCGCTCCTGTGGCTGGGTGGAAACCTCGGCTTACGGCTTCCACTTCGCAGTTCAAGGGGGCTTTCACGGTCTACATGCCCACGGGGCGGAAGACGAAGGCCAATGTGACAGGCGTGGTCGTAGAAGGTGTGGGATATGGTTCGGCTGTGATCAAGAAGGTTGGAAGCTGGCCTGTGACAGTGAAATGAGCGTAGGAGGCGTGGGTCGAAGCCCGTGGCGGAAGGATGTCTGAACAAGTTCAAACTGCGTATGAGAGATTGGTGCAGGTGGCTCCGATTGTGCTGGGCATGACGGAGCATGAGAAGGAGTCTGTTGTACAGCGTCTTGTTGACGCCTTGATTGACGCGGGACAGGTCCAGCCGGATCTGCGGGAGTCCGCCCTGGCGGCTGTGCGTGCGCGTGAAGAGCAGGGAGGCTGCACGGCGCTTGCCAATGGCATTGCCATTCCACACTGTCGGTCAGATCTTTTCGAGGAGATGCGGGTGGCGATTGGTGTCCATTCGCTTGGTGTGGACTGCGGCAGCCTGGATGGCTTGCCTTCGCGGATCTTCATTTTGGCGTTGGTGCCTGCGAAAGACCCGGCGGTGCATATCCGGTTTCTCGCGGAGGTGAATCGCCG
>JAKSOW010000174.1 GCA_024405395.1 Kiritimatiellia bacterium | reverse complement strand
GCGTGCACTGCTCGGGCTTGAACTTGTAGGCGCCATGCGAGGTGCCGATGGAGATGGCGAGGGAGTCGCAGCCCGTCTTCGTCGCGAACTCGATCACTTCCTCGGGCTTCGTATAGTGGCTCTCGGCGGCGGACACTTCGTCCTCAACGCCGGCGAGCACGCCGAGCTCGGCCTCAACCGTCACGCCATACTTGTGCGCGTAGGCCACGACCTTCTTCGTGAGCTTGATGTTGTCCTTGAAAGCGAGGTGCGAACCATCGATCATCACCGAGGAGAAACCGGAGTCGATGCAGCTCTTGCACGTCTCGAAGCTGTCGCCGTGGTCGAGGTGGAGCACGATCTCGGGCTTCTTGCAGCCGAGTTCCTTGGCGTATTCAACCGCGCCCTGCGCCATATAGCGGAGGATGGTGGGGTTAGCGTACTTGCGGGCACCCTTGGAGACCTGCATGATGACGGGGCTCTTCGTCTCGACGGCCGCCTGGACGATCGCCTGCATCTGCTCCATCGTGTTGAAGTTGAACGCCGGAATGGCATACCCGCCCTTGACCGCCTTCGCGAACATCTTCTGCGTATTGACGAGACCGAGCGCCTTGTAGCTGACTTTCTTCATGATTTTCCTTTTGTTGAAGCTACGTCCCGCAAAGCGAAAACGCACCTTCGGGTTGAAAACGGGGGTATATTATACCATTTAGGATTTACCGAATCAAGCGGAAAGAGGCCCGCCCAAACGCGAATCTACCGATTATCGGCTCGCAAAAGCCAATGCAGGGCGTTTTGCGCCTTACCAGAACTTCCACCACGGCTTGGCGGCGAGGGCAGCGAGGTTCCAGCCCCCGCGCATCGGCGCCTTGAGCAGGGCATTGGCCTGCTCGCAGTTGGTGAAGCGCTTGGCTTTGGTGTCGAAAAGCAGCTCCCGACCAGGGAAACGCAACGACAGGCAACCGAGCAGCAACGCCTCCGTAAGCGGCGCCGCGTAGGAGAACTTCGATCCGCACGCCTCGGGCGTGCCGGCCACACAGGCCTCCACCCATTCGCGGTAGTGGTTCGGCGTCTTCACTTCCTTGAGCACCTTGTTGAAGGTGCTCTTGAGCTCGCGTGCCACATCACCCCAGGCCGTCTTGCCGGCGGCAATCACCGCTGGAGCGGCGGCATGGGAAGTGGCGGCCGTGGTGGCCTTGGAGCCGACGATCACCAGCCCGTTGGAGCCCGGCTTCCAGCTCGGGTTCATGTCCGGCGTCACCGACGGCAGCAGACCGCCGTCACGCCAGGTGAGCGTGACGCCCTTCGGGAAGAGCGGCTGCGGCGCAAAACGCATGCGGATGATGCTCTGGAACGGGAAAGCCACCGTGGCCGGCCCGAATCCGCAGGTATCGCCCTGAATGGCCACGGGCAGGCCCAGATTGAAGAGCCAGAACGCCGGGTCGGCATTGTGCACGGCCATGTCGCCGATCGGGCCGCAGCCATACTCCCACCAGCCACGCCAACGGCCAGGGGCATAGGCATCCGAATAGCCATGATTGGCGGAAGGCCCGCACCAGATGTCCCAGGCCTTGTCGTTATAGCCATGGGCATAGGGCTGCACGGCCGCATATTCCCGCATGCCCTGTTTCCAGATGGCGCGCTTCTTGCCGTCACCGCCAACATAGTCTGGGCGATCGCTCCACGACTCGATCGATTCGATTTCGCCCCAGGGATTGTTCAGCTCGTCCATCAGCGCCTTATAGCGCAGCACGCCGGGATGGCCCTGATTGCCCATCTGGCACACAAGGCCAGTCTCCTTGGCCTTAGCCGCCAGCATCTCGCACTCTTCGAATGAATGCGCCAGCGGCTTCTGAACATAGACATGCTTGCCCATGTTCATCGCCCACAACGCGGGATAGGCGTGCATGTGGTCGGGCGTGGAGACGTGCACGGCGTCAATGTCGCCGCCCATCTTCTCCAGCATTTCGCGGAAGTCCGAGAAGCACGGGATGCCCGGATACTTGCGCGCCTCTTCGGCCAGGCGGTCCAGATCCGTGTCGCACAGCGCCGCCACCGTGCCGCCGCCGGCGATGATACCCTTCGTCGTGTTGCGGCCCATGCCGCCTGCGCCAATCGCGGCAAAGCGCAGCTGCTTGGAGGCTGGTCCTTTCAGGTCCTGGCCATAGAGCTTGGCGGCGGGGATGAAGAACGTGCTCGCGGCAGCCGAGCGAAGGAAACTGCGACGTGTGCTTTTCATGGGGATTCCTTGTTTAGTGCGCCAGATACGCCAGCGCCTCACGTGTACAAAGGGGTTCGTCATCCAACCGCGCCGTACTCACTTCACAAGCCAAAGGCGCATACCAGTCGGCGGGGTTATAGGGAGCCAGGCGCACCGTGCGCGGCATCTGCACCCAGCCCGCATAGGACTGACGCGGCACAGGGCGGAAGAAAATCGACCCCACCGCCAGCAGGGCCACAAGCGAAGCGGCGGCGGCAAATGCCGTGGACACGGAAAACACCGACCGACGACGCTGCGCCTGTACTTCCGCCATCACCCGAGCCGAAAAACCCTTTACGACGTGCGCACAGGGCACACGGCGCAAAGTCTCCACGAAACGACGCATTTCCGCGTCATTCGCCATCATTTCTTCAAGATCAGCGTCCATGTCCAAGATAATCCTTCAATTTCCGAAGCGCGTTGAACAAGCGCGACTTCACCGTCCCCAATGGAACCCCCAGCACCTCCGCAGCCTCCGCATACGGCAAGTTCTGAAAGACCACCAGTTCCACCGTTTCCCGCAAAGACGGCGTCAGACGCCCCATAGCCCGATTTAGAACCTCATCGGACACGGCTTCTGCCCCACACCTCTCCGGCACGGCAACCGGTTCGGCCGCTGCCGCTTGCTCCAAATCCACCTCAAGCTCACGGCGACGCGTCTCGGCACGGAAGAAGTCAATTGACACCTGCCGCGCCATCATGAACAAGAAAGTCGTAAACTTCGCACTCTTTGCGGTGTATTTTTTTCGATAACGCCACAAACGGAGCAAAGTTCTCTGTGCGAGATCCTGCCCATCACTATATGAAACGGCAGTCCGAAGAAAAAAGTTCAACAAAACGTCTTGATATCGGCGAACCAGTTCGGCAAAGGCCAGGTCATTATCGCCTGCCGCCAGGCGCATGAGCTCTGCGTCGGGAAGGTCTTTCACGGCTCATTGCCGCCTCCCAGGCGGGCATCCAGCTGTGTGGCGACAAGGCGAACGATCTGCGAATGCGCCGCAACAAATCCGTCTTCGAACCTAACGCCCTCCAGAACGGCCGAACCAGCCAAAAGACCCACGAGCGCCAGGCCCAGGCACAGTCCGCCAATGCCGCCGATGATGGCGTTAAGCGGTTGCGGCACGAGGAACGATACGAACTTGACAACAAACCGCCGCGTCAGCCCGAACACGATCAACCCTAAGATGAAATTGAGCACAAATGCCGCCGGACGCTGAAAGCCATTCCCCGCCAAGAAGGTGAAAGTGCCCGCAAACGTGAACAGCGTACCGAAGGCCAGCGTCGTCGCCACAGCCGCAGCCACAGCCCCCGCCAGTGTGCCAAGACACCCCGAAAGCCCCTTGAAAAGGCCGATGATCACACACCCGCCCACGACAGCGGCAATCACATAGTCAACCGCACCAAACACCCTTCAACCCTTTAACTCTTCAACCTTTTAATCCTACAGCTCCTTGCGGTAGGCCTGATAGAGGCGCGCCTTGCGCGTGCCTTCAGCCGTCCCCAACTTGCCCAGCGCCTCGACATAGAGATCCAACACCGGCTTGGAGTCGTAGAAATGGGCCAAAGCGTGCGAAAGGAAATCGCATGCTGCCTTGGCACGTTGATTCTGGAGCGCATAGCGCGCGGCGGTGATGCAGGTATCGCGTTTGGACGGCTTGGCGTCGAGCGCCGCACGGTAGGTGGCCAGGACGCGATCGACATGGGCCGCCACCGCCTTCGCCCGCGCAGCGGCGATCTTGGCCTTGTCGACGGGCTTTCCCTTCTCGGGCTTGGGAGAATTCCAGGCTGGTTCGCTCTTGGCGAGAGCCTGCGCACAGCTCCAGGCGGCCTCATAGGAAAGCGGATCGGCCTCATGCGCCCTTTCGTACTTTGCCAGTGCACCCTTCGTGTCGTTTTTCTTGGTCAGCGTCGCCGCCTCCGCCAGTAGCTTGGCCGCCAACCCAGGGTCACGCTTGGCTGCGCCCGGCTTGTCCGCCGCCAGGTGCGCAAGAGCATCGCGAACCGACGGCAAGATGGTGCGCAGCGTCTCCCGCGTACGCGCCGAGTTGGGATCCAGACGGCAGGCCATTTCAAACTGGTCCTTCGCCGCCGCCGGGAAATGGAACGTGCCACGCGAAAGCACACCTAGGTGATACCAGGCCGCAGCGTTCTTGAAGTCTACCCGAATGGCGCGGAAAAGCGAGAGGCGCGCGACGTCCGCGCCTTCCGACGCCAACTCCACGACCGCCCGCGACGCGAGCGCCTGCGAACGCAGCGCATTCGGCAGATCCTGTGCCGAAGCAACCGCATTGAAGGCCGCCTTGGCACGCGCATAGTCCTTCACCAGATAGGCTGCCTCACCCTCAACTAGCCGACCTTCGGCGGACGAGGGATCAATGGCCACCGCCTCCTTGGCCGCCTGATCGGCCTGGCGCGGCGAGCCGAGTTCAATGCAGGCCAGCGCCAGCGAGATGCGCGCCTCGAAGTTGGTGGCGTTCTTCCGCGCACATTCGGCAAACGCCTCGGATGCCGCCTTGAGATCACGTGCCGCAAAAGCCGCGCGCCCCTTTTCGAGATCACGTGCGCCATCGTCAACGGCATCACCCGTGCAGCCGGCGAAGATCGCAGCGGCCAGCACAGCAAAAGCAGGGAAAATTCGGTTCATGGGGAATGGTCCTTTCCAATTCGCTATATCATACCATATTTTTTGCGTCCTGCAAGACCCGCGATCCAACTAGCGCCGTAAAAGGCGCCACCAGGACCAGCGCGAAGCTGCCCACAAGCGTCTTCACCACCTCAGCAGAGACGAGCGTCGAATTGAGGAACACGGCCACGGGCGTACCCTGCGCGGCAAACATCATCAGCAACGTGATGTAGCCCCCCGAGTAGGCCAACAGCAGTGTGGTCGTCATCGTGCCCACCACGCTGCGGCCGATGCGCAGCCCCGACAGGAACAGCTCCCGCGGCGGCACCTGCGGATTGTGGCGCACCACTTCCTCAATGCCGGCGGCTATGTCCATAGCCAAGTCCATCACCGCGCCGGACGAGGCCAACACCATCGCCCCGATGAAGACGTCGGCCAGGTCCAGCCGCTCATAGCCCGAATACAGCAAGGACTGCACAAACGGCATCGTCGCGCCGTTGATGCGCATGAGCCACGCAAAGAGATGGGCGGTCGCCAACCCGGCGAAGACACCCAGGGTGGCGCCCAGGAAGGCCGTCAGGCCCTTGCGGGTCGCACCGGCCACCAGGAACATGATGACGGCCGTGAGCAAACACACCGCACCAAACGCCGTCCAGCTGGCCGGCCACCCATTGAGTGCCAGCGGAACAACACCCTTCCATACCACCAGGCAGCTGAAGAGGAAACTGAAGAGCGCCTTGGCACCCGTCCATCCGCCAAACAACACCAACATGGAGCAGAACCCGCCGAAGAGCACCACCATCCAGCCCAGACGCCAATGGTCACGCGCGACCAGCGTGTCATTTGGCCGTGCCGCCGGCGAGACCGACACAAGCGCCACATCGCCGGGGACGAATTTCTTGTCCAAGTCCAACTGCGCACGCAGCTCGTTATTGGCGGCGAAGGTGCGTCCAGCAACAGGTCCCGACAGCACCTTCACCTGGAGATGCTGGGACCCATACTCCAGCAGTCCCACGTGCGTAAGGTCGGAATCATCAACCGAAACCACCTCAGCCCGTGCGACGTCACCCACATCTGCAGCCAATGGGCGCGGGGACGGCGCAAACCACAGCGCCGCGCACACAGCCGCCAGCACCGCAAATATCGCCCAATCTCTCTTCACCCCGCCCCCTTAAACCCTTTAGCCCTAGTACATCGCCTTCAGCTTGCGGGCAATGTCACAGTTCTCAAGCATGCCGATGAAGTTCTCCGCGCCAGGTCCCTTGGCCGTCGTGAGCGTGGGCAAGGCCGTGTGCGACCCCGAGCTCCAGCCCACGCCCGCATGCGCGGCAAGAATGCGCTTGCACGCGGCGGCGAAAAGGTACTTGCGCCGCACGTCGTGCGCCGTGGTCTCGGACTTGCCGGCCTTGATCGCCGCACGGTCCGATTCGAAGCAGTTCCGCAGATCGGCGATTTCGGGCTGATGCAGACGCAACGGGTTCTTGAGCGTCTCGGGCGTCTTCTCGAAGATGAGGCCAAAGCCCGCCGTGACCATCGGCATCACCTCTTCGAAGGACACATCAGGCCGCTCGTTCAGCAGCACGCGAATGCGCTGATTGAACACCTCGGCCGAAACCTTCTGATGGGCCAGCAGCTCCACATAGAACTTGCCGCCCGTGCCGGCGAAGCCCATGGAAAGGCCTCCCGTCTCATGGTCGCCCGTCGTGATGATCAGCGTGTCGGCGGGGTGCCGCTCTTGAAACGCCACCGCCACCTTGACGGCTTCGTCCATCGCCAACACCTCGCGCAGCGACGTGGCGGCGTCATTGGCGTGGCCCGCGTAGTCCACCTTGCCGCCTTCGCACATCATAAAGAAGCCCTTGTCGTTGTCGAGCACGTCAATGGCCTTTTTCGTCATGTCGGCCAGCGACGGCGCATCGCCATAGCCGTCAATGGCGAAAGGCAGCCCATTGTCGCCGAATACGCCCCAATAGCGGGCACCAGACTGGTTCGTGAAGGCCTCAAAGGTCGCCTTGTCGCGCGCCAGACGAATTCCCGCCTTCTCGGCCAGCTCGAAGACATTGCCTTTGTATTCGCTGTCCTTACGGTCATCGAACTTGTTGTAGACACCGCCGCCGGCGAAGAACTCAAACCCCGAGTTGATGAGGTCCAGCGCAATCTGATAGGAGCGCCCGCGCGACGTGCGGTGGGCATAGAACCCCGCAGGGGTCGCATGCACGATTGTCACGGTGGTCATGATGCCCACACGCCGACCGGCCTTGTGCGCCACCTCGGCGACCGATTCCAGACGCGTGGCGTCCGGCGCCACACCCAGCATGCCGTTGTTCGTCTTCTCGCCGCAGGCGATGGCCGTGGCGGCGGCGGCGGAATCGGTGATGATGGCATTCGCAGCCCGCGTGCGCGTAGTGCTCTGATAGGGCAGCAGATTCATCGCCAGCTTGCCGTGTCCACTCGCCTCGGCGAACTCCTGCGCCACCATGCGCTGCGGCGTGGACATACCGTCTCCGATGAAGAGGAACACATATTTCGGAGCCGCCGAATAGGCGGAAACAACCAGCCCCGCCACCAGCGAGACCAAAATAAAATTACTGCTTTTCATAGAGTTTTTTATTATACCAAAAAACGCCGTCCCTATGGACGACATTTTACACTGCAGATGTTGTAATATCTAATGGGTCAGCAAAGAAAAGAGGCAGACCTTGGGGAGC
>JAKSOW010000173.1 GCA_024405395.1 Kiritimatiellia bacterium | reverse complement strand
CCTTATTACTGGATTGATAAAATCAAGTTTGAGAATTATAGCATTTCACTTTTCCTGTGTCACGGGAAAAGGTGGGTGTACACCCAGGGGGAAACGATACACGTGAACGGCAAAGGGGGCGAAGTCATCCGCGAAGGCACCGTCCGAACAAGTGACCGAGCGCCCTTCCCACAGGACTTCGCCTTGTGTGGCCTCCGGCCCCGCCTGCAGTGCCGCCTGCACGCGTTCCTTCGCGGCATTCACGGCTATGACATAGACGGTTCCCGCCGTGCGCTTCATCAACATCGTGACCGACGGCTGCCCGAGGGGATCTGTCGCAGGCCCGGCAAGAACCTTCGGCGCGCAGGGCTGGGACGGCGTACGCGTCACCAGGATTGGCGCCAGCTCCTGCACGCGATGCGTGATGTTCGTCATGCAGGTCCAGTCGGCGGGCGTGCGGAACATGCCGCTGTAGCGGGTCTTGTCCGGTATTATCTCGCCCGCATAGTGAAACCAGGTCATGCCCGTCGCGCCATGTACCACGGCGGCGAAGCTCATGGCGTACATTTCGTCCGCCGTAGGATAGCGCCGCCAGCTCTTGCCGTCAAAGCACTGCAGAATCGCCCAGAGGCCATAGGGATGGTTCGGCTCGCCATAGCGCGCGATGTCGGCACGGCAACGCGCCATGTCCCGACAGACCTCCGCCACACACGCTTCATCGCGGGTGCCGTCAATGGGATAGATCTCGGGCGTGAAGGCATCAGCGAACTTCACGTAGTCCTGGAAGTTGTCACGCACACGCGTGGCGGCCACGCCATCGGCATGGCAGGTCAGCCGTGTACCGTCCAGCATGCGGCAGGCCTCGTCGCGGTCGTGCAGCTCCCCGGGCGTCATGTACATCGACGTATCATCGCCAATGTACCAGGCAATCGTCGCCGGGTCCGCCCGTCCGCGCGTCAGGAACCATTCGTCCTTCGCCCCCGAGAGCGCCCCCTTGCCGTCCGTCCACAACTTCATGCCGTGTCGGGCGGCCGCCGTCAGGAACTCCTCCTCCCACCGATGCTGGTAGGAATGTCCCATGTTGAGGCCCGCGGCACACAGGTCCTTGATTGCCGTGTCCAAGCTGTTGCCGTTGAAGGCGTGGGGCTTGATGCCGTAGATGCCCACCGGATAGAACGGCCGCCCCTCCAGCAGCACGATGCCGTCATCCCGTAACGCCACTCGCCGTGCCTTGGGCGTCTCGCCGATCAGGAACGCCTTGTGCGCCCGCGCGGCATTGCCGCAGCTGTCCCGCACCGACACGAACAGCCGATGCACCCCGCGCGTCCACGGCGTGGCGGGCTGCAGCACGATCGTATCGCCTTCCCGCACAAACGGCATCGCCGCACGCGTGACGGCATCCGTCACGGCGATGGAGCCCCAGTCGATCGCACTCGCGTCCTCAAAGCCATAGCGCACCACCAGATTCGTGTCCATCGACGGGCTGGTGAAGAGGCTCCGCACAAGAGGCGGATGCAGGTCCGTCACGATCTCTGGCGGCAGTTGTTCACCCTTGGCCAGAAACGAACACGCCGCCTGGCGCACCACAACGGACTCACCCGGAAGGACAGGCGGCCGCGAATCAATGCCCAGATGCAGCTCCAGCGCAGCAGCCCCCTTCGGCACGGAACCGCAGAAGCGGAACGTCACAAAGTCCCCTTTGAGAAATTCCAGTCCCAAAGGTCGCGTCGCGCAAAGTTCGCCCTGGGCGTCGTGGAACCGCAGTTCGTTCGTCCAGCGCCCCGCACACTCCGGTCGCCGCCAATCCACGTCGGCACGGATATCAAACGTCAGCGCATAGGCGTGCGCCGTTGCCGGGATGGCCTGTCGCACACTGGATATGCACCAAGCCGTACACACCTTCTGCGTGCGTGTGCAGGTGACGGTGAACCCCGTGCCGGCCGCATCAACGGCAATGGCCGTATTGCCGGCATAATGCACCTGCGGCCCCGTTTTGAAGGAGAGGCCGTCCGCACCGAGAACAGACGCCGCCGCCAAACTGATCGCCAGCAGGGCCCACACGGTCGCACCCCTGTTCATGCCCGCCACCCCCTGCGGTTGAACTCTTCGCGGGCACGCCGGATGATGTCGATTGCCTTGAGCACGTTAGCGCGCTGCTGCGGCACCGTGAGTTGCCAGGTCGTCTGCAGAAAACCCTTCAGCCGTTCACGCGGCACGTGTGTGCGGCCCCATTCGACGATGGCGGGGAAATTCTCCGCCTTCTCCCAGGTCGAACCGCACGGCACCTGGTCGTATCCCGCATCCTCCAGCCACTGGAACGCCCCCGTGTACAGCTTGGAGTTTTCGTGCGTATGCAGGGCGGGGTCGATCTTGTCCGACCCATAGTACCAGTTGGACTGCAGCGTAGTCTTCGGCATACGCGCCAGGAACTCGTCCTTGTGGTGCCAGATGTAGTCCGACCACACCCAGGGCCGCACCCCCAGCGCCTCCACGCGCCTGAGCAGCAGAAAGAGGTCATGCCACCACAGTTCCCCCTGACGCAGGCAACAGTAGTTCTGCTTGCCAGGCGGCTGGTGCCACGCCGTCTCCTCATCCATGCCCAAATGGAACCAACGCGGTTTTCCGAAGATCGACACCACATCGCCGATGACGTCGTCGCGCACCTGATAGTAGGTCGGCGTCGAGATCATGTGGCCGTATTCACCCAGCCACGCGTCGTGCGTGGTGGAGAAGTTCAGCTTGGGGATCACCTCCAGCCCCATCTTCTTCAGGCGCGCAACCTCCTCGTGCAGACGATCGGCGCACCAGCTACCACGGACAGCGAGTTCGGGATGGCTGGGGTAGATGACGCCTTCGCCCACGTCCACCACAATCGTGTTCACGCCGCCCTTCACCATCGCGTTCGTCCAGTCGCACCATACGCCATAGTCGAAGAAATGGTGGTCGTGAATGCCGCCATAGGTTCCCGTGCGTTCACGCTCAGGCCAGGGCATGTCATACCACATGTGCGTACCGAAGTGCACCAGCAAAGCCCAGGACAAATCGTCTTTCATCGTCTTCACTCCCCCAAGATCTCCACCGTCTTATCGCAGAAGGATTGTCGTACCGTACGGCGTGCCCACCACGACGTCACCCTCGCCCTGCACGACCACGCCGGCGCGCACCAGCGCGGCACGGTGACCATGCGCGATCTTCACGCCGTCGACCGTCACATTCGCGATCGCAACCGGTGTCTCGTTGTCCAGCTGCAGGATGGACCCCGTACGCAGGGCCACCACGCCCTGATCGAGATTCCGCTGCGGCACAACACGACACACGCGCACATCGTCGATGAACACCATCTCGCCCTGCACCGGACTGGCCGTGGTGCCGCAGGCTATGCGCAGCACATGTGATGTGCCCCCTGTGAGCGCAACGTCGACCGACTGGTACTCAAAGTCGTAGTCCGCCCCATGCGCCGACACGGTAAGCACCACCTCGTCATCCATCAGAACCATGACGGGCATTGTATGGCTCTTGTAGTACTTCTGGCGATTGGCCTGCGCAAAGGAAATGCGATAGGTGCCAGACTCCGCCACATCGAACCGCTGCGACACGCGGCTCGTCTCGCGCAGATAGATGGCTTCATTCCCTTCAGGCGGCACAAGCCCGCCCAATACCGTATCGCCCTTCCTGATCAAACCGCAATCCGGATTCTGCTGCAAATCCGCGCCACGCTGGAAAGACCAGCCCGTTGGCACGGTGGGCCCAAATGACTGCTGCTGCGCCTCAAAACCGGGATTGGCCAACTGATTCGCGGCAAACGGCGAAAAGGCCAGTACGGCATTCGCCGCGACATTCAGTACATTCTCGTCCACTAGTGTCGCACCGCGCAACTCGACCCGCGCCTCAGCCGACACAGTAACAGGCGTCTCCACAAGTTCCGTTTCCTGGAAGGCCAACGTGCCTTCCGTCACCGCGAACTGGCCGCGCGTCACAGTCTGGTTGGCCACACAAAGTGTGCCGGCACCCGTTTTCGTCCAGGTGCCACGCCGCGTTTCCGTACTGATGCGTTCCAGGAAGATGTTATCCACATTAATCGTGTGAAGCGAATCCGACGATCCGCCGGCCGCAAGCGTCACCTGACAGGATTCACCGGCCGCAAACGGCAGCGCTGCGCTGCGGTAGGTGGTAAAGGCCACATCCGTATTCTTGGGCAACACCTGCACAACCGTCCCGTTGAGCGTAACCGTAGTAATCATGTCGGCGGAATATTGCGTGTTGCGACCGCCGCGATCATAGACCACGCGCCACAAGCCTTCGGTGGGCACCGTCAGCGTGAGCGAAGCCGAAGCCCCAGTACGCAACTTGAGGTACTTCGTCCCCGACAACGGCGGATAAGCACCATTGTCGTCAAAGGGACACGGAGCCGTTCTGACTTCACTGTCCTTTGTAACGCCATGCGTCAACTGCCACGGCGCGACAGCACCCGATTCGAAGCTGCTGTTTTCCGGGATCAGCGTCTCCAGCACATTCGTGCACACTTCTTCCTGAAAGACAAGAGGATGCCCCAAGGATACGTTGGCGCCAGACGCAGCCTCGAAACTCACGCCGTTCGCGGACACCTTCACAGCGGAATCACCCGCGACAGCCTTAAACAGAAAGGGACTCTCCGCATCAGCGCGTGCCTTGATTGTGCCGCCGGCAAGCACCAAATCCAAAGCACCAAGAACATTGATGCGCGAAATCGCCTCCGAATCCGGATCCGTCAGCGCCAAAGTCACGCGCGAAGGATTACCATTGGAACGCCCCAGCCGGATCGCATGTGATGTCGCATCAGCCGGCGTACCAACCGAAGTCAAGGTCAGACGACCCTTCCCGGGCTCATTCTGCGTAAAGCCGTTCACATAGGACGTACTGCGGGCAAAGATCACCTTATTGGGTACGGCAACATCTACATCGCGCGCCAAAAGCGCCGCCTCCTCAGTCGTGCCAAGGGTGATGGAGCCGCTGCCGAAGACATCGCCCTGCGCAACGAATACCTGCCCGCGCTGCACCACCGTACCGCCCGTGTAGGTGGAGGCTTGCGTGGGCGCATACATGATCTGGGGTTGCGCAAAAAAGATGACGGACGCCACATCCGGCGCCAAGAACGGCGTCGTCACTGTCTGTATTACGCCCGAGTCATTGTAGACCGTGGCAACACAATCATTCGTCGTAATGCTCAGCCCACCGGCCTGCACACCACCAATAAGACCATAGGCAAACGCCAACGAAGGTATAACACGTCTCATCGTCACTTCCTTTGCTTAGATTGTACTTTCTCCGTGGCCAGGGCGCGCAACAGCGCGTTACGCCACGCCTTTGTCCGGGCAGGATCCTGGGCCTGCACCAACGCCTTGAGGGCCGCTGTCGATCGCAGTTCGGCGGCCTTGCCCTCGCGGACCGCCCGACGCAGCCAATAGAGATCCTCCACGCCTTCACGCAGCATCTCCAGGCGCAGCGTCGCCACAGGGCCCGCATCGCCATGGTGCACATAGAACGCGCCGGGGAACTGCCCTTTCACCCCTGCCAGCTGATTGTCCTTTGCACGATAGTCGTTGCCGCGCCACGAATTTGCCGCCCACGTGCAGAAACCGTCGCCGCCCAGCAGAAAGGCCTTGATGCCGCGGAAGCGGTGATAGTCGAGATACGGATCGGTGTTGCCGCTCATCGAACAGAGGTACGGACGAATGGGTTTCCCGGTCGACCGGTAGATCGCAAGCTCTTCCGCCGCGGTATCCCGCTGCACGAGACGGTGTTCCCATGGTTCCCACATGTCCACATGCGGCGCCAGGCGGCGGATGTCCTCCAGCGTGCACCAGGTGGCGATATCGACGGCCACCTTCATGCCGTGCCGCCGCACCAGTTCGGCTGCGCGAATGAAGTTGGCGATGTCCCCCGTATGCGGCTCATCCCGCACCGGGTCGTAGGCCTGGGAGAAGTCAATGCCCCTGGCGCGCAGCACAGCCGCACGACGCGCCAAAGCGCGGTCGACGAGGGCCACCTTGTCCGCATCCTGCCAGTCCATGGTCTCGCCCAAAGCACGAAACCGAGCCTCCACGGCGGCCATAAGCCCGTAGCCATAGATCCACCGACGGCCCAGCCGCTGCAGCCGCGCCTCGTCCAGCAGATAGTCCTCGTCCCGCGCGGAGAGCGTCAGGTGCCCGGCGGCATCTTTGACGATCACCTTTTTCCAGATGTCTCCCGCCGTCGAGATGTAGTTGACGTGATACGCGTCCGCCAGAAAGTCCTGATAGGCCGCCACCTGGCCCAGCGACCACGACATCTCATAGGGACCAAAGAGATAGATCGCCGGCCAGTCACCCGTCATCTCCAGGTCCAGAACCTCCGCCGTCACCGTGATCGTGCGCGGCGGTGCCTCGAAATTGACGGGCACAAGCGTAAAGCCCCAGGTGTGCCGCCCCGGCGCCAAATCGCGCGCCTCGGCCGCCAACAGGAGCGCCTTCGTCTCGCCCGACGGCACGCAAATCGTGCCCGAAGCGTCCGGCGGCGTCACGATCTCGTTCTGTACACGTCCGAACTCGGTGCGGCGCGGCTTCACGTCAAGGAACCGGAAGGCCGTGTGCACGGGGTTCTGGCGGTCTCCCTCCAGACGGAAGAGATAGTTCTCCTCAGTGCAGTTGAAGAAGACGATCTCGGCCAGCTCACGATCGCCCCGCGCCAGCAGCAGATCAATGTGCGCAAGCTCTTCACCACCAACAGGAGGTGGCATGTCGGTAAAGCAAGGCGTGCCCAACGGGATCTCGCGGATGTGCAACCCCATGCGCCCCATCTGCCGAGCCGTCTCCAGATAACGTGTGCGACTGGCCTGCTTTTGGACCGCCGCCTGGCCGTATTGAGCCTCCACGACATTGTCCCAGAACGCACTCGTGGCCGACCGATGTACCGAGAAGACCAGCGAGAACACAATGCGTCCCGCACCAAGGGCATGCCCCATGAGCAGCTTTCGCCCTGCGGCATCCACCACACAGGGCACATAGGCGTCGGCGACCTTTCCCGCGAAATGGCGGATGGCGTGCAAAGGCTCCGGCGTGCGCGGCTGCGCGAAAAGCCGTCCCCAGGCATCCGCAGTCGCGGTACCGGTTGTGGTTCGTTCCGGCTTTGCGGAATCGACGTCCTTGTAGTTGGCGCCATCGGGGACGGGTACGCCACGCGCCGCGAAGAAGTCCCGCGCCTTCTTCGACCAGGAATTGTAGACGCTCCAGGAAGAGGGCTCGAAATACAGCAGCCCGCCGCGCGCGAAGAAGGCGTCCAGCGACCGCACCACGGCAGGCGTGCCGAAGACGAAGGCGCTGGTTTCCGCAAAGACCTTCTCCTTGCCCAGGCCGAATACGATCAGCCTTGAATTGTCGATGGATTCGCAAAGCCGCAGCGTATCCAAGTCGTCATGGGTCGTGCCAGGCGCATAGCGGAAATCATTCGCCTTCAGCGAGTAGGCGCCGAAGTCCACGCCGCGACCCACATTCACAAGCGTCAGCTGGCCCTCAGCCCACGCGCGCACGTGTGGCATCAGCGCCAAGATCAGAAGAAGAAACCTGAAGCCAGCCATACGCCCTTCGCACGCAAGCCACAAATCACGAGCCCGGATACTTCGCCAGAATGGCCTTGGCGTGTGCAGCCAGGACGCCACGCGGGTCCTTGGCGTAGGCCTCGTAGGTACGGCGGCCCAGGC
>JAKSOW010000172.1 GCA_024405395.1 Kiritimatiellia bacterium | reverse complement strand
AGGCGTTCGTCAAGGAGAACGGCGGCAAGGGCCTGGGCTACATCTCCTGGACGAAAGAAGGCGAGCTCAAGGGCCCGATCGCGAAGTTCCTCTCGCCCGAGCAGCTCGAGGAGATGAAGTCGCTCGCCAAGATGGAGCCGGGCGATTGCCTGTTCTTCATGGCGGCTCCCGTCGACGAGTGCCACCGCCTCTCCGGCCTCGTGCGCACGAACATCGCCGAGAACCTCACGAACAAGATCTCCGAGACGAACTGCTACAAGTTCTGCTGGATCGTGGACTTCCCGTTCTTCGAGAAGGATCCCGAGACGGGCAAGATCATCTTCTCGCACAACCCCTTCTCGATGCCCCAGGGCGGCCTGAAGGCACTCAACGAGATGCAGCCGCTTGACATCGTCGCCTACCAGTACGACGTCGTCTGCAACGGCATTGAGCTCTCCTCCGGCGCCATCCGTAACCACCTGCCCGAGGTGATGTACAAGGCCTTCGAGATCGCCGGCTACTCCAAGGAGACCGTCGAGCAGAAATTCGGCGCGCTCCACAACGCGTTCCAGTACGGCGCGCCGCCGCACGGCGGCATCGCCCCCGGCGTGGATCGCATGGTGATGCTCCTCGCCGACACCGCGAACATCCGCGAAGTGATCGCCTTCCCGATGAACCAGAAGGCGCAAGACCTCATGATGAACGCGCCGAACTACGTCACCGAGCAGCAGCTGCGCGAGCTCCACATCAAGATCCGCGGCACCAACGAAGGTGACGTCAAGCCCGTCAAGTGAGGAAAGCCATGGCCGAATCCAATCTTCTCACCTCCGGCTTTGCCGCCGCCGCCACGCTCGCGACACTTGTCGCGGGCGCGGCCGACTTCACCTGCGACTTCTCCAAGGGCAAGTGGAACCCCGCCGACTGGCGTGAGGTCTGCAGCGTCCGCTGGGACTACAAGAACCCCTTCCAGCAGTTCGACGACCACATCATGAACCGCTGTCCCGAGGGCGTCTCGGACGAGGAAGTCTACAAGAAGCACGTGAGCTCGGTGTATTCGAGCATGGTCTACGCCAAGAAGCTGAAGACCAAGGCCGAAATCACCTGCACGATGAGCTTCGACCACCTGATGGCCCCGGAGATCGTGATCGCCAACGACCTTTTCACGGACGAAAAGGGCCGCAGCGTCTACCACGACCACTTCGAGGTGGTGATCTTCAACGAAGGCTTCAACGTGTGGCGCTATCAGTGGAAGGACGGCAAGACCACCTGGCGCAAGGTCGCGTTTCTGCGCATGCCGTTCGAGCCCAAGACGCCCTACACGGTCAAAGTCACGCTCGAGAAGCGCAAGGGCACAAAGGAGCTCACCGTCTCGTGCAATGGCCGCACGTTCGGCTATGCCGACGATCTGCTGCCGGAGACCTTCTACGCCGGCATCTGCGGATGCGAAGGCCGTTGCCGCTTCTATGACTTCAAGGTCAAGGCCGGCGAGGCCGAGCTGACCGACGCCCAGGCCGCCGCGGCCGACGGCGAACACTGAGGGCCTGGACCAGGCGCTTGGCGTCTGGTCTCCCCTTCCGTCTCACCACTGGCCCCAAGGCGTCCATGCCGATCTTCATCAATTGGACTCCTTGGGGCACTTGATTTTCCATGCCATCCCGCTACAACATCATCCATGCGCTGGCGCTGACGATTGTCATGTGCGCAGCGGTTTCGAAGAACTTCTGGCACAACTTCATCCACGGCGGCTTCACCCAGCCGCCGCAGGTTCCCGTGCTGCTTTTTGCGCTTGGCTGCCAAGTCGGACTAACACTGCTGTTGCTGCTCTTTCTTTGGGCCTCGACACTTTTCCGCACCAGGGACGAAGTATCCGCCGAAAACCCGCGCACGCCCCCACTGAAGGCGATCGAGTTCGGCGTCGTAGCTTTTGCGCCCATTTGCCTGATGGCCTTTGGACTTGAATGGATCAGCACAACGCTGATGGACAAGGTCTTCAATCTGCCGGTGCACGGGCAGGACCTCATCGAATGGCTGAAGCCCGAGACCTACCCGCTCTCGGTTCGGCTCGTGCTCATCTTCATCGCCGTGATTGAGGCGCCTCTCCTGGAGGAAGCGCTCTTTCGTGGTGTGCTTTTCCGCGGACTAACGAAAGCAATGCCGGTTTTTCTGGCGATGGCGATCTCGGGATTTGTCTTTGCCCTCATTCACGTCAACGCCGCCACCCTGGTGCCGCTCTGGTATCTGGGCGTGGCCTTCGCCTGGCTGTATTGGCGTACCAAGTCCATCTTGGCGCCCATGACCGCGCATCTGCTGTTCAATCTGACGAACCTGGTGCTTGTGCTCTCCGGCGTGGTGTCGTGAGGGGCATGCGCGCGCTTACCACGCATTGAGGATGCGCGCGTAGTCCTCGATCTGGTCGTACTTCCATTCCCAGCTGGTGTACATCCACCCATCAAACGCACCGGGGTGCGCTTTCATCTCGCCTAGCCACTTGGGCGGATCCTCCAGCTGGGGATCGTAGTCGTAGTAGCCGCAGGCAAGCCCGCGATACCCGCGTCGCGCGAAGAATTCGATCTCGGCAGGCTTCGGCTTGCCGCCCCAATAGGCCATCCGCAGCTGATCCGATCCGGGAATGAGATCCCAGATGCCGTTGAAGCCCGTTACACAATTGTAATAGTGCTTCATTTTCGGGTTGTTAAACGGGTTGAGCATGTCCGGCCAAATGTAGATCGCTGCCTGCGGGCACACCTCGCGAATGGCCCGCACCTCATCGTGTATGAACGCGCCGACCTTGTGCGCCATATCCGTATGGCGCGCCTGGCACAGTTCGCACTGACATTCGCAGCGAATCTCGTCCATGGAGAGAAACCACTTGTCGGTGCCGGTCGCCGCTTGCACATTGCGCGCCGACTTCCGGAGGAACCTCTGCATCGCCTGCGTGGAGGGACACGCCGAAAATTGCCGTGCGCGTACCCGCCAAGGCTCGTAGGCCGAAACCTTCAGCTTGGTGCCAGGACGAATGGCGCTGCCTTCGGGCAAGGCGATGGCAAGGGGCTCCCCTCGCGCCGCCCAGCAGAGGGCGCCAATGGTCGGAACCGGCGCGTAATCCTTTCCCTCTTCGTAGATGCGTCCGTCTTCGGCATTCCGCACGACAAACGACGTGCCCTCCCGCCGCACAGGCGCATCTATGCCGCACTCCTCGAGCACAAGGTCCTTGATGAAAAGCTTGCCGTAGGCGTTCTCACCCCACACGCCGAAATAGACGCCCAGACGCTCATGATACAGCGAATTGATCTCGCTGGTCATTTCCTTCCAGTCCATGTTGGGCTGCGGACGCATCCGCGCGGAGCCACCCGCGCACACGCCGTCGTTGACGCCAAAGGCGATGCTGGGCCAACGCGGCTCTTCGTTGACGGGTCCGAAATTCTCGGTCTTGAACTTGAGGCTGATGCGATAACGCCGATAGGGACGAGCCGCAATCGTCATTTCGCCACGCGCCATGCCCGTCTTTGTGGCGGCATGCATCTTCTTGATGTCAAAGGTCCAGACACCATCCGCATACTCGGCTCCAGGCGCCTTCACCTTCACGTCGAGCACGCGCCCGCCACAGACGACGCGTCCGGCTTCAGCCGTGCAGTCGACATCTTTGACCGGAACCACCGCCACCAGCGACGGATCCTCATAGCGCATGGAGAAGTAGCCCACGCTCCACACAAGCGGGATCAGATCAAAGCCAATCTGGTCACAATAGCGCTTCACGGCATTGAAATTGGCCTTGCGCGCGTCATTCCAGAGATCCCAGCTTTCGATGCCGCAATGATTGGACGCCCACGCGCGCGTGGGGAGATCGCGGTCAACCTTGTCCTGCGAAATCCAGCCCGTATACCCTTCTCCGCTCAACAGGCAAAGGCCGTTCATCCCCACCGCCTTGGCGCGTGTCACAAGGTTCGAGACATACCCCACCTCTTCTTCCCGGGCGAAGGTGTTCATCGCAAACAGCCATTTCTCGGGTTTTGCCGCCACGACGGGACGCACCAGCGCAATTGAAAGGATTCCGGGATAGTCCGCGCCCTTCTTGCCGATCGTGACCATGCGCTTGCCCTGAACAACGGACTCCTTCAGCGTGTAGTCCTGGGCCCCATCAGGATCCAGCGCCACTTCAATCTTGGCACCCGGAACATCGGCGAATTTGACGGAGATTGTGCCATTGGGGAAAACGGGATTTCCCGCATAGCGCACCACGCGGTCGGCCTTCGTCTGGGAGTAGGCGCCGTGCATCGTGCGGATGGTGCGGTTATCGTCGTAGATGCCGCCGGGAACGACAAAGTCGACTACGTCTGCGCGCGACTCCAGCTTGGCGCGCATCGCCCTCTCCAGCGCATATTCGCGCAGCAGTTCGGTCGAGTAGAACTTGAGCCCCGCCATGTACACCAGGTCGAGGTTTTCGCCCACCACCGTGAAATGGCCGCGACTGATGAACTGCGCCTGCGGATTGTCCATCAGCGATTCGATTGTCTTCACAGCTGCCGCGCTGGCCGCCGCCAGCCGCGTAGGCTGATCGCACCGCGCCGCCATATCCTCGAAATAGGCCACGCAACACGCCGTATAGGCCTGCAGCGCCGTTGCCGCCTTCACCGCGTTGGCGAAGGCACGATGCTGCAGCCTGTATTCCGCGGGCGGCATACGATCCTTGAGCGACTCGATCTTGGCGAGCCCCGCTTCAGCCAGCGCCAACCCCTTCTCCTTCTCCGCCAGAATCTGCGCGTGTGAAGGTGTGTTCATCCAACTGAGGATGCTCCAGATGTCCTTGGCTGCCTCCAGCGAACTGTTCTCGCGGTAGAGCGAGAAGATGCCGCCGGCTTTGACGGTCTTGAAGTCTGGCTTGAGGGGGAAGGAATGGAACACGAGATTCGAGGCCACATAATGTATGTTGCGGATCATCTCCAGCTCGCCCTTGATGACGGGCGCCATTTCGGCGGCGGCAGAACCAAAGTGCTTGGCGGCATATTCCTGCACCACGTCATCGACCGTTGCTGCCGGATCGGCGATGAAGCGCATATAGGCGTAGAGGTTGATCTCGTGGGCCGTGTCGAAGATGCAGTTGCCCACGCGGTCGATGCGGATCGTGTAGCGGTCGACATCCTCTTCACGCGCGGAGGCCACATACTCGCGGATGCGCGCCACCTGTGCCGCCGGCAGATAGCCCGCACTCAGGTATTCGCCCAGCGCATCGCACTCCGCGCCCAGGGTAAGCGGCGGATTCTTCTTGAGGAACGGGTTCTTCGGCAGCCAGGGCACGAAATCGGCTTCGGTCACCTTGGTTTCGATCTCAAAGCCATGCCGACGGGCGGCCGCGACGGCGCCGCCGATGATGTCGCGATAATCCTGCGAATTCGAACCAAACGAACGCAGAATGAAGCGTTTCCCGCGCTTCTCGTGTTCGGCCGCGAAAAGGTCCACCAGAGACTCTACCACCTTCTGGGGCGGATAGCGTTTGGGATTCGAGTTGTGGATCACGGAGAAGTCGGCCTCCGTGAGCGTCAGCACGATGCCGTCAAGGCCCGGGCAATGGCGGAAAGTCTCATCTAACTTGTACCTCAGCCAATCACGGTAGGCTTCGCCCAGCAAGTCGAATTCGCCGTCCGAATCCATAAGCGCCGGGATATCCTCCATCAGCCCCTTCGGGATGTAGATCTCGCGATGCCAGTAGTAGAGCGGTTTGCCGGCCGCATGGGCCAGATCGCAGATGGCGTTCATCTCGCGGCGGTTCTTCTCGACGGCCGCGGCGTCCACATGGGCGTGGGCATGGGGATAGCGCTCCAGGAGCGAAAGTCCGTTGATTCCGCTGGCGCCGCCGTGGCAGTCGCCGCACACCTCAAAGGAATCCACGCCGCCATATTCACGCGCTTTCTCGACGACACGCCGCATATAGTCCACGTCAATGGCCGTGGGGTGCATGATCGACCAGGATATCTCCGGCTGAGGCGAAGCCGCGCCGAGACCTGCGACACAGGCCAACGCACTAAATAGGAACCGTCTAATGTTGCTCATCTGTCATCCTCCAAAATTGGTCGCGTATTCTACAGTATCAGTGTGAACAAGTCAAGAACGGGTCCTGCCGCAGGCGTAAAAACATTTGACCTAAAAGCTCTCATAAGGTATAATAAGACCCATATTTTTTGGAGGAACCATGGCCGAAGAACTGCAGAATCTCTTGGAGAAAATCAAACGCGACGGTGTTGACAAGGCCAATGCCGAAGCCGCGGCTATCGTGAACAAGGCGAAAGCCGAGGCCGCAACGATCGTGAAGGACGCGGAAACGCAGGCTGAAGCCGCCAAGGCCGCCGCGAAGACGCAGGCCGAGCAGGATGCCGAGCGTGCCGCGGAGACGATCCGCCAGGCCGCGCGCGACACCGTGCTGAAGGTCGAATCCGCCGTCACCTCGCTCCTTTCCGCCCTGCTGGCGAAGAGCGTCGACGCCGCACTTGCCGATCCCGCCGTAGCAGCCCCTCTGGCCGCCGAAGCCGTGAAGGCGCTGGTCAAGGGGGACGCCGCCGCCGAGGTCGCCGCCAACGGCAAGCTCGTCGAGGCGCTGCGGGCGCAGCTCGCCGCCCAGGCCAACATCAAAGTCGTTCTCGACGAAGCGACTCAGGCCGGCTTCACCGTCAAGCTTGACGGCGGCCGCGTGGAGCACGACTTCACCGGCGCCGTGGTGACGGATGCGCTCGCCTCCCGTCTGCGCCCCGATCTCGCGAAACTGCTCAAGTAGGCTTCCATGTCTACCGACTACCTAGTCTCTTCGCTGCAGCCCCTGGCGTTTGACGCGCCGCCACCCTACACGGCGGAGCAGTTTGCCGCCTTGGCGGGTGATGTGGCGATGCCGGCCGCCTGGACGGATCTCGACGCGCAGATCCGCAACGCGATCGCCGAAGAACGTGCCCGTCTCAACGCGGCCCGCGGCATGGGCGGCACGGACGCCGCTGCCTGGAAACGACCCTCCTGCGGCTGTGCACTCTATTGGCAGAACCGCGCGCGCGCGGCCTTGGCGGAGAAGGATCCACTCAAGCGTGACGCCGCAATCGACCGCGTGTTCTGGGATGCCGCCGGCGAGCTTACGCCCGTGGCCAGCCCCCTTTCCCTGGGCGCCCTGCAGACGTACGCCATTCGTCTCAAAATCGCCCTCAAGCGCGCCGCCATCTCCAAAGACGGCGGCAACACCATTTTGGATCATCTAACCGACACCGAGAAGAATCAGCAATGACTACAACAGGCAAAATCGTCGCCGTCAACGGCAACATGATCACGGTGGCCTTCAACGACGCCGTCGCCCAAAACGAAGTCGGCTATGCCGTGCTGGGCGACAAGCGCCTGATGGCGGAGATCGTCCGCGTGCGCGGCACGCGCTGCGACATGCAGGTGTTCGACGCCACTTCGGGCCTTGGCGTGGACGACACCGTCGAGTTCACGGGCGAGCTGCTCGCCGCCGAACTCGGCCCCGGCATTCTCACCCAGGTGTATGACGGTCTCCAGAACCCGTTGCCGGAATTGGCCGCAAAAGCCAATGAGATCTCCACCGAGGCGGGCTTCTTCCTGCAGCGCGGCATGTATCTGAGCGGTTTGCCCCGCGACAAGAAGTGGACCTGGACGCCGACGGCCAAGGTTGGCGACCGCGTCACTGCCGGCGAATTCCTCGGATGGGTGCCGGAAGGCATCTTTGAGCACCGCATCATGGTGCCCTTCGCCCTCCGCGGCGCCTACACGGT
>JAKSOW010000171.1 GCA_024405395.1 Kiritimatiellia bacterium | reverse complement strand
GATCGCAATGGCGGCGAATGGCGGCCCACCACGCGTCCGCCGGTGGCCGCCGCCGTACATGATCGGGTGGGGGTCTTCGCCTCGCGTGCACCTTATCGCCCCAATCCCATTGGGCTCAGCTGCGTGCGGCTCATTTCCGTCAAGGGGCGTGTGCTGGAAGTGGACGAGGCCGATTTGCTGGATGGTACGCCGATTCTGGACATCAAGCCCTACGTGCCCGCGGCCGATGCATTCCCCGAGGTGCAGGCGGGATGGGTGGATGCACAGATCCATGATGCCTGGCAGGTAGTGCCTTCGCCTGCATTCCTGGCGTCTCTGGCCGTGGTGCGTGCGGCTGGCGCGCCTGATCTGCTGCGCGAAGCCCAACTTCAGCTCGGGCATGATCCCTTTGACGCCTCGCGCAAGCGTGTCACACGGCGAGGGGCGGGGCTGAAGAAGGGCACGCTTAGCCTGCGCATGTTCCGCCTTGACTTCACGATCGACGAACCCACGCGTACGGTGGCGCTCACCGAATTGCGCAGTGGCTACAATCCGGAAGAACTTGCCGCCCCAGAAGATCCCTACGCCGACAAGATTTTCCATCGTGCGCTTGCCGCCTATGCCGTTTGAAGTTGCCTTAACCCTTTCAGGCACCTCGGCCATATCTTAGATGAGCGCGAGGAGAGCCTGGGCGGCGGGTGAGGGCTTCGTGCCGCGTTTCCAGGCGAGATAGGCGTCTGAGGTCAGTTGTGGCTGGAAAGGACGAAATGCGAGAGCCTTCGAGAAGGCGGCTGGAATGAGTCCGTCAATGCAGATTGCCGAACCGAGTCCTGCATTCACGAGATGCGCCGCGTTGTAGAGGAGATTGTAGGTGGCGACAACGTTGAGCTGGGAGAAGGGTTTGCCAAGCCAGCCGGTGATGAAATTCCTGACGTGGCGCTGACGTGAGGTGATGAGGGGCAGACTTGCGAGATCCTTGGGCGGGATGTTTTTCTTGCGCGCGAGTGGATCGTCGGCACGCAGAAGGAGACCCCAGCGGTGCGTGTCCGGCAGTTCGATGTAGTCGTAGTCCTCATAGCGTCCCGGACCAACGAAGAGTGCAATGTCGATTGTGCCGTCTGAAAGTCCTCCGGCCAGGTCTTCGCCATTTCCGGAGATGATGCGGAAATCGAGTCGTGGATGCTGGCGACGAAGAGTTGTCAGGGCTTCAGCAAGATGCCCGAAGGCTGTCACTTCGCCAGCACCGATGACGAGCGTTCCCGAAAGTTCGTCAGCGTCATTTGTCTTCAGGCTTTCCTCCGTGCGCCTCGCCAGTTCCACGAGGTCGCGTGCACGACAGAGCAGAAGGCGTCCCTTATCCGTGAGTGTCAGGTGTCGTGACGTGCGCTCGAAGAGCCGCGCGCCGATCTCGTTCTCAAAAGCCGCGAGCTGTTGCGAAAGCGCGGGCTGGGAAACATGCAGACGCTCCGCCGCCCGAGAGAAATTTCCTTCCTCGGCGACCGCCAGAAAATATCGAAGGATGCGAAGTTCCATGCGCCACAGTCTATCATATACATCTATAAGCGTCAATTATGGATGCGATAGAATAATGATATTGGTTATCTCTGGGAGAAAGTGCTAGAATATCGTTGACGGCACAAAAGGAGTCGTCTGTGGAAATTCAAGGAGGATCGAATGACGCGACGGAAGTTTAGTCTGGGGTTGGCGGCGTTTGCCGCACTTGGATGTTCGGCTGAGGCAAAACAGAGAGAAGGGAGTGTTTCGATGAAGGACAAGAAGGTCTTGATTGCCTGCTACTCGTGGAGCGGCAACACCAAATCCATTGCGGATTGCATTGCGAAGAAGGTTGGCGGTACGCGCTTTGACCTGAGCTGCAAAACGCCGTACACGAAGAACTATCAGGCGTGCTGTGACCAGGCGAAGCGGGAACTTGCGGCGGGCTTCCTGCCCGAGCTCGCGTCCGACGTCGATCTTGCCGCCTACGACGTCGTCTTTCTGGGCTCGCCGGATTGGTGGGGCACGGTCTCGCCGCCCGTGCGCGCGTTCATCGCCAAACATGACTTCACCGGCAAGATCGTCATTCCGTTCTTCACGCATGGTGGCGGCGGCATGCAGAACTGCGAAAAGGACATGGTGAAGCTGGTAAGCTCCAAGGGCGCACGGACGATTCCCGGCAAGACGGCCTACGGCACTTTCGCCTCGGTCTTGCCCTCGGCCTATATGGGGTGGCTAAAGGATTGCGGTTTCGAGGTCTGAACATGAATCGCAAGTTTGTCGCCGCGGCGGCTGCGGTCGCGTTTAGGAATCTTAGATTAGACAGGACGGAGCGGCAACTGCCATGATGGGGCTTTTTCTGGCTATGATATTTCGCATCTCAGAAGTAGAAGTGCATCCGCAATATGCGGAGAGCTATCTGCCGTATGCCGCAGAGGTGGCGTCGGTTTCCGTGACCAACGAGCCTGGCGTCGTCAGCATCTTCCCGATGCGGGACAAGAAGAATCCGAATCGATTCAGGATCATTGAGATCTATGCCGATGAAAAGGCCTACAAGGCTCATATCGAGTCGGCGCATTTCAAGAAGTACAAGTCCGGTACGCTTCACATGGTCAAGGAACTCGCGCTACTGGATCATGAGCCACTTGTGCCAGAGCTCAGGAATCTCGTCTTCAGGAAGTCAGCCAATGAAAAATAGACTTGCCATGAATGTTAAATTCATCGTTTCTGTAACAGGGATCATATTGGGAGGGGCTCTTATGGCCATGACGAATAAGGACAGCGCGCTTGTGCGCGTTGCGGGGGAGACGGCGCGTGGTGATCTGCCAGCACTTGAGATGGCTTATGGACAGGCACTTGCAGCGGGTTGGTCGGTTCAGGAACTCAAGGAAATAGGTACACAGGCCTATGCCTATTGTGGTTTTCCGCGGGCGCTTAACGCACTGGGTGTGCTGATGAAAGTCACGTCAGATAGGACGGCGGGTGTGAATCCCTCGCGTCCTGATTCCAATTCGCTTGTGCGCGGAACCAAGGTTCAGACTGAGCTCTGTGGCGGTCCTGTGCAGGGTGCACTTTTTGACTTCGTTCCAGCCATCGACGACTATCTCAAGGCGCATCTTTTCGGAGATATCTTCGGACGCGGCATCCTCAGTTGGCGTGAACGTGAGATGGCGACGGTTGCCATGCTGGCGGCCATTGGGAACGTTAAGCCGCAGCTCGACGCCCATATCGGCATTGCGAAGCGGAATGGCGTGAGTGACGTGGAGATTAAGGAGATTCTCGCGCTTGTTCGGAACGAGACGACGGTCTCGCCATTTGAACTCGGTAAACTGAATCCGTACGCAAAGTTCTTCTCGGGTCGGAGCTGGCTCAAGTGCCTGACGGCACGTGAGGAAGAGTTAGGCGTTCCCGTCTGGAACGTCACCTTTGAACCCGGTTGCCGCAACAACTGGCATAAGCACACAGGCGGACAGATGCTGATTGGCGTCGGGGGGGTAGGTTACTATCAGGCACGCGGCGAAGCGGCTGTGAAGATCGAGCCCGGAAAGGTTGTCGAGATTCCCGCGAATGTCGAACACTGGCATGGTGCTGCGCCAGATAGCTGGTTTTCGCATCTGGCGATTGAGACGAATCCGAAAACCAACAAAAACACGTGGCTCGAAGCCGTTTCGGATAGTGACTATGCCGCTGCAACACGGAAATAGTCAAATGGATGTGGGGACATTTCGTGCGACACTCGCTTCGGGCGAGAAGATTGTCGGCGGGTCATCTCTTCATGAGGCGTTTTGTCGCTTCTCAACGGAGGCGCAGCAGACACTCGCGGCGATCAACTGTGGATATCATTCGGCGGAGGAGGTTCGCGCGGTCCTAGAACGGCTTTGGGAGTGTGATCTCGACGAGTCGGTTGTCGTGTGGCCGCCGTTCTACACGGACTGCGGGAAAAATACGCATGTCGGCAGGCGCGTCTTCGTCAACTCGGGCTGCCAGTTTCAGGATCAGGGCGGGATCTGGATCGGGGATGATGTGCTCATCGGCCCACAGGTTGTCATCGCGACCCTGAACCATGAGCAGGAGCCCGACGATCGTGCTTCGATGTGGGCAAAGCCTGTCAGGATTGGCGACAAGGTCTGGATCGGGGCGCATGCGACGATTCTCCCGGGCGTGACGATCGGCGAAGGTGCGATCGTCGGTGCGGGGGCTGTTGTCGCGAAGGATGTGCCGCCGCGCACAGTGGTCGGTGGGGTGCCTGCAAAGATTTTGAAAAAAGTATGATTATGGAGGAAATTCCCAGCCTGTTTGTTTTATAATATACGGCGACGTGTCAAGAAATTGGGCGGATAAAGGAGGTGTCATGACAGGCAGAAGAGATTTTCTCAAAGGGGGAACCGCGTTGGCGGCTACGGCCGTGACGGTCTTTCCCGGTTGTGGCGGTCAGGACGCCGAAAACCAAAAGAAAGAAGGTCGCATGGCGGGGATGACATTCAAAGAGCTGATCGAGGCGCGGCGGAGCGTGCGGCGTTATAAGCCGAGCGAAATCACCCGGGAGGAGCTTTCGGCAATTGTCGAAGAGGCACTCAATGCGCCGAGCTGGAAAAACAATGAGGAGACGCGCTACCATGTAGCCACCAGCGCGGCGGCAAAGGCGGCGCTTTGGAAGGAGGCTCTGCCGTCCTTCAACGCGGCGAGTTCCGCAAATGCCGCAGCCCTTGTCGCGGTGACGTTCAAGAAGGGCCTCAGTGGTTTCGGCGGCGGCGAGCCCGTGAATGAGCTGGGCGACATGTGGGGCGCCTACGATGCGGGGCTCGCGAGTTCGTATTTTGTTCTGGCCGCGAAGGACCATGGTTGGGACACGCTTATCATGGGCATCCGCGATGCCGCGGCCATTCGCAGGATCCTTGGCGTGCCCGACGATGAGATCTTGACCGCCGTCATCGCCGTCGGCAAGTCCGATCAGCCGTATTTCAAGAACCCGCGCAAAAACGTGAACGAGGTGCTTCGTGTGCTCTGATGGCGGCACGCGATACCGTCCGCATGGCCATGTCCGTATATCGTCTTGATTCAGATCCCTTTTGGTTTCCGCCGGCTGAAGAGGCTGTCGCGGAGTATGAAGGGCTTGTGGCGGTGGGAGGCGACTATTCGCCGGAGCGGCTTTTTGCGGCCTATACGAGCGGCATCTTCCCCTGGCCTGTAGCTGAAGGCCAGCCGATCACCTGGTTTTCGCCTGATCCGCGGTTTGTCCTGAAGGCAGAAGACCTGCATATCCCGAAATCGCTTGCCAAGACCCTCAAGAAGCGGCTCTTCACCTACACGGTCGATGAGGCGTTTCCCGAGGTGATCCATGCGTGTGCATCCTCTCCTCGTCCAGGGCAAGACGGCACCTGGATCACTGAAGACCTCGAGAAGGGGTATTGCGAACTTCAACGTCGCGGTTTCGCCCATTCCTTCGAGGCCTGGAAGGACGGGGAACTCGCAGGTGGATTCTATGGTGTCGCCATTGGCGATTGTTTCTTCGGGGAGTCCATGTTCGCCCACGTGCCCGACGCGAGCAAATGTGCTTTCGCAACTTTCGCCCAACGCATGTTTGCGGACGGCGTGCCCTGGATTGACTGTCAGGTCCACACTGACCATCTCGCCCGCTTCGGGGCCAAGGAGATTCCGCGATCCGAATATCTGAAGTTGCTTGACGAGGCTCTTTCCAAAAGTACTCCAGATTCCACATCTCGGCCGTAATGTGGTATAATGTCCGCTCTGCAGGGAGTTATGCCAATGAAAATGTTCGAGAACAAGGTCGTGCTGGTCACGGGCGGCAACCGCAACACGGGGCTATGGCTCGTCAAGAAATTCGTGGATGAGGGCGCCAAGGTCTTCATGTGCGGTTCGTCCGAGGCCTCGACGGCCAAGGGCGTTGCGGCGCTGGAGGCGATGGGCGTGGAGGGCGTTGTGGCGCAGGCGTGCGACATCGGCGACAAGGCGCAGGTTGCCGCGCTCATGGATCTTGTCGAACGGACGGCCGGCACGCTCGACATCCTCATCAACAATGCCGCCGACCAGGGCATTGGCCTCGGCGGCCCGCTGGAGATGGATCCTGACGCCATCCTCAAGGTCATGGGCACGAATGTGCGCGGTGGCTTTCAGGTAACCCAGGCCGCCGCCAATCGGTTCTTCATGAAGAAGCCCTATGCCGTGGGGCAGCCCTACCGCGGCACCGTCGTCTTCCTGTCCTCGAATACGGCCCAGCGCGCCATCCGCGGGCGGACGGCCTATTGCGCGTCGAAGGGGGCGATCAACGCAATGGTCCGTGCGCTTGCGCTTGACCTTTCGCCTCTCGGCATTCACATCAACGCCTGCGCGCCCGGCTACATCAATACCGAACGGTGGGACGTCCTCGACCCGAAGATCGCCGCCCGCCGTCGGGCCAATTGTCCGCTTGGACGCGAGGCATCCGGCATGGATATTGCCAACGTGGTGGCCTTTCTCGCCAGCGATATGAGCGGAAACATGGCTGGAGAGGTCGTGACGTGCGACGCCGGATGCAGCTGTCAGCACATGCCGGCGGATGTCGACTTCTGAGGCGTCTGGATGAAAAGCGGCTATAAATGGGTTCTGATTGCGCTCCTGAGCGGCGCCTTCTTCTTCCACCAGGCGGACCGGGCGCTGTTCGGGCTGCTGACGATACCGATTCAGGACGAACTGCATCTGACGGACATCCAGATCGGGTGGATCAACACGACGCTCAGCTGGACGCTGGCGTTGATGACGACGGTCGCCGGCGTCGTAGGCGACCGCTGTTCGCGCAAGTGGATCATCACGCTTTCGCTCATCGCCTGGTCGCTGATGACCGTCTGCATGGGCTTCATCGGCGGTTTCCTGGGCGCCTTGTTCTTCCGTTCAATCGCCACGGGCGTGGGGGAGAGCTTCTATGCGCCCAGCGCCTACGCGCTCATAGCCGTCCATCACAAGGAATCGCGCTCGGTTGCGCTCTCCATCCATCAGGCGGCGCTTTACGTCGGACTGATGGTTTCGGGGCTGCTGGTCGCCTGGGCGTTGGGCTTTCTCGGCAGCTGGCGCAATGTCTTCATTGCCTTTGGTGCCGCCGGGCTTCTGTTGGGCCTCGCCTTCATCTGGCTGCTGCAGGACGGAAAGCCTGATGCACGCGTCGCCTCGTCTGTCCGCCCGTCCGAAGGCCGTCCCACAATCGGCGAATCCATCCGGGCCTACTTCTGCAACCCCTCGGCGCTCTGTGCGACGTCGGGGTTTGTCGCGATTGTCTTCGTGAACAACGCCTATCTCTTCTGGGCGCCGAAATTCGCCGCCCAGAAATTCGCGGTCGATGTTGGCGTGGCCGGGCGCGATGTGATGCTCTGGCACCATCTTTTTGCTTTTGGCGCCATTCTGGCGGGCGGGTTGATCACCGACGCGCTGGTCAAACGCCTGCCGCGCTTCCGACTGGGGTTTCAGGTGCTGGCGCTTCTTGCCGGCGCGCCGATGCTCGTCTGGATCGGGCTGTCGCCGACCTTCACGACCCTGCTGCTGGCGGCGGCGTGCTATGGTGTGTTCCGTGGGTTCTTTGAGGTCAACACGCATGCCTCGCTTTTCGACGTCGTGCCGCCCCAGTATCGGTCCACGGCAGTCGGGCTGCTCAATATGCTCGCCTTCTTCTTTGGCGGGCTTTCGGGTGTCGTGATGGGTGCCTTGTCCGAGAAATACGGTATACGCGGCTTCGAGTATGGCTTCATGCTGATGGCGGGGGCGTATGCCGTTGCGGCCGTGCTCATGGCGTTCTGCTTCTTCTTTACCTTCAACCGCAATCGTGTGGTGGAATAACCTTATGAAAATCACCGCGATCAAGACATACGTCATCGACTGTTTCCGCACGAACTGGGTGTTCGTGCGAGTATTTACCGACGAAGGCATCTCCGGCATTGGCGAAGGCACGCTCGAATACAAGG
>JAKSOW010000170.1 GCA_024405395.1 Kiritimatiellia bacterium | reverse complement strand
CGTCTGGCCCATGGTGGGCGCAGGCATTGAATGTCACCGCGGAAAGTGCTATAATAGTCGCCATGGATCACAATCGGCAGAAGAAGGCCGCGGTAATCAACGACTATTCGAGTTTCGGGCGTTGTTCGCTCGGGGCTGCGGTGCCTATTCTGTCTGCCATGCGCGTCCAGTGTTGTCCCGTCCCCACCGCCATCTTCACGAATCATACGGGGTTCAGCCACTTCTCGTATGTCGATATGTCGGATCGCCTGGACGCCTACATCGATGACTGGAAGGCAACGGGGCTTTCCTTTTCGGCCATTGCCTCGGGCTATCTGGCCTCTGTGCGCCAGATCGACTTTGTGCGCCGTTTTGTTGAGGTGTTTCGCGCGCCGGAGACGGTTGTCATGGTCGATCCCGTGATGGGGGACTACGGCAAGCTCTATCCGAGTTTCAAGATGGAAGTGGCCGAGGGGCTGCGTTCGCTGCTGACGGTCGCAGATTACCTCACGCCCAACTTGACGGAAGCCTGCATTCTGGCGAATCGCCCCTATTGTGATCGTCCAACGCCGGACGTCTTGCGCGAGATCGCGGCCGTCTTGTGCGAGCCCCATGCGCGCGGCGTCGTCATCAGCGGCATCCCGCATCAGGACGCGCTTATCAATTACGTCTATACTCGTGATGGCGAGGGCGTAGAGGTCTCCGTGGGGAAGATCGGCCCAGACCGGAGCGGCACGGGCGACGTCTTCATGGCGGTGGTGCTGGGCGCATTGGTGAATGGCGATTCCCTTGAAAACGCAGTGGGCCGAGCCGTCTCTTTTGTTGCGCACTCCGTCGCACAGGCTGAAAACATGGGCATCCCGACGACGGACGGGCTGCCGTTTGAGGAGGTGCTTTCCGAACTATGGTCATAACCTATCCAGTTGGTGGCGGACTCTACGTCAATCTCACGAACCGTTGCCCCTGCGCATGTGAGTTCTGTCTGCGCAAGAGCGGGCCTGGCGTCAATGGCGAAGACTCCCTGTGGCTTACGCGCGAGCCGACCGTCGAGGAAGTGATTGCGGATTTTGGCGCACGCGACCTTTCTTCCTATTCGGAGATCGTCTTCTGCGGTTACGGCGAGCCTACCGAACGCCTGGAGGATCTCCTGGCGGTGGCTCGGCATCTGCGGCAGAAGATGCCGAACATGCCGATCCGCATCAACACCAATGGCCTGGCGGATCTCATTCACGGCCGCAGTACGGCGGGTGAGCTGAAGGGACTCGTCGATGTTGTGTCCATTAGCCTGAATACGCCCGATCCTGATGAGTATTTCCGGGTTTGCCATCCTAAGTTCGGCCCCGACAGCTACGCGGCGATGCTGAAATTCGCCCGGGAATGCGTGGACGTGGTGCCCAAGGTCGTGATGACGGTGGTCGATGAGCCGGTGACCAGCCTGGCGAATCAGGAAAGATGCCGTCAGATTGCGGCTTCCGTCGGGGCCGTACTGCGTGTGCGTCCGTTTGTGGGGGCGCGTGAGAAGTGACATGCCGCAGAATGGGCTAAATGCGGCTCAGGGCATGTTGGCGATTGCAATAAACGAAGCGATGGGGTATAATCTCCGTTGGTGATTTTTTAACAACACGAAAGGAAACTGGGAAATGAACAATACGATTTTGGCGGCGGTCGCGGGCGCGGTTGTCGCTTCTGTCATGGTTACCGGCTGCGCGACGCAGAAGTCGTGCTGCTGCAAGAAAGATTGCGCGACGCAGAAGTCGTGCTGCAAGAAAGGATGCGCGAAAGTGGTGGACAACAAGGATTTCTACGTTGGCGGTACGTTTGACGCCAATGGCATCAACAAGGGCGGCAAGTTCGATGCGGCCAAGGCGAACCAGGCCTACTATGATCTGATGGCGAAGTTTGGCTACCCGGTCTATCCGGCCCTCAAGAACGATCAGCTCGTGAAGACCAAGCACAGCGACGGTTCGCAGTACCTCGGCTTCTGGGGCATCGACTTCGGCCTGGGCGATTTCGCGAAGTACGGCATGGGCGGCGTGATCTGGGTGGACGAGGTCAAGGAAGAGTACTTCGGCCACGACATCTATCTGCTGCCGCTGCAGTCCATCCCCGAGCACAGCCACGTGGCGCAGAAGATCGACCCGGGCATCGCCACCGACCGCTGGACGGGTGAGAAGTTTGCCGAGAAGAACCTGCCGCCGAAGATGGAGAGCTGGCTGGTGCGTCACGGCTGGGTGTACTCCTTCAGCGAAGTGGGCGAGCCCAACCTCGACCAGTTCCCTGAGGCGAAGGCCCACCTCTCCGCGTTGCTCTTCGACCACAAGGCCAACAAGCCCACGAACCTGAAGTCCCTCCACGTTGAGAAGTGGGAGGCCGATGGTGTCGCGCACAAGTTGCCGAAGGCCGGCACGTGGCATTTCATGATGGGCGGTACGGAAGGTGCGATCGTCTCCGAGTTCGCCAACTTCCACGACAGCAAGTGCAACCGCTTCTCGGTGCCGGGCGTGGCGTTCTGAGGCGCAGCCTGATTGCTGACGCGAAAACGCCGCTGCGGAATCTCCGCGGCGGCGTTTCTCTTTTGGGTGTGCGGCAATCTGATCGTTCAGTCGCGGTGGCGGCAGGTGCCGGTTTCGCCAAGCGGATTGGCGGCGGCGGCGGCAAGGGCGCGGAAGTCGCAATTGTAGTCGCGGATGTTGCCGCAGGGCACGTCGATGAAGCCGCAGGTCTGCAGATCGCCCACATGGGAAAGGAAGGCGAAGCCGCGGCCGCCGAGGCAGCCCGTCGGACGCGGACCGGGCTGACCCTGCCGTGCCCAATGGCCGGGGGCGGACGGACAGCACGTCTCCTTGATCGCAAGCGGACCCTCCACGGCCTTCCGAAAGCACCAATCCAGAACCGTCTTCGTCTGTTCGTCCGAGAGCGCATAGTCGGCAATGCCCTTGCCGCGCCCCACCGGAACGAGGAAGAACAGGTCGAGTTTGGCGGCGCCCAGCGACACGGCCTTGTCGTAGATCGCGTCGAGCTTGTCCACGTTGAGGGTGGAGACGGTGGTGTTCACCTGGAAGGGCATGCCAATCGCGTGGGCGATCGACATGGCGCGGGTGACGTTCTCATAGGCGCCGGGAACGCCCCGGAAGGCGTCATGGGCGGCGGCATCGGGGCCATCCAGCGAGAAGGAACAGGCCATCACGCCGGCGTCCTTCAGTTCACGCAGGCGTTCCTCCGTGACGAGCATCCCGCACGGGGCCATTACGCTGCGGATGCCGTGCTGGGTGGCGTAGCGGACCAGGTCCAGAATGTCCGTGCGCAGCATGGGCTCGCCACCCGTCCAGATGATCATCGGCGGACGGGCGTTCGGCTGTGCGACGGCGGGGACCAGGGAGTCGATGACCTTGCGGCATTCGGCGGTGGACAGCTCGCGGGAATACGGCACGTTGGCGGCGGCGGCACGGCAATGGCGGCATTTGAGCGGACATTGGCGCGTCACTTCCCAGGCGATCACCCGGGGAAACTGGAAGGGGGCTGACATGGCGAATATTTTACCACAAAACCTTACGGGATATGGTATAATTTTCGGTCTACGGAAAATACCATGGTTACTATCATCGACTATAAGGCCGGCAACCTCACCAGCGTGAAACTCGCCTTCGCCGCGTTGGGCGTGGAGACGCAGGTCACGGCCGATCCGGCCGTCATTCGTGCGGCGGACCGCATCATCTTTCCGGGCGTGGGTGCCGCCGCGAGCGCGATGGCCAATCTGCGGGAAGCGGGATTGGACTGCGTCCTCAAGGAAGTCACGGCGGCCGGGCGGCCGTTTCTGGGCATTTGCCTGGGCATGCAGATCCTCTTCGACCACAGCGAGGAGGATGGCGGCACGGACACGCTGGGCATTCTGCCAGGGCAGGTGCGGCGTTTCCCGGATGTGCCCGGCTGCAAGATCCCGCAGATCGGCTGGAATCAGGTCAATGACCGCGAGGAATACTATTTCGTCCACAGCTACTATGTGGAGATGAATCCGTTTGCGGAGGGCGTCACGGAGTACGCCGGCGTCAAGTTTGCCTCCTGCGTCCGCAAGGACAACATCCTGGCCGCCCAGTTCCACCCCGAGAAGTCGGGCCGCGTGGGCCTTAAGTTCCTTTCCGACTTCCTGGCCTGGAATCCCTGAGGTACCTTCCGTGATAGGGATCTCCAAGCTTTATTTCGGCAATGTCGAGGCCTCGGACCGTCTGCGCTACCAGAAGGGCGCGCATCGGCGGCCGGTGGTCGTGTGGAACGTGACGCCGGCCTGCAACCTGGCGTGCACGCATTGCTATGCCGCCACGGCCGGGCAGCAGAAGGTGCTGACGACGGAGCAGGCCCTGGGCGTGATCGACGACCTGGCCGCCTTCGGCGTGCCGGTGGTGCTCTTCTCGGGCGGCGAGCCCTTTGCTCGGCCCGACATCCGCACCCTGGCCACACAGGCCAAGGCCAAGGGGCTGCGCGTGACGTTCTCCACCAATGGCACGCTCATCGACGACGATTGGGCGGACTGGATCCGCGATTTGGGGGTCTCCTATGTGGGCATCTCCATTGACGGAACCGAAGAGATCCACGATGCGTTTCGCCGTCATCCGGGCGCCTACCAGAAATCGTTGGCGGCGATCCGGCGTCTGCGCGATCGCGGCGTGAAGGTGGGCCTGCGCGTGACGATGACGCGCGCCAACGTGGCCGCCATCCCCGCCATCTTCGAACTGATGCGCACGGAGAAGGTGCCGCGCATCTGCCTTTACCACCTCGTGTACACCGGTCGCGGCAAGGAGATCGCGGCGACCGATCTGGACCACGCCGAGGAGCGTGCGGCGCTGGAGACCATCATCGCCGAGTCGCGCAAGTGTTTCGACATGGGCTTCCCCGTGGAGGTGCTGACGGTCGACAACCACTGCGACGGCGTGGCGCTCTACCAGAAGATGGTGGCCGAAGGCCATCCCTCCGCCGAGAAGGTGCTGGAGCTGCTGAAGCTCAACGGCGGCAATTCGTCGGGCGAGGGCATCGGCTGCATTTCGTGGGACGGCACGGTCTATCCCGACCAGTTCTGGCGCAATCATCCGGTCGGCAACGTGCTGGAGAAGCCGTTCTCCGAGATCTGGGGCAATCCGCCGGCTGGGTCGCTCCTCGACCTGATGCGGCACAAGAAGGAGCACGTGAAGGGGCGCTGCCGCACCTGCCGCTGGCTGGACATCTGCGGCGGCAATTTCCGGGCCCGCGGCGAGGCCGTCACGGGCGACATCTGGGGTGAAGATCCAACCTGCTATGTGAGCTGAACTATGCTGACCAAACGAATCATTCCCTGTCTGGACGTCATCAAGGGGCGCGTCACCAAAGGCGTCAAGTTCCAGAACAACATCGACCTCGGCGACCCTGTCGAGATGGCGTTGCGGTATTCCGACGGCGGCGCCGACGAATTGGTGGTGTATGACATCACGGCCTCGGCCGAGCGCCGCCCGATCGACATCGGGATGGTGGCGGCGGGCGCCAAGGCCATGCGCGTCCCGCTCGCGGTGGGCGGCGGCGTCTCCTGCGTGGAGGACATGTCGCGCGTGCTGCTGGCCGGCGCCGAGAAGGTGAGCGTCAATTCGCTGGCCGTGCGGCGTCCGGAGGTCATCCGCGAAGGCGCCAAGGCCTTTGGCGCGCAGTGCATTGTCCTGGGCATGGACCCCGTGAAGGCCGACGATCCGCGGTGCCCCAGCGGCTACGAGATCACGACGCGCGGTTTCCGCGAGCGCACGGGCATGGACGCCGTGGAATGGGCCAAGCGCGCGGTGGAACTGGGCGCCGGCGAAATCGTGGTCAACTCGGTTGATGCCGACGGCACGCGCCAGGGTTTTGAACTGAAGCTCACGCAGCTCATCGCTGATGCGGTGGGCGTGCCGGTGGTGGCTTCCGGCGGCGCGGGCAATGCCCAGCACATCGCCGACGCCTTCACCATCGCCCATGCCGACGCGGCGATTGTGGCCGGCATGATCCACACGGGCGACTGGACGATCGCGCAGATCAAGGAGCATCTGGCTGCGGCCAATGTGCCTGTGCGCAAGACGTGGTAAGCGAGATGGGTGTGGCGGAGCGGTATGCATTGCGGACGATGTCGTGCGCCTGTGCGCTGGGCGCAACGCGCGAACAGGTGCGGCAGGGTCTGCAGGCGCGTACGTCTGCCGGACTGAAGCCCTACGCCACGGACATTCCCAATCGCACGGTTCTGTTCGGCGAGGTGCCGGGCGAACTGCCCGCAATCGCCGATCCGGTCTACGATTCGCGCACCAATCGCCTGCTTTTGCAGGTGCTCAATGCTGAGCGTGCTTCATTTGAGGCGCTGGTGGCGAAATATGGAGCCGACCGTGTGGCCATCGTTCTGGGTACCTCCAATACCGGTATAGACGAAGCCCAGCGGCACGTTGACACGTGGATCGCAACGGGCGCAAAGCCCGAGGCAATGCAGTTCTCGCAGATCGAGTTGGGCACGCCGGCGGAATTCCTGGCGCGCGAGCTGGGGGTGACGGGGCCCGCCTACGCGATTTCAACGGCCTGCAGTTCGTCGGCCAAGGTGTTCCCTGCCGCACGGCGGCTCATCGAAGCGGGCGTCGTTGACGCGGCGATCGTGGGCGGTGCGGACGGCCGCTGCCGATTCGCATTGAATGGCTTCCATGCCTTGGGGGCGTTGTCGCAGGGACTGTGCCGTCCACTGGCCGAGGATCGGGACGGGATCAATCTGGGTGAGGGGGCGGCGCTGTTCTCCTTTGAACGCGACGGTTCGGGCGCAGTATGCTTTGCCGGAGCCGGCGAGACCAGCGACGCCTATCATGCCACGGCGCCTGATCCGGAAGGCAACGGTGCCGAAGCCGCCATGCGTGCGGCCTTGCGTGATGCCGGCCTGCAGCCTGTGGATGTCGCCTACGTCAATATGCACGGCACGGGCACGCCGGCCAACGACGCCATGGAGATGAAGGCGCTGTCGCGCGTCTTTGACTTGGCGGACCAGGCGGCGGCTCCCGTCTATGAGTCCACCAAGAATCTCACGGGGCATTGCCTGGGGGCCGCCGGCGCCGTGGAGGCGGCGATCTGCTGGCTGAAATTGGCGGCGGGCGAGCTGAAGGGGGCTGCGTTGAGCAATTCCTTTGCCTTTGGCGGTTCGAATGCCGCCGTGATCTTCACGACTTGAGGAGATGGTGACATGACTACGCCGACGATTCAACCCTGTGTGCTGACGATTGCCGGCTCCGACTCCGGCGGCAATGCCGGCGTGCAGGCGGATCTGCGGGCCTTTCATTGCTATGGTCTGCACGGTTGCACCGTCTTTGCCGCCCTGACGGCCCAGAATCCCTTCGCGGTGTCGGCGATCCACGAAGTGCCGCCGGACTTTGTCGGGGCGCAGCTTGACGCCGTGCTCGGCGTGTATGGCATCCAGGCGCTCAAGACGGGCATGTTGTCCTCGACGGCAGTCATCGAGGTGGTGGCGGCGCGGCTGGCGGCGCATCCCGAGATCAAGAAGGTGATCGATCCGGTGATGGTTTCCACCAGTGGCGCGAAGCTCATTTCCGACGATGCAATCGCCGCCTTGGAGAAGCTGCTGCTGCCCCAGGCCACGTTGCTGACGCCCAATCTGCCCGAAGCCGAGGTGCTGGTGGGCGGCAAATTGAATGCGTCGGCACGGGGGGCTGGTGTCGCCCACGCCGAAGAGCTGGCGCGTGCGCTGCAGGACCGCTATGGATGCGCTGTACTGGTGAAGGGGGGCCATGGAACCGAATCCGAGGCCGTTGATGTGCTCTTCGACGGCACGTCGGTTCAGACCTTCCCGCTGCCGTGGGTGGCAAACCCCGTGTCCACGCACGGCACCGGCTGTTCGCTGGCCGCGGCGCTGGCGGCGGAATTCGCCTTGGGGCATGACGTCGCGACGGCTGTCGCCGGCGCCAAGCGCTATGTGCACGAGGCCATTCGCACGTCGTATCTGGT
>JAKSOW010000017.1 GCA_024405395.1 Kiritimatiellia bacterium | reverse complement strand
CGGAAGAACGGACGGTTGCCCCAGAATCCGGCGCGACTCGGAAAGCACACACCACACACCGCACACCACTCAACGCACCACACAACAACCACAAAAGGAAACAACCATCATGAAGCTCAACATCAACTGGAAAGAACTTGGGATTCAGATCCTCAAGGCCATTTGGCCCGTCCTTGCCGGGGCGCTTACGGGCGCGACTGTCGTGACGGCCACAGGCTGCACGTCGATGGCCACACAGCCACGCGGCCAGACCACCGAAATCATCGCCTGCGGCATTCCCGCCATCGCCTGGATATCCCACTCCTCGCAACTCGCGGAGAACTACGGCGGCGACACCAATGCCCCCACCAATGCCATCAAACAGGTCGTGCCTGTCACCACCGTGATCGGGAAGTAGGATGGTGCGCCCGCCGTCAGCGGAAGATCACCAGGGTGCCTATCTTCTGCCGTACGGAATAGATCGTCTCGTCCGTCGTCGGATCGTAACGGACCTGGACCTCCAGGTTATCGCCGAAGACGAGCGACGCGTCTGGCTTGCGCACCGCCAAAACGTCAGTGAAGCTCCGCGCAGCGGCCAACTCGTCCATAACCGTGATTTTCGCGCCATTCGCGCACGTCACCCTGCCGATTCGTATGCCCGCCGCCGCGATTTCAAGCTTGCCCGCGCCCGAAACCGCCAGAGTGCCGCCCGACACGATCGGCGCGCCGAATGTCACCTTATGGCCACCTGTTGCGAGCGTCAGGACGGAATGATCCTCGAGGTCGAGCGTCGCCGCCTCGCCAAACATCCAGTCATCCTCCGGCGCGATCGTTACATTGTCCTTCACGGACAACGTCACGCCGTTCACCCAATTCGAGGGGACGAGCGTCAGCTCCCCTTCCACGCGGACGCACCCCGTCTCACTCGCCGGCACGCCGCCCAGGAGCTTCACCGTGCCGTCGCCACGGAACGTCTGCCGCGCCGAAGCGATGAGCGGACAGTTCACCGTGAACGTACCATCCACGTAATGCGTGCTGTTGGAGGAAAAGAGCAGCTGAGTGCCGTCGATTGTGACCGTGGCGCCTTTGGCAATGGCAAGCGTGCCCGGATACTCGGAGTTGACATCGGTATCCTGTTCCATCACCGTCAGATTCGCACCCGGCATCACCGTGAGATGCGCCGGCCGAATCGCAGTCACAGTAGCCCCCGCCATCCCTCCCGTGTAATTCCGGTTCCGTGCCCGCAGCCATTGGACCGTCCAATCTCCCGCGAGACGCACATCGCCGCCGAACTCCAGCGGATGCGTTTCCTCCGAACCGCCGATCATAGCGACCGAGCCCTCGTCTCTCGCGAAAAAGCGGAACATATTGGCCGTTTCGATGCTGTTGGCCACAACAACCGGAAACTTCCCGTCATTGCGGACATTGGCGTAATTGTTGTTCACCGTGGCCGAATCACTCGGGTACTGGAATGTGATCGTCGAACCGCTGAAGACAAACGGGCCACCATCAGGCCCCACGCAGAACTCGCGAATCGGCAGCGCCCTGTCGACATTGATCTCCGTGTTGTAGACGCCATAGCACATGGCAAAACCGCCATTCCCCGGAATGCTGCCATTCTGCCAGTTTTCCGCCGTGAAATAGAGATTGTCCCCACCGGCTCCCGTCCAGTATCTCACATCTGTCGCCGCGTACGGCGCGGTCTTACCATCCGTCAGATACACGCTGTTGGCCGTCTTCGCCAGCATCCACCCATCAGGCAGCACCCCTTCGGCGAAGTCGATCGCCGCCAGGTCTGGCGTCGTCCCCGCCGGCGCCAAATAGACCGGATAGAGCTTCCCTTCCTCAAGGGCCGGCAACGCCGTCACGACGATCTTCGCCCCGTCCCCGAATTCGGCAACCGCCGCGGCGTCCACATAGCCGCCATTAGCGAGATCGACCTTCAACGTCGCGTGCGCACCGAGCTTCAGGTTCATCGTCTTCAGCGCGGCCTTGTTCGTCACGCCCAGCGTCGTTCCCGCGGCCACCTCGAGCGTGCGGAACGCGTCCCTGACCGAAATGGGCGCCAGCGTGACCGATCCGCCGCCCGTCGCCGTCAGGTCAGTCACCGCATCCAGCCTGATGCGCGACATCGTGATCGTGTGGGGCGTCGTCTGGTCGAAGCAGTCGAGCGTGTCATAGGTGACGGGGCCGTTCGGCACCAATGTGGCGTTGGACGACTCAGTCGTCGCATAATCGGCCCAGGCGCCGAAGACGATGCCGTCCAGGAAATTCATCGTCTGGGACTTGTGGTTCGCGGTCGGCCGAATGCCGCCCGTGCCGAGATTGAGCCGCGTCAGGTCGAGGTCGTAGGTCGAAGCCGTGCTGTTCGCGATGTTGAGCGCATTGGCGAAAATCGTCGCGCCGCCGCGCAAGGCGATGCTGGCAGCATTGAAACAGATGTTGCCCATCGCCTCTTCCGTCGCGTTGGTCGCATAGATCGTGCCGCCCACGCCGTCATAATCGCCGTTCACGGCAAAATAAATCGCGCCGCCATTGGTCGAGCTCTTCGTGGGGATGTCCAGAACCGTTCCGACACGCGGCAGGAAAACCGGGAACGTCTCGCCTTGACCCTGACTGCCTGTGGCGGCGGACGACAACCGCGAATACAGCTGTTCGGAAGTCGTCCCCCACAGAATCGTGCCGCCCAGATTCTCAAACCGCGCGCCGGGGCGAACCTGGCTCGTATAGCAGTAGTTGCCATACGTGTTCTGCAGCGAGCCGCCCGTCAAACGGATGAGACCGCCCTTTTCGCCCTCCGCATGCGGCGCCTCGACCGTGTATCTGTAGAAAGCCGCCTTGCCGCCGGAGATCACCAATTCGGCATTATTGGTGAGGACCAAACCATTCTGCTCGCTCCTGACCCCGAATTCGCCCCCTTCCACAAAGACGCGGGCATTGCCGGCAAGCGTGAAGACGCTCTTGATGACCCTGAGGTAGCCCGACTTGACGTGAATCTCGCCCTTTACCGTGTTGTCGCCGTTGTTGACCGTGTTGTTGATCGTGACAGTTGGCCCGTCCACGATCATCGACGTTCCTTCGTCGACAAACGTCCAGTTGGAGTTGTCAAGCGTACCGGACCCCTTCAAGGTCACCTGCGCCCCGCTCTCCGGCTTGAACCAGTACGTCTTGAAGCTCTTGCCGGCGTCGATCTCGATCTCGCACGTCATGCCGACATGCACGCGATAGTCGTTCTTGTCGGCGCCGTCCGGAACCGTCTTCGGCCGCCAGTTCTCGGCATTGCCCCACAGATTGTCGCCGCCCGCGCCCGTCCAGTAGGAGTCAATCGTCGCCGCATGCGCGGCAGACGCCACGACAAACAGCATAAACGCCGCCGCATACGTCAGCAACAACTTGTCGATTTTCATGGCCATTTCGTGCCGTCCTTTCACTTTCGGCCCTTCGTGCATGCCCTCACGCCCGAATAGGCGGCGAGGATCGCCTTCGCGTGTGCCGCCAGAATGCCGCGCGGATCGCGGGCGTAGGCGTCAAACGTGCGCCGCGCGAGCCCCTCGTGGTCGCCGCAGGCGATCAGCGCGCGCGCCAGGGCGATTTCGCGCAGGCAAAGATCCATCTCAGGTCCCACGCCATAGCCGCCCAGGGGCGAGAGCCTGTCGATGCCGGACACCGCGTAGCCGGCGATGCCCGGGCTCTGCAGATACGCGGCAATCGCCGCCGCCGCCTTCGGATCGGCCAGCCCCTCCAGGCCCAGCGCCAGTTGGCGCACCGTGGAGAATTCCGCATTGGGCGGCAGTTTGGCCAATTCCGCCATCAGCACCTCGCGCGCCTGTGGCGTACGTGTGCGGCCCAGCGCCAGCAGTGCGCCCGGACGCGCCGAGTCCTCGCCATTGCTCGTCACGGCGCCCTTGCCGTAGTGCAGACCCCTGTGTCCCGCACGCGGATCCACGAAGGCTCGCCGCCCGCAGACCAAGTCGGCCAGCACATCCGCGCCGGTTCCGTCGCCCAGCAGGCCCAACGCCATCGCATAGACCTGGCGGGCCTTTTCGTCTGTCGCCTGACCGAACGCCGTGCGCAGGAGCGGCCGCGCCCGATCCCGGTTCTCCGGACGGTAGATGACGTGCCCGCCGCGATAGCCGTCCGGCAGTGTCTTCACGGCCGAGGCGATGAGGGCATCCGAGGTGACGTCTTCGTCCTGCCGCCAGTTCAACGTCTCGTCGCGCAGCACGCCTTTCGCCACCAGATTCGTCCGCAGCTCGGCCCAGTCGATGGCCCGGAAGTCGCCCCCCTTCTTCACGGCCAACGCCGCCGCCGTGCCCACGCCATAGCCCATGTTCATGAGGTCGCCCTGCATGCGGGAGATGGACAGCACGTCGCGCTCGATGCCGGCGCTCAGGCCCACCACCGCCACGCCCACGACGCCCTTCGGCAAGGTGGCGCGCAGCGGAATGTTGACGTTGAACATCTCACGCGCCTCCAGACGGCTGGGCACGCTGATGGTTGACCGCTCGGCCAGATAGGTGAACTCGTCCGTGAGATAGCCGTGCGGATCCTGGCGGCTCAACGCCTGGCAGATCACGTCGGGGAACGTGCGCCGCCCCACCAGATCCTCGCCGCTGTAGTGCAGATCCGGCACAATGCGGCGGCGTTCGCGCGAATTGGGCAGCTTGGCGATGTCCCACGCGTTGGGCGCGCCGGCGCGTGCACGCAGGCCGAAGAGCCATAGATCGCGCGCATCGGCGTCGTTGAGGAAGCCGAAGTCCGAATTGATGCCGCCGTAGCCCAGACGCTGCGGCGACTGCCCCGCGCTCTGCAGCCCGAACTCGCGCGCGCCGACAAGCTCCGTTTCGGCGCCTGCGGCGGCTGCGATGTCCGAGGAGCCCGTGCCGTCGATCACGCACGTCGCCTTCACCACGCCCGTGCCGAACTCGGTCGAGACCTCCACGCCCGTGACGCGGTTGCCGGCCTTGCGCACATCCAGTCCCATGGCGCCGAACCACACCGTGATCCCCTCCTCGCGGCAGAGGCGGTTCCAGGTGGTCGACCGGGCATAGTGGGTCACGCCCTTGGCCTTCGTGTAGGCCCGGCGGAACTCATCCGTGAAGCCCACGTTGTTGCCGTCATACAGGCCGCCCACCATGCCGTCCGTGCCCACGCCGCCCAGCATGTCGCGGTATTCGACGATCAGCGTCTTGGCGCCGCCACGCGCGGCGGCCAGAGCCGCCGGCACGCCGGCCGTGCCGCCGCCCACGACCACCACGTCAAACTCACCCCAGACGGGCAACTCGTCCGTCGAAGTCGGCGTGCTGGCCACAGGGACGTCGGCGGGCTGCCGCCACACCAGCTGGTCCGCCGCATCCACCACCGCGCCCACTTCGGTGAGCGCACGCGCCTGCCATTCGGCGGCGGCGAAGCTCGGGTACGAGCCGTCGGCCATCGGCAGATCGAAGGTGCAGCGGTACATGCGCCCGTCAAACGCCGAATGCGCCACCGTGAAAGGTTCGCCGATCGGCTCCAACGTGACGCCGGGAAGCTCCGGCGCGGGTCCATTCCAGATCATCACCCGTGAAAAGCGGACGGGGCCCGCCAGCGTCGGCGTCTTTCCCAGGAGGCCATAGCGCGTGGCGTCGACCACACGGTCCGCGCGCAGCATACGCCGCCCCGAGCGGTTCACCACCTCCACCGCCGAAATCGCGCCCTTGTCGCCCCGCACCACACGGCGCACGGCCGTGGACGTGAGGAAGTCGACCCCCGCGTCCAGCAGTTCGCGGTCATACGTGCGCTTCACCTTCAGGGGCGAAGGCGGCTCCAGACTGGTGGCGGCATCCACCAGCGGGAAATGGATGCGCGAAACGAGCTGATGGTGCGCCGTGGGCACCATCGCGATCTTCACCTGGCCCGCGGTGATCTCGGCGTTGATGTCGGCGGCATAGACGATGCCCGTGCCCGTCTCGTGGCAGAAGTCGCCCGGCACCGAAATCGTCTTGGGCTGCGGCGTGAGCGTGAGCGTTTCGCCCTTCCGCGGTCCATCGGCGAACGTGAACGTCACGCCAGCCGTCGCCACATGGCGCACCTTCTGGCGCGCCGGCGGCAGGGCCGCCTGACGGGCGGCCGTGAGAATGTGCGGATTCTTGTAGCTCGGGCAGTTGACCACCAGAACCTCCACCCGCGCCACCTTGGCGGGACGGCGCAGCTTGCAGCGGTAGGTGACGTCATCCAGATAGAGCACGGTGTCGGACATGCTCGGCGGCAGGCCCGGCTCCGACAGCCGATTCCAGGCGTCGTTCTTGAAGACCCACCGCAAACCGTCCGTGGGGCGGTCAGGCCAATAGTCAAAGGGGGCGAGCCCGCCCAGATTGCGCCACAGCCTCTCCTCCAGGGGCGTGCGGGGCTGCCGCCCCTTCTCGAAGCCCAGCTCCAGCGTGCCGGCGAGATCCTCGCCCAGATAACTGAACGGCGTCACCAGGAAGACGTTCTTCCCCTCCGCGCGCGCCGCCTTGGCCGCCTCCACGCCCTTGGTGGTTCCGCCCACCACGAGCACGTCATAGCGGTCTTCCGCCAATGCACCCAGGCCCGCGCACACCGCGAGCATTCCCGAAAACAGAACGCCCATTCTCATTGGAGACTCCTTCCGCAATCACTTCTTCGGTTCACCCGGCAGGTCACTGGCGACCTGCCAGTCCTCGCCGCAACCCGCAATCCGGGCCCAGAAGGCCGGATTGCTCCAGCTGCTGCCGGTCGCCTTCAGGATGATGCGCTTGCCGGGCACCCTGCAGTTGATGAACGGCCAGCCTGGGCCGCCCTTGAACCGGCAGCCCGTGAACTGCAGCAGCGTGTCGCCGTATCCCTGGCCCGCCATCTCCTTGTTGGCGGAGAATCCGATGCCGCCATTGCCGAACTGGCAGTTGTTGAATGCCACCGAGTCGACCGGCGTGTTGACCGAGAGGAAGCTCACGGCATTCGTGTACAGAATGCGCACACCATCGAAGACAATGCCCTCCTGCTGCGGCGGCTTCACGCCCGGATAGTGCGAACGGCTCCACTTGCCGAAGTCATAGTGCACCGAAAACGCCGTGCGCGGCTGGTGCAGGAAGCAGTCGCGGAACGTCACATTGCGCACGCCGCATTCATACACCACCTCATCCTGCACCCACACCCAGTTGATGCCGTCCAGCTTCACCTGCCCCTTCGTGTGCGTGGGCCGCGTCTTGGAGATGTACGTCTTGCCGTCAACCGGCATCGACACGCGATAGAGGCGCCCCTCGGAGATGACGCTGTCGCCCTGCTGAACTTCCATGCCCTCATGCCAGTCGCCCCAGGCGCCGGCGAGAATGCGGCAGAAGTAGCCCACCTTGCGGTCGGGATTGTGGAGGTCATGGCAGTTTTCGATCACGCCATCCTCGATCCAGCCCAGTTCGGGGTTGCCGGAGGAATAGTCGTGCGCGTTGAGCGCAATCGGGTCGTCACCCGTGTCAAACACGCCATTGCGCACGGTGAAGCGCCGTCCACGCCCAAAGTGGACGCCGTCCTTCCAGCCGAAGATCCGCACGTCGTCCACAATCACGTCCTCGAACGTGCACACGTGGATGCAGTACTGGCCACGCCCCAGGTCCAGACAGCGGAAGCGCTCAATGCGCAGGTCCTTCACGTAGAAGAACGCCAGCTGCCCGCGCAGGCCAAACACCTTCCAATCGCAGAAGTCCATGCCATTGACGACGATCTCGAGGCCACGCACCACGATGTTGTGGTTCCATGTCTTGGTGAGCGCGCCCTTGTTGAGGAGCACATGCGCGAAGCGCTTGCCTTCGTCGGTCTTCACGAACCGCACACCCGAGGCGCAATCCAGCGTGGTGTTGTCGCCGATGAACACCGTATTGGCGATCTTGTAGTCGCCGGGCGTGCGCACCTCCACACTGCCGCCGGCATCCAGGGCCTGCTGCAATGCCGCCCGGTTCGCCTCGCCCGTGGCCGTTGGCGAAAAGCCAAACTCAGCCGCGTCCTTTGACCAGGCCGTCACAACGCCCCAAAGGGCACATACGCAAACCAGAGATCTTCTCATATCCGTCTCCTAAGCGCCAATCGGCGGACTTTCCCCAATATCAGCGAAGAATCAGCATGGTGCCGGCTGAATAGGCGAACGTCAGGGTGGCGGAGCCATCCGGCTGCGTGGCGGACGACAGATGCCACTTGCGCGCCTTGGACGATCCCGGGGCAGGCTCATAGCGCGGCGTGCCCACGATGCCGCCCTTCGCGCGCACGAGCGTGACTTCGTCACCGCTCAGCGAACGGTCCAGCGTGTCCAGTCCGTCAAACACAAACGGCGTCTCGGAGGTGAAGGTCAAGGCGCCGTCGACCTCCAGCGTGCCGCCCGACTCGAGATCCTCGTCCGTAAGCGTCCAGGCCCCCTTCACCGTGAGAGAGCCGTTTGTCACCGTGCCAAAGCCCGTCAACGTCTCCACGAAGAGCGGCGATCCCGCCAGGTCAAGCGTACCCTCCTTGCGCATCACGAGGTTCGAGATGGTCGTGCGCGTGGCCGCCAGCTCCTCGGCCGAGAAATCCTCCGGCGCACGCGTATCGCGCGTGAAGTAGAAGCCATCGCCGCCCGGACACGCCGCCGCGCCGTTGGTGGGCACCAGATAGTCGTTGAGGTCAGCCTCCCCCGCCACTGTGGAGAGTTTTGTGCGGGCGAAGGCAAAACCATACCCCCTCTTGTTCCAGAGCGGCCAATTGCCGGTGGGCGACATGCCGCCGCCTGAATTGGAAGAATTCAGATACATGCGGAACATGAAGGGATTGGGGCCCGGCTTCACCGTGGCGTTACGAACGCTCAGATTTCCGCCGTCATATATTGTGAAGACCTGGGAGCCGTTGAGGAACAGGCGGCACGCATCGTAGACCGATCCCACGAACGTCCACGTCTCGTTTGTGGCGTTGCGATTCCACAGATAACCCGTATAGGTCACCACTTCGAAGTTGTGCCACGGCCAGCCATAGACACGCGAATACGTCAGATCACCCGAGATGCGATTGGTGATGCATTCACCCGAGACATAGAATTTGTAGCAGGGCAAATCCGTGGTGGCGACTTTCTCGGGGTCGTCTTTGGGCAGAGTATAGACTCGATACCACTCCGCGCGCTGGGCTGGATCTGCATCCAGATTGCCCTCCCAGAGGCCAGGTGCCGCCGAATAGGTGGCCGCCTTGCCCAGGCGCAGCGTCCCCTCCAGCACTTCGGTGACGCCGGTGATCGCCAGCGCAGGCTCCACGACCAGCTCGCCGGCGCCCGTCTTCCGCAAGGAGGCCAGCGTACCCGTAAGGCCGCCGAGATCACAGTGCACGCCGCCGTCGGCCACAGAGTTGGTGGTCTCGTAAATGGCCAGATCCTGTTTCTCCCCAGCGCCCACATGGAAAGCCACGGGGGGCAGATTCCAGGAGTCGCGGCCATGCGCAAACCGACTTTCCACCAGGCGGCAGAAGGCATTGGAGAACGTCAGCTGCGCACAGTCGCCTGGCATGGACTTCGCGCCGTGGAAACCAAATCCCGACTCGTAGCCGTCAAGCGTACGTTTGGCGCAAGAAGCCCCCTGCCAGGAGTTGGATCCGGACAGTTCAAGGACCAGATCCCGGCCAAAGAGACCACCCGAACCGCTGATGTCGCCCTGGAGGCGTGCCCCGTGATTACCACCCGCGGTCGTGGCGCGCAACAGCAGACCATATTGGCCGATTTCAATTGATCCGCGATACGCATTGCGGTCCGTATTCGCAGTTGCATTCCATCCCGAAGGCGACGTGTTGACGCCGCCTGACGAGCCTTCATTGACCGTGAACGTGGCGCTCGAATTCCACACCAGCGTCCAAGGCATGACAGGCAGGGCATTGAAATAGCCCATGAACGACGGATCCTCGATCACAATGCGATTCGCGGCACCGCCTTCCCAGACTGGCGCACTCTGAGGATAAAGCACGCAGCCATCCTTGACGATGAGGCGCCCGTGGTCGCCACCAGCCACAAGGCCCGTCGCATACGTGCAGAAATAGCCGCCTGAAGGCGAAGAGGGCGTCGCCTTGCGCACAGTCAGCACATGGTCCTGGAGATAAAGCTTCCTGCAATAGTCGCCGCCGAAGTCACAGCGCGTATTTGTGGCGAAACCGAAATCCGTATCCGCCTCGAGGTAGAGATAATTGTAGAAACAGTAGTCATTGTGCCCTATGGCAAGCGCATGGCAATAGGCACCTATGTTCTCATGCCCGGCACCGGCCAGGTGGAGTTCATTGTAGACGCAACCATCGGGCCGGGCCTTCTGGGCGGCATTGACGAGCGAAGCCCCGTCCAGCACCCAGAGCTTGGGTGCCTTATTGCCCACCATCGGGCCCAGGCACCCCGCCCCCGTCGAAATGTAGGCGCCCGTCTCGATGCGGATGACGCCCGTGAAGTTCGTCATCGCGGGCGTGCCCTGCAGGTAACCCGTAGGCCGCATGACGAAGGTTCCCGAGAACTTCCCAAGCGACTTGTCCAGCGCGGCAAATGTGGTTTCGGTGGGTTCGGCCCCTTCCGCGGCGACAACCGACACAGCACAGGCCTCCAGCGCATTCGTGGCGGTGGCCTCCCCCGCAGTTGTCACGGTGTAGACAGGATACAGCGTCTCAGCGGCCGCCGCAAAGGCTACACATGACAGTACGCCAACAAGAGAATTCTTCATTTGAGCTCCACTTCCTTACAGAATTGGAGGATTTTACCATTTTTGGAGCTCGAAGACAAGTATCTTGCGGCTTCCCTATCGGAAAAGCAGCATCGTGCCGACAGGACCGGCGCGCAGCGTGCCGGCGCCCGTGAGCAGGCCCTTCAGCACGACATCTCCCGCACGATACTCCCGAGGAGCAAGCGGCACGCCGTCCAGCTGGATTTCGCGGACGAACTGCTTCGTGCCGCCCAGATCCAGCGTACCGCCGCCTGTCGTGAGCTTCAGCACCGTTGCGCGCTTGCCGAACGCCTCATCCACCGTAACTGCGAGCGAGCCGGCTTCCAGCACCACTTCGGTCGCATTCGTCCACGTGGTGCCCAGCACCAGACTGCCGCCCTTCAGGATCAGGCTGCCGGTTGTGGGACTGGGCGTGCCATTGAGCGTCAGCGTGCCCGGGCCCTCCAACGTAAGGCCTGCCGCCCCTTCAAATGCCAGATGCGAAATTGTCTGGCTGATCTCCTGATAGGCCTCCAGCTGCGCAGGGGTCGCAGACGTCACCACGGCACGGCCCACAGTCGTCCCAGGATCAGTGGCCGTCTGCAGCAGATACGAGCAGGACTGATTGAAGCCGCCCAGGTCATAGCGCGGAGCATAGCCCCAACCATAGCGGAAGTTGATCTTTGGCGTCATGCTGTCGCCGACCATCACCCGACTCACCGCATACGGCGCATGCAGGTTGACATGGACATTGCCGCCCACCTCCAGGCCATAGGCCGTCGACTTGAAGGTATTGCCGGAGGTGTAGATGTCAATCGTCGAAGGCTGGTAGCTGCCGCAGTTCCCCGAGAAGGATCCGACGTCGCAGGCCGTGTTCGTAATCACAATGCGCCCATTCAGAGGCGGGGCCTCACGCCAGCAGGCACCGCGTTTCATGCCGCCCGCCAGCACGATCTCGGCCCCCGAACCGTAGACAGGACGCACAATCTGCCCGCTGAAGTCGAGTGCCCCATTGAACACCACCCGCGAACCGGCGTCAAACTTGATTTTCCGCGAATCCCCGCCGCTGAACGTGATGTCGTTCGCAATGGTCCGATCACCATGGAAATGGAGAAGGTTGTTGCAGACGTCGTTGATCTGGGTGTTGGCGACGGCAACCCGAACCTTGGCGTCGGAGGCGCCGAACGCCTGGTCATTCCAGACATGCACCACCATGCCGCTCAACGAAGACTCCGAGAGGAAGTCCCAGGTGCCGTGGAAGTCCGGATTTGCCGACCGCAGAACCAGCGCACCCTTGCCCTTGATGGACAATACGTCCGACGCCCGCGCCAGCGTCAACGGGCCATTCTGGACATATTCCGATTCAACCCCGGGGAAAGTCCAGGTCTGGGAACATGCCAGCGTCGTCGGCACGTCGTTCGTGTAGTGGCGCCCTTCCACGCCGTCGTCGGCCTCGTCCAGCGACACGATGCCCAAGCCGCTGATCGTCAGCGCACCGCCGCCAGCCGCCAGCGAAAAGGCCCCGCCCGCAGGACGCGAGAAGAGGATGCCCTGCAGCGCAGCCACCGTATCCACCGTCGCCTCCTCACCGGCTTCCGAGAAGCGCGCCGAGTTGAGTCCGCGCACGAGGTCCGGCTCATGGCTCCAGTTGGCGGCCGTCTGGATCGAGGTATCGGCACCAGCCGCACGCCACACGCACTCGCCGGCGAACTGTGCGGAAATCACGAAAACGCCATCCCCCTTCAAAGCGGCAAGTTCATGGCTGACCCCCGACCCCACGGCGCCATAGGTACCCGCGTCCGAGAAGGATTCGCCGTCCACCACCAGGCTTTTGACGGACACGCTGGCATTCAGCGTCACACTGCCGCCCGCGGCGATCTCAAGTTCGGTGGTATCGTTCAACGCCAGAGTCGAATTCAGCGTAAGCGAACATCCCTCACCCACGGAAACGGGCCCATTGGACCAAGTTCCATTGCTGGTGAGCGTCACATCCGCCCCATTCGACAGCACGAGCCTGCCAGAGGTAGTGTTCACGCCCGCAAGGTCAAGCGGGAGCGGACCCTCCACAGAAAGGGTCACAGCCCCTTCCACGGTGGCGTTGAGCACCTGGCGGGGGTCATCCGTCCAAACGCCGCCCACCTGATTCCGCCCCGCCAGTTTTGCCGACACGTGCAGCGTCGCCGGCGTTTCCGAGACGACATGGCCGGCAGCGGTTCCCGCAAAAGCCTGGAGGCTCTGGTCAAAACCATTCAGGTCGAACGTGCCGGGGGCCGCGAATCGCAGAACGGCCCCTTCATAGGCCTCGGATTCCGCGCCTGGCGCAAACACGTAGGGCAGGCACATCACATAGCGCCCTGCGGCATGATTCATTATAATGCCGTAGTTGCGGTTGGACAAATCCTTGTGCCGCGCATAGAAACGGTAGGTGCCGGCACTGAAGCTGACACGGGGGGCGTTGATCTCGGAATAGATGTCCACCTCAGCCCGCTCATGCCCCGAATGGGTAATGAAGTCGTAGTAGCTGACCTCGTTGGAGATCACCGTGTAGGAGCCCGCCTCAAAGCCGTAGTTCACACGCCCCACCAACTCCTTGTAGTTTCCGCGCAGCACATTCCGCGTATTGGCCGCACTGCGCAGGCGCACGGTTGAGCTGGAGTCAAGGGTAAGCTGGAAAGGCTCGGAAATGTCCACGCCGTCGTAGACGATCTCGGAATTCCCGTTTTCGCCGCCTGCCATAAGCCACGTGTAGCCACTCGTCGAGCCGAAGGCCAGGTCGTTCGCCGCATGGCACTTGCAGCCGCCCGAGACAATCAGATTGCCCGTGAACGTGTTGCTCTGCGTGAAATAAGCCGTGCCTGCGCCCTTCAGCGCAATCTCCGGGGCATCGCCAGACACCACGGTGTCCAGCCGCAGCGTCGTGCCTGCGGCAAGGTTGATGTGGCACGAGGAGATGTCTATCAGCTCCACCCCTGCGTTCGCGAACGTCGCCGTGCCGCCCATGACAGAGATGGCGGATTCGATCTGCAGCGGACCTCCGGTAATGCGCGCCGTTCCCATGATGTTGACAGCCGAATACGACTCACCGGAGGCGGAGACCTCATAGTCGCCGTCGATCACCAGCACGTCGCGGGTCTTGCGCGTCACCAGGAAGTCGTCAACGCCCAAGGCGCGCCGGGTGACGCGAAGGCCGGCAATGCGTCCATACAGCGGATTGCCGGGATAACTCGTGCGGTAATCGCCCAGAATGAGGTCGTCGTTGCGTTCGGTATTGTATTTCGCGATGGGCGCGGCGGAGGGATCGCGCTGGGGGAAGGCCATTTCGGTGCCCCTGAGCTTGTAGTCGAAATAGTACTTGATCGACGTGCCGGTCCGCACCAACGCCACATGCCGCCAGCCGCATTCGGCGAAGTTGACCGAGGTGTCGGAGGAGTTGTAGATGCGCCCCGGCAACGTTGTGCCATCCGCGGCACTGCGATAGTACGCCGCCTGCTGGTACCAGCAGCTGAAGATCGAATAGAGCTCAAGCCCCGCATACGTCTTCATTTCCAGCACCTGCTGTCCGCCGTATGCCGAATCCTGCTTGAGGAAGAATTCCATCGTCCACTCCGGCTCTTCGCCCAACGCCTTGTCCAGCCCGGCAAAGGCAACCGTCGCTCCCGACTGGGGACGAGCCGATCCATTGACATCCCTGTAGACGACCGAAACGAGCTTGGACGCGGTGTTGGTCACCAGCGGCTGGAAAACCAGTTCACCGTCCTCCAGCACATAACCGGCCGCGTGATCAGGGAAGACGAGCGAACACCATTCCCCCGGCCCATACAGCGGATCCACGGCATTGGCGTTGGCATACAGATAGCCGCCCGGCAGATCATCGCTGACATAGGGCTTTTCGCTCGTGACGCCAGGCGCGCAAAAGCCATAGGCACTCGCCGAGAATCCGCGACCACCGAAGGATTCATTCACGGCATTGGCCACCTCCCCCGCCACGCTCGTGAGGTGCTCTCCCACAGCCTTGTCGGTGAAAGTGTAAAAGGCCATCGTATCGCCATCAAAGGTGGCCGCCGAGCCACACATAACGCCAAAAACGGCTGCAAAAACAACAGAACAAGCTTTCATGGGCACAATTCTAGCATTTCTGACGGGCAAAAGTCAAATGGGAAAGCAAAGAAGCCGAAGAATGCGGCACGGGCAGGCACACGCGGCCACACCGACTTCGTCACTTCGCCTTGCGTGCCTTGGTGGCGCGACGTGCCGCCTTCGGCTTCTTGGCGGCAGCAGGCTCTTGAGGTGCGGCCTCGCCCGTGACCCCGCTCTTCAGCTGCCGAATCTGATCGCGGATGTACGCCGCCCGCTCGAATTCCAGCGCCTCGGCCGCAGCCAGCATCTCTTCCTGCAGCGCGGCGATCGTCTCGTGCACATCATGTGTCTCGGGCGTTTCGGCCGCAGCCGCGTATTCCGTCTTCTTCGCCTCGGAATACACGTACACGCTTTCGTTGATGGCGCGCTTGACGCTCTTGGGCGTGATGCCATGCTCGGTGTTGTAGGCGATCTGCTTCTCGCGATGGTTCTTCGTGATGCGCAAGAGGTCGCGGATGGCGTCCGTCTGGTGATCGGCATAGAGAATCACCCGCCCCTTCACGTGGCGCGCCGTGCGGCCCGCCGTCTGCACCAACGAAGTTGTGGACCGCAGGAAGCCCTCCTTGTCCGCATCCAGAATCGCCACCAGCGCCACTTCGGGGAAGTCCAGGCCCTCACGCAGCAGGTTGATGCCCACGAGCACGTCAAACTCGCCTTTGCGGAGGCGCCCGAGAATGGCCACGCGCTCCAGGGCGTCAATGCCGGAATGGAGGTATTCCACGCGGATGCCCGTCTCGTGCAGATAGGCCGTGAGGTCCTCGGCGCTGCGCTTCGTGAGCGTGGTCACCAGCACGCGATCGCCCTGGGCGGCCACCTTGCGCGCCTCGGCGATGAGGTCGTCGATCTGGCCCTTGAGCGGACGCACCTCGATCTCGGGGTCCAGGAGGCCCGTCGGACGGATCACCTGCTCGGCCACCACAGGCGAGACAGAGTACTCGTAGTCGCCCGGCGTCGCCGACGTGAACACCACCTGGTTGATCTTCTGCTCGAACTCGGGGAACGTGAGCGGTCGGTTGTCCTTGGCGCTCGGCAGGCGGAAACCGTAGTCCACCAGCTTCTGCTTGCGCGCCTGGTCGCCATTGTACATGGCGCGGATCTGCGGCACCGCCACATGCGATTCGTCGATGATGGTGAGGAAATCGTCCGGAAAATAGTCGATCAGGCACTCGGGCGGCTCCCCTGGCGCACGGCCCGTAAGCGGACGCGAATAGTTCTCGATGCCGTTGCAGTACCCGAGCTGCCGCATCATCTCGATGTCGTATTCCGTGCGTTCGCGTATGCGCTGCGCCTCCAGGTACTTCTTCTTCTCCTCGAAGAACAGCAGCCGCTCCTTGAGCTCCGCCTCGATCCGCGCGTAGGCGGCCTCCATCTTGTCCTTGGGCATCACGAACTGCTTGGCGGGCGTCACCACGCAGGCGGGCATCGCCACGCCCGTGCGGAAGTCCGGCACCGAAAGCGCGTGGATGGAGTCGATTTCATCGCCGAAGAACTCGACGCGCACCCCTTCCACGGCATAGGCGGGGAAGATGTCCACCACATCGCCGCGCACCCGAAACGTGCCGGGCGCGTAGTCGAAGTCGTTGCGCACGTATTGGGCGGCGATGAGCTTGTCGATGAGCGCGGCGCGCGACAGATTCTCGCCCTGCTTGAAGCCCACCGCCAGATTGCGGTATTCCGTGGACTCGCCCAAGCCGTAGATGCAGCTCACGGACGCCACCACGATGACGTCTCGGCGCGCGATGAGCGCATTGGTGGCGGCCAGACGGTAGCGCTCGATCTCCTCGTTGATGGCGGCGTCCTTCTCGATGTACGTATCCGTCTGGGGAATGTAGGCCTCAGGCTGGTAGTAGTCGTAGTACGAGATGAAGTACTCCACCGCGTTTTCGGGGAAGAACTGCTTGAGTTCGGCGAAAAGCTGGGCGGCAAGCGTCTTGTTGTGCGACAGGATGAGCGTCGGACGGTTCCAGCGCTGAATCAGATTCGCCATCGTGAACGTCTTGCCCGATCCTGTGACGCCCTGCAGAATGAGCCGCTGCGCGCCCCCTTCCAGGCCCTTCACCAAAGCATCAATCGCCGCCGGCTGGTCGCCAGTGGGCTTGAACTTCGACGAGAGCTTGAAGAGGGACGACGCCATGATGACCCCGGATCAGTCGCGATTGCCGAGGAACACGCGATAGGCCGGCGCGTCGGTGACTTCACGCGCGGCGTAGCCCAGAGCCTTGACCACGGCGGCAAAGGCCTTGCGCTCGGCCAGCGGCACCTGCAGGCCCGTCAGCACCCGACCATGATCGGCGCCATGGTTGCGGTAGTGGAAGAGCGTGATGTTCCAGCGGTTGGACATCGCCTCGAGGAAATCCAGCAGCGCGCCTGGGCGCTCCGGGAACTCGAAGGCGTAGACCACTTCGTCGCGGATGCCGCGCGTGTGGCCGCCCACCATGTGCCGGATGTGCTCCTTGGCGAGCTCGTCGTCCGAGAGGTCGATCGTCTCCACGCCGGCTGCCGCCAGCTGCGTCACGAGCTTCTTCGTCTCATCCAGATCCTTGACTGCGAGGCCCACGAAGACATGCGCTTCGGAGGGATCCGAATAGCGGTAGTTGAATTCGGTGACGCTGCGCTTGCCGATGCGGCGGATGAAGGCCTTGAACGCACCGCGCGTCTCGGGGATGCGGCAGTCGAGGATGGCCTCGCGCTTCTCGCCGATCTCCGTCTCTTCGCTCACGAAGCGGATGCGGTCGAAGTTCATGTTGGCGCCCGAGATGATGCAGGCGTAGGTCTCGCCCTTGGCCTTCTGGCGCTTGGCCAGCTGCTTGGCCGCCGCCAGCGCCAACGCGCCGGCAGGCTCGCAGATGGCCCGTGTGGCCTCGAAGACGTCCTTGATGGCGGCGCAGGTCTCGGCCGTCGTCACGCGGATAATACCGTCGAGAAAGCGGCGGCAGAGGTCAAAGGTCAGCTGGCCGGGCTTTTTGACGGCCACACCGTCCGCAAAGAGGCCCACATTGGCGAGTTCGACGCGGCGTCCGGCCTTGATCGAACGGTCCATGCAGTCGGAGTCCACCGGCTCGACGCCATAGACCTTCACCTCGGGGCGCACGGCCTTGATGTACACGGCGACACCGGCGGCGAAGCCACCTCCGCCCACCGGCACGAAGACGGCGTCCAGGCGGCCGGGCCGCTGGCGCAGGATCTCCATTGCCACCGTGCCCTGCCCCGCGATCACGTCCTCGTCGTCATAGGGCGGAATGAAGGTGTAGGCCTTCTCGCGCACCAGGCGCGCCGCCTCTGCCGCAGCGTCGGAATAGCTGTCGCCCGCCAGCACGATGCCTGCGCCCAATGCCCGCACGGAGGAGATCTTGATCTCGGGCGTGGTGACCGGCATCACGATGGTGGCCTTCGCCCCCAGACGCGCCGCGCTCAGGGCCACGCCCTGCGCATGGTTGCCGGCCGAAGCCGCGAGCACGCCCTTGGCCAGGGCCTCGGGCGGCAGCGAACTCATCTTGTTGTAGGCGCCCCGCAGCTTAAACGAATGCACGCTCTGCAGGTCTTCGCGCTTGAGCAGGAAATGGCAGCCCGTCTTCTTGGACAACGCCGCCATTTCCTCCAGCGGACTCTCAATCGCGACGTCATAGACACGCGAATTGAGAATTTTCCGGAGATACTTCTCCTTGAGCTGTTTGTCGGTCATGACCGCAAGCCTGCGCTTACTTGAGCATCAGCGCCGTGAGCAGCTTCGAGAAGCGGCCCGGATCGGGAATCGCGGAGCCTTCGGCAATGAGCGCCTGGTCGTAGAGCAGCTCGACCGCGTCGCTCAGCTCCGCGCCCGAGAGGCCCTTCATCTTCTGGACGAGCGGGTGGGCGGCGTTGACCTCGAGGGTGCGCTTCTCGTGCGGCACGTCCTGCTTCATCGCACGGAGCATGCGCTCCATCGAGGCGGAAAGCGCATTCGCGCCCGCCACAAGGCAGCACGGCGAATCGGCGAGGCGCGTGGAGACGCGCACATCGGCCACATTGTCCTTGAGCTGCTCCTTGACTGCGTCGAGGAAAGGCTTCAGGTCGGCGGCTGCCTTGTCGTTGGCCTCCTTCTCGGCCTTCTGCTCCGACTCGCTGCCGAACTGCACATCGCCCTTCGCCACGTCCACGAGCTTCTTGCCCTCGTATTCGCGGAAGGAGTCGATCAGCCACTCGTCGACGGGATCCACGAAGAAGAGCACGTCGCACCCGTGCTTGAGCGCCTGCTCGATCTGCGGCGAATGGCGGGCCTCCTCCAGGCGTTCGGCCGCGAGGAAGTAGATGTCCTTCTGGTCGGCGGGCATCGCCTTGATGTAGTCGTCGAGCGAGATGAGCTTGCCTTCCTCGGTCTTGGCGCTCGGGTAGAACAGCAGCTTCTTGATGCGGTCGGCATTGGCGTAGTCGGTGTGGACGCCTTCCTTGAGGATGCGTCCGAAGGCGGTCCAGAAGTTCTTGTAGACGTCCGCGCGCTTCTCCTTCATCTCGCCGAGCGTGGAGAGGATCTTGGAGGTGACGGCGCTCTTGATCTTGCCGATGATCACATCGTCCTGCAGCATTTCGCGCGAGACGTTGAGCGGCAGGTCGGCCGAATCCACCACGCCCTTGGCGAAGCGGAGGTATTCGGGCAGCAGCATCTCGAAGTCGTTGCCGATGAAGACGTTGCGCACGTAGAGCGAGAGCCCGCGCTTCGTCTGCGGCATGTAGATGTCCATGCCCGCCGACTTCGGCAGGAACAGGAGCGCCTTGAACTCCACCTGGCCTTCGCCGGCGAAGTGGATCGTCTCCAGCGGCTCGTCGTAGTCATGCGTGAGGTGCTTGTAGAACTCGACGTATTCCTCGGGCTTGACGTCCTTCTTGGCGCGCTTCCACAGGGCCGTCATCGTGTTGAGGGGCTTGGCGGCGTTCTCCTCGGCGAGCTTGCGGTCCTCTTCCTTCTCGTAGGTCTTCTCCGGCAGCTCCTTGAACATGATCGGATAGGCGATGAAGTCGGAGTAGGTCTTCACGAGGTCGCGCAGGCGCCATTCGTCGAGATACTCCTGCTGCTCCTCGCGGAGGTGCAGAATGATGTCCGTGCCGTACATCGCGCGCTCAGCCGGGCCGATCGTGTAGCTGCCGGCGCCATCGCTCACCCACTCGGCGGCAGTGTCGGTGCCGCGCTTCTTGGAGATCACCGTGACCTTGTCGGCCACCATGAACGCCGCGTAGAAGCCCACGCCGAAGCGACCGATGAGCTCGGGCAGATTGGCGGCGTCGCCCTTGTCTTTGAGGGCCTGCGTGAAGGCCTTGGTGCCGGAGGAGGCGATTACACCGAGGTTGTTCTCCAGCTCGGAGGCGTCCATGCCGCTGCCGTTGTCGCAGATGGTGAGCGTCTTCGCGTCCTTGTCGGCGATCAGGCCGATCGTCCAGGCCGGATTGTCGGCGATGAGGTCGGCATTCGTCAATCCCTGGTACTTCGCGCGGTCAATGGCGTCGGAGGCGTTGGACAGCAGTTCGCGGAGAAAGATCTCCTTCTTCGAGTAGAGTGAATTCACAACGAGATCCAGCATCTGGCTGATCTCGGCCTTAAACAGATGACTTTTCTTTTCCATGTCGGTATATTTCCTTAAACGAGGTGATATGATAGCGCAATTTCAGCCAAAGTCAAGGATTTTTGGGCCTGGAGTTTCCCCATTTTGGCGGTCTGCCGTGCGAAAACGGGCAAGAATCCAACTTTCCCTAATCCCGATCCCGCCGATGAGATTTCAATGCGTAATATTCTTATATGGTCTCAATCTCTCTTTTCAGACATGTTGAGATTCTATTGCGTAATAAAATAGTAATCTCATCGGCGGATTGGGGAGCGTTCCGATTGGCAAGAGATGTGCCCAAAGATGCACATTTTGTGGGCCGCAAATGCGGAGCACTTCACGGGGGCGGGGCTCAAGGCGTCCCAGGTAGGCAGGAGAGACGCAGGGGCGGGCAAGCGATTTCGCGTGCGGGAGGCGAAGGCGGTATTCCGCCGAGTCTCCCGTGCGTGAAGGCGCGCCGCACGCGCCTGCGGCTCCTCCGCTCTCCTGGGTAAGCCGCAGGGCCCCGCTTCCGGGAAGCAGCCCCAGTGCAAGTGCGGCGGATACTGGGGCCGCAGCCGACCTGACTAACGCGAAGAGTCGGGCCGTGCGTTCGGCGCACCCGCCGCCAGATGTCAATCTGCGGCGCGGTGCGACGGGCGTGCGGCACGCCTCTTCGCGAAAGTACGGACGGTTGCCCCAGAATCCGACGCGTCTCGGACAGCACTCAGCACACGACACCTATCCATCACGCACGAAGGCAATGCGAACACCAATTCACTACCGCGATCCGCGCGCCTGCATAAGCAGTTCCTGAAGCCAATCGGGCAGGTTGACCTTATGGGCAAGCATGTCCGTGATATAGGACTTGAAGTCAAAGGGCAGACGGCGGAACGTCACCCGGCGCGAATCGGAATCATAGATGACGTAGGTCATGCAGAGGTCATTGCGCGGATACCCCACACTTCCTACGTTCACGAGATACCGACGCGCCTCGCGCGCCGTAAAGGAAATCGACTCGGGCTTCACCGCCGGATGCGTCAGCTTGTCGTCGCATTTGGGCCGAAAAATCCCCTTCTCCGGAATCATTTCCCAGGCGGCGGCATGGTGGGTATGGCCGCAGAACAGGAGATCGGCAGAATTGGACAAGAAATTCCGCACCGCCCCCGACGTATCGAAGACGTAATTCCAAGCCCTAGGATTGACGAAATCCCCGTGCACAAATGCCAGATTCTCCTCCTCATGCGAATACGGACGGCTGCGCAGCCATTTGACCTGCGCGTCGGTGATCTGCTTCCGATGCCGGTGATCCAGGGCATAATTCGGGTTGAGCAGAGAGCCGACGTCCGTCTCAAGGTCCAGACACGCCGAATCGTGATTTCCCATCAGCACCACATCACAGGCGCGCTGCGCCATCACAATCGATTCCGAGGCGTCATAGCCATACCCCGTCAGGTCCCCAAGCAGGATGTGCCGCTCGCAGCCCCGACTCTTCGCATCCGCCAACGCCACCGCAAATGCGCGCGGATTGGCGTGAACATCACTCATAATGGCATATTTCATGGGCTCTCCCTTTAAATCAGAACGTACTCGGACTCATTATGATACGCATTTTCGGGACACCTCTTACACCACAAACGCATCATCCCACGATTTTCTGCGCGAAGACGACCTCTCGGTCGAACAGGTGCCGCGGCTGAGCGAGGACTACAGGCTTGCCCCCTTCCATCGCCACCTCGGCTCGCGAATGGACATGCAACACCGCCCGATTGGCGAATATCTCCACCAAGGCGAAGGCGCCGCCGCTTTCGGGCCCTTTGCCGTTCGGCCGGGCGGTAAGCGTGCCGCAATTGACGTCCGGCAGCCGCCCGACCAGCCCCACAGGGAACCGCCCATTGTGCTCGTGCCCGTTGAGGTAGAGGTCGCAGCCATACTTCTCGACAAGGGCCAGCAGCTTTCCGCGGTTGTCGTTCATCTTGCCGCCATAGAGCGGCGTCTCGTCAAGGCGGTCGAGAATGGGACACTTGAAGTCGGGTCCGCGCGGAGCAATGGCCCAGTGCGACACCAGCACCGTGCGCCGAATGGTGGGATCGGACGCCGCCGAAGCCAATTCGCGGGCGATGAAATCAAGGGACGCGTCCGAGATCGACGCCGTGGAGCGGTATTGCCCCTTGGGCGCGGGCAGCCCGACATAGGGGGCGAAGAACGTGATGAACTTCACCCCACCGCAGCGAAAGGCGCATTCCCGATAGAAGTCGGCCACGCCCGTGTCGTGATTGCCCTGGATGGCGATCACCCGCGAGGAAAGCGGCGGTGGCGTAACGGTGAAAGGCTTTTCGCCGCGGCCCAGATTCTGCGTCAGCAGATAGGGGCCCGACGTGTGGAAGTCAAAACGCGCCAGTTCGGCAGACGAAGCGGGGCGCGCCAACTCCAGACGCGACAACGTGCGGCGAAAGATCTCCCGCTCGGCCTCCAGCTCCTGGTGTTCCGACCAATAGCCCGTATTGAGCTGGTCGCCGCCGAAAAGCGCGAAGTCCGCGGTGCGGCACAGCGGATCCGCATTGGCGAAGGCATAGGTGAGCTCCAGCGCCAGGTGATTGCCGGGTTTCCAGCAGGTGTAGACGTCGCGGCCGCGCTCCAGCCAATCCCGCTCCACATGCACATCGCAGAAGAAGAGGAATCGGCAGAGCGGCGCCTCCCCTTGGGCCGGGGTGGCGGAAGCAGCCGCCGCACAGGCGGTCAGGCCCAGAAAACTGCGTCGGGAAAGGTTTTCCATAAGTTCAGAACCAGATTGAGAACGCCTCGGCGCCGCGGCTCAGGGGCTCGTCGCCCGCCGACTGGAAATCGCAGGCCTTCACCTGAATCGTCGGCGCGCCAGGCTTCGCCAGCTCCACGTCAAACGCGCACCACACGCGATCGGAGGCACGCGGCGTCACTTTCACCGCATACCCCTTCCCGTTCACGCTGGTCGGCGCGAAGATCTCCGCCTCGGTGTCCCCCACGCGCTTCGCCTTGGCGAGCACCAGCGGACCATACATCACCTGCGCCGCCGGCGTCAGACGATACCGCGCCCCCACGTCGGCATTCGCCTGCGGCTTGCCGTCCATGAATCGCCGCCGCATCCAGAATTCGGCGCTGGACGGGTCATTGGACGCCTTCTCGTCGGCCATCACGCGGTCGACAATGCGCGGATTCATGTCGAACACCAGCTTCCACGCACATCCCTCCACCTCCTCCACAACCGTCATCTTCGGGCACCACGCCGGCTTGCGGAACACGGGCTTGACGGGTTTGGACGCCTCCACCCGCACCACGTTCCCCTTCGGATAGTCGCCCGAGATCGCGAACTTCACGCCGTTGAGCGTTACGGTCGCGTCCTGGTAGAAGTTCACGTGGAAGACGCCCGCCTCGTCCACGGTGATCGCCCCCTCGCACATGTCCATGAACGTGCGCGGCACGTTGTTGACGCAGCAGTGGTTGTAGGCGAAGCCGCATTGATACTGGTTCTCGTGCCGACACACCCCGCGCACGAAGAAGGCCCCGTAGTCCCCCCGCCGGAACACGCCCGCGAGGAAGTTGTTGAAGTACGCCGTCTCGATCGCGTCCAGACACCTGTTCGCGCCCGTCTCGAGATAGAGATCGAGGTTGAGGCGGATCCAGTGAATGGCGTCACACACCTCGGAGAGCGCATTCGGACGCTGCGCCGCATGCAGGAACTTGTCGCCGAAGCCCACGCCGCCGAACGGATTCGCCTCGGAGACCGCCAGATTGTCGCGAATGGCCATCACTGTCTCGAGCACCCGCTTCTCGCCGGTCACACGGTAGTATTCCACCAGTCCGTCCAGACAGCTCATCATCTCATAGCACTTCGCCCACGTCTGCGCCTCCGGATACCAGTCCGCCAGCATCTTGCCGTTGGTGGCGTTGCGGAAGAAGTTCGGGCAGGCGCCATCCGCCCGATCCCAGTCGGGGATCATTTCCTTGGCGTAGGCGAGATAGGCCTCCTTGCCCGTCTCGCGGTACAGCAGCAGCAGCGGCTTGAGGATGGACATCGACGGCATGCCGTACATCTGGTGGGTGCCCGAGTCATACAGGCGGATGCCCTTCCGGTGCATCATCGCGATCCACTGGTCCATCTGACGCACCACCGAATCGAGGATGGCGCGGTCGCCCGTGGCCTTGTAGGCGGCGAACATGCCCCAGATGCAGTACTTGCGGTTCCACAGGTTCCAGCAGGGATACCAGCCGTAGATCTTGCGGGTGGCCTCGAGATCGGTGATCGCGACCAGCTCCTTGTCGGCATAGCTGCCCAGATAGCCGTCCGCATCCTGAAGCGCCATGAGCCGATGGCATTCCTCCCGCACGAACGCGAGCAGCGCGTGGTCCTGCAGATGCTCGGCCACCCGCGCCGTCCCCAACATGAGCTTGCCCCAGAACTCGCCGCGCCACACGCCGCCGTGGCCCTTGATGTCGTCATCGCGCGTCTCAAAGGCGCGCCGCGCCTCGCCGAAGATCTCCTTCTGGGCGAAATCGCTCAACATGCGTTCGCGGAAGAACGCCTGCATCTTCAGCGCCGGCCCACCGCCCAGCCGCACGTCCTTCAGCGCCGCCCCCCGCTGCGCCGCGTAAGAGGTCTGAAGAGAAAAGAACAGGGCGAGAGTTGCGAATAGTCTTATTGTCATGATGGCTCGTAGTCCGTGGTTTAATCCTTTAGCCGCGCCGCCGCGCGCCAGCCCTTGCCGTCCGCGAAGTCCAGATAGCATTCCCAGTCATACCGCGTGATGTCATGCAGACCCGCCCGCAGGTGATAGCCCACATTGCCCGCCTGCCGCGGCTGGTTCGGCTGCGGGAACTCCGCCGCCACAAGCCCCGCCATGCCGTAGAGCTCCCACACGGGCGACGCCAGCTGCGCCGCCGCAAACTCGCCTCGCGGACCCGCCCAGGCGTCCTCCGACGCGCTCGAGACATACAGCAGCCGCGGCGCCATCAGCGCCAGCCACTCATGCTGGTCGAACGGCAGCTTCGGCGAACGGTCCTTGCCCACATACTGCTTGAAGTTCGGACAGAACCACATCAGCGCCGGACGCGTGATCGCCTCGATCGACTCCGATCCCTCGCAGTCCATGTGGTTCAGCTTCGCGCCGCCGCAGCCGCTGCAGCAGGAGACCGCCATCGCGAAACGCGTGTCGAGGATGCCCGCGCACAGCGCCGTCTTGCCGTTGCGCGAAAGGCCCACCACACCCACATGCGCGGCATCGATGGCGGACTGCGTCTCCACCCAGTCGAGCACGCGGCTCGCGCCCCAGGACCACGCCGAGAGAATGCCCCAGTCGGTAGGCGCACGCTTGTCCTTCTCGGCCGGACCAAAAACCTTGAACACGCCGCTCGTCGCCACCGGCGGCGTCTCTTTCCAGTCGGGCGCGAAATCATAGTCGCAGGAGGCCAACACCGCATAGCCGCGCGACGTGATGTATTCAGCCGGCAGCAGATAGACGGGACGCGGCCCATTCGGATCGTCGGCCGTGGCAGCCGGACGCGGCGAGACATGAATGAACGCCGGCACCTTCTTTTCGCTCTTCGGGATCCACGCCGCAAAGGTGAAGGTCAACACGCCGCCCGGACCCGAACAGCTGCCCTTCACGATCTTCTTCACGGCCTTGCCGCCGAACACCTCCTCGTCCGCCCCCACCTGCGCAAACGCGAGATCCGCCGGCCGTTCCACGGGACGTACCCCGTATTCCTGCTCGGTCAAGAGCTTCATCAGCTCGGGACGCCGCACCTGCTCCCATTCCGCCCGCGTCGTCACCTTGTTCCCAGCCGCCGTAGTCAACAGCTCCGGCACCCCCACCGGCCCCGGCGCAGTAACCCCTTCAGCCCAAACCGAGCCAACCAGGCCCAACGCCAAGGCAAAACAACCAATAGTCAAGGACGCTTTCATCATCTTTCCTTTCTCAAAATTCACCTGAACAGTCTTCTGCCCTCGAACAATCGCGCCAAATACCTGCTCTCTCGGGCAATGTTGTGATGAGCCAGCGCAAGCCGACGCGCCTGCTCCTCACGCGACGCAACCTGCGCATAGTGGACAAACTCTTCCGTCGACTGAAGAAAACTGAAACCATAGACATCCACCTGAGCACCTTTCACCTTCCGCAAACGCGAGATCAGCAAAGCGCCGGAGGTTGGCAAAGCACAAACCCGCAGCGCCAGGCGCCAATAGTGCCAAACCGAAAAGTAGTCAACCGTAAGATGCTTCACCTCATCGCGCACATACGGCACCGTACCTCGTGCCATGCCCATGCGCAGAATGTCATCTGTGTAGATTATCGTCTTGACTGAGACGTCGCGAATCTCATGTCTGACGTCATCCGCGCCGCACTTCATCCACACATCGATTCGGTGCCCATAATCCTTCTCATACCCCGCCGTGACGTAGTTGTTGATGCGGATCACCACATCATGCGCATCAATCTCCGCGCCTAGGCCCTTGCCCACCTCGCTGGGGCCATTTCCCACCACGGCAATGCTTTTCCCCTCCAGCTGCCGCCAGAGCTCCCCCTTTCGATGCATCGCCGCCAGAGCATGCCGCAGCTCCGGATCCACGATGGCATCACGATACGAGAGGAAATGCTGCCACCAACGCTGCCGTGCCGCCAAGTATCCGTTGATGACGGCTTCTGTGACGTCGTTCGCCACCTTGGCCCAACAGATTCCCGCCACGCCAAACGGCACACCCGCAACGAGATAGGCGAATGCCAGCGGGCGCTTTATCGCCTCGGATTTCAGCACCTCGTCCGCCCGGCCATTGGCCTTGAGCACATTCACCGACACTGTGCTGATCGGCGTAACGGCCGCCCCCAGAAGCAGAATCCGCAGATAGGGCACGCAATCCAGCCAGGCCTCTCCCAGCACCAGGCGCACAATGGGCGTGGCCAGCACCCCCAAGCCAAGCAGGCACGGCCACACCAGCGCGACGTTCAGGAGCATGTAGCGCACCGCCCCGCCCTCCCCTCGGGAAAAGGCGGCAAAGGAAACCCGCGAAACGCTGGCATTCACCACCTCGCCAGCCAGTTGAGACCACCGCAGTCCGCGATTGTAGATGCCCGCCGAAACCGCACCAAATGCCTTTCCGATCACGAGTGCAAAACAGTTGTTGTATACGATTGCAATCAGATCACAGGCCGCCAGACGCATCCCATACCCCAAGAGGGCCGCAAACGGCTTCGCCTCGCCGGTGGTGGGGACAGGCTCCCCTCGAAACGCAATCAGCGTCAACCCCAGAAGCCGTGCCGCCGCCCAGCCCACATTCATCCAGGCAATGGCCCATACACCCCACCCCGCGTAGGCCAGCCCCACGCCCAAGGCGAACGAGAGAATGCTCAGCGCAATGTTCATGCGCGACAGGGCGGCAAAGCGCAGACTGCGGTTAAGTCGCGCATTGCCCACCACACAAGCGGCATTAAGCGGCAACGAGGCCGCCATCACCCACAGCAGCTCCTTGAGAATCGGCTGCGCATAGAACGCCGCCACCCAGGGCGCCGCCAAGGCCAGCACGCCATACATCAGCAGAGCAATGCCCACATTCCAGCACAACACCCGCCGCTCCGCCTGTCGCGTGCCGCCAAAGGCGATAAGCGCATTGCCGAGCCCACTCTCCGCCAACGCGCTGCCCACGGCCAGGAAGATGCCGAGCATCGCAGCCAAGCCGAAGTCGCCAGGGCTCAACAGCCGCGCCAGGATGACGCCCTGCACAAAGCCAATCGCCTGCCCGAAGGCCTTTTCGACCCCCGTCCAGATCAAACCGCTACCTGTCTGCTTCAGATTCAAATTGCGCCTCACCGTTCTGCTGCGTCTGCTCCGCCAGACGCATTTCTACGCCCCCAGCCGATAAAGGGGCTTCAGCGCCGACCCCAGCCCGAGCGCCAGCATCGTCGCCTTGAACTTCCACCACAGGCTCAATTCGCGGCAACACATCGCGCGCCACCAGTTCTGCCGCAGATAGGCCCGAAAGGCGCCCTCACCCCTTTCGACCTCATCCATCCACCCGGCCATGCGAATGGCCCCGGCGAAGGCCAGACCCTCATATTCGGTGCCCGCCCAGCGCGCCGCCCGTTCGCAGGCCGCCTGAAAGCGCACGCGGGCACGCGCGAGGCCGTTCTCGTGAATAAGCGAATCGCCATGCACAATGTAGCGATAGACGCACCCCACCCGCGCCACCGAGCGCACGCGGCTCATCACCTCGGGGATCACCCGATGATCTTCGGCAACAGGGTCCTTCTCGTCGAATCGGACCCCCTCCCACAGCTCCCGCCTCACCACGTAGCACCAAAGCGCCGAAAGCACCCGGTCGCCAATGACATCGGCAAGAAAGCCGCGCGCCGAAGGCTGCCACACATGCGTTACCTCACGTGCGCCCATCACCTGCACATAGTCCACCACCACAGCATCCGGCGCATCCTTCAGCGCCGCCCGAATGGACGGCCACCAGTCCGCCGTCACCTCGTCGTCGGCGTCCACCCAGGCGATGTAGTCGCCCGTCGCGCGCCGCAGCCCCTCATTGCGGGCCCGCCCCACCGGGCTCAAGCCCCTGACGACCACAACCTCAAGATCGGGATCCTCGGGAATGCTCGCCCGCACCCGCCCATTCAACGTGGGTATGATGACGCTCAGCCTCACCCCCGCCTCCCGATCTCACTGCCAATCGCCTTCGCCAGCATCGCCACGCGAGCCTCCTCGCTGCCCTCCCTGAATCCCTCCAGATAGGTCACCCCCGCCTGCCCCTTCCACACCGGCGCCCCATCCGTCGTGATAACAGGCTTGCCGTGTTCCAGCGCCTCCGCCACCACCAGTCCGAAATTGTCGCTCAACGTCGGCAGGCAGAACACATCGCACCACGTCCACACACGCTCTTTCTCATCGCCAAAGGCATTGCTCACCACGCGCAGCTCCACACGCGGTCCAGCTGCATTCAGCTGCGCCACCGCCGCCTCCAGCGCCGAAAGGCCCTTAAGCGGATGCTGCCGCCCCAGATAGAGCACCCGCAGAGGCGCATGGCGTTCAGCAGTCACCTCGCACAAGTTGAAGAACCGCCGAATATCCTGCACCTCCACAGCCTTTACCCGTGGCTCATACGCGCGAATCCACGCCGCCTCAGCCTCACATGTCGCCACAACCGCCATCATACGCCGCAGACACCAGCGCTCAATCGGCCCCACCAACTTCTTCTTCCAACCGTGATAGGCCAGGCGCACAGGATCGTAGCAGGCCTCCGGCATCCAACGCGCGCCACGCGCCCAAAACGCCGCCCACCACAGACAGGGCTTCCATCCGCAATGGATCCACACCTGATCCGCAGCCCGCAATTCACGCACACGCGCCCATGTCCGGAACACCACCTCATGCCCCTCCCGGGCCTGCTCTCCGCCGATCAGACGGGCGATGTTGGCGGCGCCATTCCCGGGCTCCCAGCCCGCACAGATGTGAACAATCTTCCTCATGCGTCAAATCCCCACTGCCGCCAGAATGCATTTCACCTTCACCCGCAGCGATTGCCGCCCATCCCCCAGCACCAGCCCCAACTGCCGCCGCAGATAGCGCCGCATCTCGGCCGACTCGCCGATGTTGCGCAGGAAATCGGCGATGCGCAGGCACATCCCCTCTCGCCAGACTCGCGGAAAATCCGCTCCCAGGCCTCCTGCCGTCTCCCGCCAGGTCAACGCCGCAGCCGCCTCAAGCCCTTCACGATACCCCGAACAGTCGCCCTTGCGCGTCAGGCTCCCCGCCGGCCGATGATACACATAAAGCGGCTCGGCAAGCGTCCGCGCCACCTTGGCCCGCGCCAATATCGCCGGCATCAGACGAAAATCCTCCAGGCAACGCCCGCTGAATCGCAGTCCCTCGAACAATGACCGCCGGAACACCTTGTTCCACATCCATGTGCTTGAACCCAAATCAAGTACAATGTCCTTCAGAAAATCTTCTGCAGCCCCCGTCCAGGGAGCTCGTCTGGGCATCATCTGCCGTCGCATGCCGTCCTTTTCCATCCAGGCGCCGAAACACAGCACATCTGGCGCATCATCCGATGATGCCGCCGCAGTCTGCCGCCTGATCATCGAGGCCCATTCAGTCGTCACTTCGTCATCGGCATCCACCCAAGCGATCCATTCGCCACAGGCATTCTCAAGCCCCGTATTCCGCGACTCGCCTAGTCCGCGATTCTCCTCATGCCGCGCCAGGCGGCATGGCAGGACGGCCGACTTGCTGAAATTCGCCAGAATCTCGGCCGTCCTGTCCGTGCTCGCGTCGTCTACGCATACGATTTCCCAATCCCGGGCCTCGCCGATGCTGCGCACAATCGATTCCAGGCATCTTTCCAGATACCTTTCACCATTGTAGACGGGCACGATGACGGAAAACTTGGGCATGCTCACATTATACCACAATCTTACCCACTAATCACCAATGCCCCACCCACGCAAATTTCTGACGTCCCCTCGGCGTAGAAACCCCAAATTCCTCATGCGAACGCCCCGTGCGCAGCACCTCACGCTCAGGCAGACGGCTGCCGCGCGCCATGCCTCGCAAAAGCAGGCGATCCATCACACGATCAAAAAAGCCATAAGGTTCCGCGAGTCCAAGGAAATCCGCCGGCAATTCACACAGCCCCACGGTTCTCAGCGCATCCTTGTCCCCGTCTTGCACCGCACGCCACTCCTCCGGCGTTAGCCATATCAATTCTCGCTTGTCGCATGCCGCCGCCAGCACGGGATTCTGCCACACTTCGCCCTTTCCTGGCCCAAGGGCATCATGAAACGAGCGATCCCAGATTCGCGTGAGCACATCTTCCCTGGGGGCTGCCATCACCATCACGTCATGCGGATTGGCCAGCCAGTCCCCAAGAGCCGACGTAAGTGCACGGTTTTTGCGTACAGTGACGAATCCCGTCGTAGTCACCACAGCCAAGGCCACGCCGAGCGCCGCCAGACACCAGCCACGTCGCCATTTAGGAAAGACGCCCACGAAGAAAAGCAGGCCGTATACCATTATCCCCCATCCGGCCCGTCCAGCGCAATCGCTGATCGCCACTGTGAAAACCACGGCGAAGCAATAGAGCAGCAGACGCATCACGGAAAACAGCCCCTTCCGATACACAAAGGGCAACAGGGCCACCACCGCCCAAGGCGAAGCCAAGGCCGCCCGCAACAGCGCCATCAGCTTACGCACAGCCAACCAGCAGACATCCGCTGCCGCAAAAGCCCCAAAATGCTCGGCCCGCGCCCAATTGGCGGGCGAAAGCACATTAAGCGCCACACCCGCAAAGAGGCCCAGCAGCGGCCAGCAGAAACGCCGTCGCCACACCATCTCAAGCGCCAGCACACCGGCGAACGGCACGACCATCACCTCATGGAAACCCCCGACCAGAAACCCCAACCCCAAGATACTCATATCCCATGCCAAATGCCGTCTTTCGTGGTCCGCCAGACTGTGATGCGCCAGAAGCCAATACCCCAAGACGGCCACTGCCGACCACAGATAGTTGTACTTGCCGCACATCCAAAGAGCAGTCTCGAAATGCAGTAGGGCAATCACTGACAAGCCCGCGATCCCCCAACAAGTCCAGCAGTCCTTCACACCGCCCAGCAGCAGAATCAGGGCCAATAACGCCGCCCAGACGCAACCATTCATCGCAGCCTGTACACCACGAGGCCATCGGCCCATCGTCCCCGCCAGCACGCCACAGCTGTAGCGCCCCGTCACATATCGCCATTCATAGGCCCCGGCGGCAAATCCCTGGGGTTGCACCACAGACTCGGCCTTCATTTCCCCATGCGAGAATTTGGCGGCATCCGCCGTGCGCGCCACCTGTCCAGTGTACCAATAGTCGTCTCGCACCATGGGCTGCAGCCACGTCAACACCGCCGCCACCACCGCCATCGCGAGAAAAACCAGGGCCTTGGCCACCCAATTGCATTCTTGTCTAGTCTTCCCACTCATCATTACGCCCGGCCCAATGGATTGATTCCATTCTTGATTTTCCAATAGGCAAGATCAACGTATCTGCTAGTATATCATAATCAACGCCGCGGCTCAATCAATCTCCTTTCCCAACCAAGGCCCCGGGGCCACCCCGTACCCTGCCATCATTCCACATGCCCAAGCACTTTCTCAAGTACCCCCAGTGCGGCTATGCGCCTCCTTGCTCACCCCGCCATGTGCTCGTTGGCAACATCATGGCTCAAGCAGCCTATCAATCAGCTTCTCGCGATTGAAGGTCGCATTGGAAAGCGCAATCGCACGTGCTCCATATTCGCCGCCTTTCCCGGCCTGAATGGCGGCTGCAGCCTCGCGAAACGCCGCCGCAATTCCCGCCACGTCGCCAGGCGCAGCGGCCCACCCCAGACGGTGCTCCTCGATGAGCTCACGCGTACCTCCCGCAATGAACCCCAGCAACGGTTTTCCCGTCTTGATGTAGCTCTGGAATTTGCCCGGCAACGTAAGCCGATATTCATCCGTAAGCGAGATGATGAGTGCGACTGCCTGGGCAAACCACTTCGGCATATCCGCTCGCGGCTGCCGCCCCTTGAATTTGACGGACGGATGATTCTCGCCGTATTTTGCCTTCAGCGGATCCAGCATCACGCCCCCCCCCACTAGCCACAATTCGGCATTGGGAATCGCCGCCCGCAGGAATCCCTCGACATCATGCTCAAGATTCTGCGGCATTCCCAGATTGCCGGCAAACATGAACACCACCGGCCGATCCGCCACCCGTTCCGCCGATTCCACCTGCATTTCCTCGGGATCCCACTGCGGCACCCATTCGGCGTCACGCCCCGTAAGCTCCTGAATGCGCGACACGAAACCGGGGCTGCTCACCGTAATCCGCGAACAGGCAGCATAGATGAAGCGCACAAAGGCATTGAGCAGCACCTCTCGCAGAGGCGTCTTGCGGAAGCCGAACCCCCATACCGCATCCGGCCACAGATCCTGCGTCCAAATGGTGACGGGCCGCCGCCACAATCCGCGCATCGGCAACGCCGCGCTCGCCATGGTCAGGGCCGCGGTATGGTACACGAACACGCGCTCAAAACGACGTCCATGCCACACCGCCCACCAGAATGTACGCCAGCCGAAATGCAGATAGTTGAGCACCTTCCGCTTCACGCTGGTATTGTACCCAAAGATCGTATTGACGCGATGCACGGGGATTCCGGCGTATTCGCATGTCGTCTGCAGACGCTTGTTTTCATACCCCTCGTAGATCTTGTCGAAGGGATAGCTGGGCACCTGCGTGAGCACCTCCACCTCATGCCCGCGGCGTTTCCACTCCGCAGCCAGGTCATTCACGAGGAAATCCTCGGGATAGAACCGCTCAACGACTATCAGAATCCTGCTCAAATCTCACACCTTCTCGAAGAACGTATCCGGCTTCTGGGGGTCGAATATCTCATTCGCCCACATCACAGTCACCATGTCGGTATCGCCCTCATTGATGATGTTGTGGGTATAGCCCGGCGGGATGCGCACCACTTCGATCTTGTCGCCGCTTACATGATAGTCGATCACGGGCGCATTGGGCACGTCCATCTTGCGGAACTGGATAAGTCCCCTGCCGCTCACCACGCAGAATTTCTCGTGTTTCGTGTGATGCCAGTGTTGGCCCTTGGTGATGCCGGGCTTCGAGATGTTCACGCTCACCTGGCCCCGTTCGGCCGTGTGAAGCAATTCTGTGAAGCTGCCGCGCGCGTCGCAGTGCATCGTCACCGGATAGCTGAATCGATCCTCCGGCAGATAGCTCAGATAGGTCGCATAGAGCTTCCTGGCGAATTCATCCGCCTGATTCGGCACCATCAGATCCTCGGGCTCCTTGCGGAAGGATTCAATGAGCGCCGTAATCTCACCCAACGTCTTCGTATAGGACGGCGCCACGGAAAGGATTTCGGGCGGCGTTGCGGTATGCGACGCGCCCAGATGCGAGACGAGGGCGTTCACCACGTCATCAATGTAGATCAAGGTCACGGTAGCCGCCGGATCCCGCACCATGATGGGAAGATCATGCGCGATGTTGTGGCACCAGGTGGCCACGGCTGAATTGTAGTTCGGGCGGCACCACTTGCCGAACACATTCGCGAAGCGATACACATAGACAGCCGCCCCCGTCTGCGCGCCATAGGCGAAGACCGCCTCTTCGGCCGCCTTCTTGCTGCGCCCATAGTCGTTGTCAAGGGCAGCCTGCGTGGAACTGGAAAGCATCACCGGCACCTTCCGCGGCGCCAGCAACTCCAGCAGGTCCTCGGTGAACACCGTGTTGCCCGCCTTGAATTCCCCAGGGTCCTTCGGACGGTTCACGCCGGCGAGATGGAACACGAAATCGCATTCCCCCGCCCATTTCACCAGCTCGTCCTTCGTGTTGTCGAGGTCAAACGGCAGAATCTCCACCCCCTCCATCCGGCTCAATGCCAGACAGAGGTTCTTCCCCACAAATCCCTTCGCGCCTGTGACCAGTATTTTCATTTCGCCTCTTACTCTCCCCACACGCGTCGCTTGATGTAGTCCGTGTAGGAAAGGATGATCTTCACCACCTTGTCGCTCACGTTCGGCATCGAGTAGTCGGAAACCGGCAGCACCGCCGTCCGCCGGCAGTCGCCGCCGCAGTCATCCTCGCCGCAGTCGCAGGAACCACACGATTCAGCGGCAACGGTCTTGGCCTCGGCTTCAATCTGCGCAAGCCCCTGCAGGAGGCGCTCTTTGTTCTGCCCCACCATGATCACCGCCGCCTCTTCCATGGCCTCGGGCCGTTCATGCGCCTCACGCAGATTAAGGGCCGGGAAGCCGAGAATGGACGACTCCTCGCTGATCGTGCCCGAATCGCTCAGCACCGCCGCCGCATTGAGCTGCAGCGACAGATAATCCGTCAACCCCATCGGCTTCATCAGGTTCACGAGCTTGTGGAACTTCACCTTTTTCTGCTCGATCATCTTCCGCGTGCGGGGATGCGTGCTCACGATGAGCGGCTTGCGGAATTTCTTCGCGATGGTGTTCAGGGCATCCACCAGATTGAGGAAATGGCGCTCGTCGGCGATGTTCTCCTCACGGTGGGCGCTCACCACGAAATAGCCGCCCTTCTTGAGGCCCAGTTTCTCGAGCGTCTTGGACGCCTGCACCTTCGGCATCTGCTCGGTGAGCACCTCCAGCATCGGCGAACCGGTCTTGATCACCTGGTCTGGCGGCAGCCCCTCATTCAGCAGATATTCGCGGGCAATGTCGCTGTAGCACAGATTGATGTCGCTGATGTGATCCACGATCTTGCGGTTCGACTCCTCCGGCACGCGCTGGTCGAAACAGCGGTTGCCCGCCTCCATGTGGAAGATCGGAATGTGGCGCTTCTTGGCGGCAATCGCGCACAGACAGCTGTTCGTGTCGCCGAGCACAAGGAAGGCATCAGGCTTGACCTCCTCCAGGACGGGATCCACAGCCACCAGAATCTTGCCCGCCGTGACTGTGGCATTGCCGCCTGCGGCGTTCAGGAAGTAGTCCGGCTTGCGCAGTCCCAGATCCTCGAAGAACACTTCATTCAGTTCATAGTCGTAGTTCTGACCCGTGTGCACCAGCACGTGCTCAATCGCCGGGCTCCTGTCCAGCGCCTTCAACACGCAGGCCAAACGAATGATCTCGGGCCGCGTCCCAACTACGGTCATCACCTTAAGCTTCTTCATGATAATCCTTTCTGAAATCATCGTTGGGGAATTCGCCCACGCGACAATTGGAGAACACCTGCACCTCGGCGTCTCCGTCCTGTTCAATGCAGAACCAATTCCCGCCCGGCACCTTCAGCACCTGTGGCGCCTGAGCATCCAGGAGATAGGCCTGGCGGACGCCATCAGCCCCTTCGCCCGCCGCCATGGACTCCACCACAATCCGTGTCACGCCCTTGAGCGGAAAGAACCACTTCGTCTCGCGCCGATGGCCGATCCATCCCCGAACCGGCTGCTCAACCGAGTTGGCGATCGTGTAGAACCGCCTTACCTCGCCCATGTCAAAGCCGTTGCAGAACCGCAACACGCCCCGAGCATCCGCATGCGTGCCGCCATCTATGAGCTCGGCGTCCACTTCTCCCCGCTTTTCCGATCGTCTGATTCTCAAATCCCGAATTCTTCGTGTATCAACGGCAATTTGAGCAGCAGCTTCTTCATCCCCGCCACATCCAAACGCTCCGTGTTGTCCGAATTGTAGTCGCACACCACGGGGGCAATCTCCTTGCCCTCCACGAAATACTTGTCGTAGTTGAGGTCGCGCCCATCGGCCGGCACACGGTAATACCCGCCCATGTCAATGGCCTTGGCCATGTCCTCGCGCGTCACCAGCGTCTCATACTTTTTCTCGCCGTGTCGCGTACCGATCACCTTGACCTCGGCCTTCTCGGCCTGGGCGCGCAGTTTCGAGCCCTCCTTTGCGAGCTCCACAACCGCCTGAGCCAGTGTCTTGATGGTGGCGGCCGGCGCCTTCTGCACAAAGAGATCACCATTCTGACCATGTTCCCAGGCGAAGAGCACCAGGTCCACGGCATCCTCCAGCGTCATCATGAACCGCGTCATCTCGGGATCCGTAACCGTAAGCGGCTTGCCGGCCTTGATCTGGTCGATGAACAGCGGAATCACGCTGCCGCGGCTGGCCATCACATTGCCGTAGCGCGTGCAGCAGATCGTGGTCTTCGCCCCGGCACCCAAAGCACGCCCCTTCGCGACGGCCACCTTCTCCATGAGGGCCTTGCTCATGCCCATCGCGTTGATCGGATAGGCGGCCTTGTCGGTGGAGAGCACCACCACGTTCGTGACCCCATGCGCAATGGCGCTCTCAATCACGTTGTTCGTTCCCAGCACATTCGTGTAGACGGCCTGCAGGGGGAAGAATTCACAGCTCGGCACCTGCTTGAGGGCGGCGGCGGCGAACACATAGTTGACGCCACGCATCACGCCATCCACGCTGGCACGATCGCGCACATCGCCAATGTAGAACTTCACCTTCGGGTTCTGCAGCTCGTGCCGCATGTCATCCTGCTTCTTCTCGTCACGCGAAAAGATGCGGATCTCCTTGAAATCGTTGATGAAACGATTCAATACAGCATGGCCAAACGAACCCGTTCCGCCTGTGATCAAAAGCACTTTGTCGTCAAACATACTCTCTCCTGGAAAATTCGACGTTATTATACCATATTTTCGTCTGATATTCCAAATTCCAAAGCGCAATCCCATTTTATGAGCGAAAGACCGACCTGCCAAGGTCCAAGCCTCAGCACCGCCCTCTATACCCTCGTGAAGAAATACC
>JAKSOW010000169.1 GCA_024405395.1 Kiritimatiellia bacterium | reverse complement strand
AACTGGCATAATCATTGAAATTCGCCGTCAGCCTCCGCCTTCGGCGCACCAACAGAGTCCTGCGCGCGGGCTAGCGCAGACGATGACGGGCGATGACCTCGTCCTGCCAGCGCTTCGACAGCGCAATGAACCGCGCGGAGAAGCCGCACACGCGCACCATCAGGTTCTGGTGGCGCTCGGGATGCTGCTGCGCATCCAGAAGCTCCTCCACGGAATTGCAGTTGGGCTGGATCATGTGCGAGCCCTTCTTCGCGAAAACCCGCAGTATCGCCGCCAAAATCTCTTCGCTCATTGCGCTGCGGTCGAAGGTCAAGTTCACGTTCGAGGCATATAGGCATTCGTGCGGCAACGATCCGATAGCGTTCATCACCGTGGTCACATCGCTCGTGCAGCGGTACTCGCTGGGACTGAAGCCCTGCGCCAGCCGATCGCCGTCCCGCCGCCCATCCGGCGTCGCGCGCGTCTTCGCCCCCCAGTACATGAATTCACGGTAGGTGTAGATCGCCAGCTTGTAGGGACAGTCCTGATCGCTGCGCAGGCCGTCGATGTCCGCATGAATGCGCGTCATCCACCAGGCCAGCTCGCCATTCGTCTCGTCCGAATTGTCGCCCCAGCTCGGAGCCGCCATCGCCCGGCTGCGCAGCTCTTCGCCCCGAGGGCCCTTCCAGTTCGTGCGCACCGCCGTCAGAAGTTCGTCCAACGTGCAGACCTTGTCGACAAAACAGAGCCTGCGGATCGCCGACAGGCTGTCGACTACATTGCCGATGAAGCCCAGCGTGATGATGCGCGGCCGAGCCGGTACGCCGCCGTCCATCGTGTCGCGCCGGCTTTCGACGCCGCCCTTCAAGCACATCGTATACACGGGATGCGGGAACACCTTCGCGTTGGCGCGGCCCCACCTGCTGTACTCGCACAGAATGTCGCGCAGAAAACGGATGGTATTGCCGTAGACGATCTCGCGCACCTGCTCATAGCTCGTGGCCCCGTCAATGGGACGGATATCCAGACGCGCCCGGCGTTCGGCCTCCGGATTGCGATGGATGGTCATCTCCAGGATCTTGATGATCGAGAGGTAATTCGCGCCGTCCACATCCATTACCGAATCGATGTAGCCGTTCCAGCAGCCGCAGCCGATGAAGGATCGCGCATCCTCCGGCGAATGGCCCTCGGCCAGATACTGGGGAATGTAACGGTCGTCATTAAGCAGCGTGAAAACCGCATGGCCCGCCATGAGCAGCTGCGCAATGCGGCGAAGATACGCTTCGGGGGCCTTTGCCGAGATCCGGCAGTGCAGCTTGGGGAACACACAGCCACAGGCCAGATGCTGGTCGAAGAACATGTCCGTGAGCTCATTGTGCACCCACACGCCGGCCTCGTCGCAGCCGCCCAGCGACATGGGAATCTCCATCTCGTGGTCGGAATAGCTGTCCACGGGGATCAGCCCATTGTGGTGCAGCTCAGCCGTGAGCAGAAAGCGGGACACCAGATCGCGCGCCTCCGCCGGGGTGAGGCGTCCCGCGGCCAAATCGGCCCGGTAGAGCCCAATGAGATAGTGATCCGGCCGCCCCAGCGAATACTGGTCGGTGCCATCGGCATAGCCCAGCACCTCGCGGACGAACCACAGCGCATTGAGCCCTTCGTAGAAGGTACGCGGCGGCTCCCAGGGGCAGCGCGCCGCCGACTCCGAAATGCGCGTCAGCCAGGCACGTTCAACACCGTCGGCCACACCCGCCGCCAAGCGGGCGTCGGCTTCGCGCTTGAAGGCCAGCTGAATGGCGTGAATCGTCTCGAGGCCCACTAAAGCCGTCTCCAGCTCCTTGCGTCCTAGGGGATCATTGGCCGGACAGGCCTTGAGTGCCGCCGAAACCTCCTCATGCACGCCGCCGAAGCCCCTGGACAGAATCTTCCGAAACGGCGGCACATGGTGCATATCGTCCGAAAATGGTCCGCAGCACAGGGCCAGCGTCTGCTTCTGGCGTTCAGACTGCAGCGCGAAGGCTGACGCGGGAATGAGGTTCTGCGTTTTGTAGAAGCGCGAGCAGATGCGGTTGACATGCCGTCCGGGCACCGACTTGTAGTTATGCGTCCATCCGCCATTGCAGCCCAGCTCAAAGTAGAACGGCGAAGTATGGAAGAGGAACGGCTGCACGTGTTTGCGCAACAGCAGGTACTCCTCACGGCGTATGTCAAGCGCGTCAAAGCCCGGGTGCGCCGCCGCCCATGCGTCAAGCGCCGCACCGATCTTGGCCACACTGTTCGTCTGTCGCGGATCTTTGCAGGACTGATGGCATTCCTCGGGATAAAACGCTCGCAGCTCACGGCGGAAGGCATCCAAAGCATCCTCGCCGGCCCAGGCGGACAGAACGGACAACAAGGCGGCAACGACAAAAACGACGTCTTTTCTGTTCATTTTCCCACTCCACACATTATCTCACCCCATCCTGTCGCCTATTCCCTTGACTGGGGCGGCACGGCAAGGAACCACAGGAAAAACGGCGAACCGGCCAATGCGCATACCACACCGGCGGAGATGCCATTCCCCGGCAGAAGGCGCCCCACCAGATCGGCGCCGATCAGGGCCAATCCGCCAAAGAACGCCGAGCCGAGCAGACGCCGACGGAACATGCCGCCCAGGAAGCGATTGACGAAGTTAGGCACCACCAGCCCAATGAAGCCAATGGGGCCCGCCAACGCCACGGCAACCGCCGTCGCCAGGGACACAAGCCCCAGCGCGATGAGCTTGAGTCCACGCGTGTTGATGCCCACGAACTCGGCTTCGTCGCGTCCCAGCTCCAGCACCGTGAGGCGCTTCGACACCGCAACGAGCCCAGCCAGCACCACCGCCAGTACCACCGCCGCACAGAGACACGAAGGCCACCGTGCATCCCGCACGTCGCCGAACATCCATTCCGTGACCTTCGCCATTGTGGACGGATCGGAATAGTTCAACACCAGCATCTGCAGCGAACAGGTGAAGGAACCCGTCACAAAGCCCGCCAGAATCACTGTGGACCCCGAACTGCGCAGCCGCGCCGCCGACGAGCCCTCAGATCGCCGCGGGGCCGCCAAAGCCGCCACGCCGCACACCAATGCCAGCGAAAAGCAGGAACCGCAGAACGACGCCACAGGCAACACAAAGGCCGAATAGGCCGTCCATCCCAGATGAATCGCCGTGGCCACGAAGAGCGAGCCGCCCCCCACCAGGCCGAGGATGTAGGGCTCCGCCAGCGGATTGCGCAGCACGCTCTGCAGCACACAGCCCGAGGTGCCCAGCAGCGCCCCCACCACAAACGCGGAAAGAATGGACAGCAGAAAATCCACCGATGCCCCCCGCTAGAAGAGACCGCCGTTGACGGAAATCACCTGACGCGTCACATACGCCGCCTCGTCGCGGAAGAGGAACGACACCACAGCCGCCACCTCCTCGACCGTGCCGAAACGCCGCATCGGAATCGCGCGCTTCACAAGCTCGGGCTCCTCGATCGACGCGGCCATCTCCGTTTCGATGACGCCCGGCGCCACGGCATTGACCGTAATGCCGCGTTTGGCGAGCTCCACCGCCAGCGCCTTCACCGCCCCGATGATGCCCGCCTTGGCCGCCGAATAGTTTACCTGGCCGCGGTTGCCCACCAGCCCCGACACACTGGAGAGCGCCACAATGCGGCCCCGAATGCGGTTGGAGATCATCGGCATCACCAGCGGCTTGAGCACGTTGTAGAACCCCGTGAGGTCCGTATCCACGACACGATCCCACATATCCCCCTCCAGCACGGGGAATGGCGCATCCGCCGCCACGCCCGCATTGAGCACCACGCCGAAGTAGGGGCCGTGCGCCGCCACATCCTCTTCCAGAACACGCCGCGTCGCCTCGCGGTCGGCGATGTCGAAGCGCAGATCCACCCCTTCCGACTTCACGGCATGGGTCACCACCTCAAAACCATCCGCCCGCAGCCGTTCGGCCACAGCCTTGCCGATGCCACGCGACGATCCCGTCACCAGTACACGCTTCATGATTGAGTCTGCTCCTTGAGAAATGCCGCCATGTCCGGCGGACGATAGGCGTTGAGTGTGGCGGATGCGACCGTTTTGCCCGCCGCATCCGCGATGACGCACACAAACGCCGCCGCCTCGGCGTCCTCGAATTCGCAGCGCGCCGTGATGCGATAGGTCTCCCCATCCGCAAAGTGGTCGAGATTCAGCTCCAGTTTGCGCGTGCCGAGCAACAGACCCGGACGCGGCTCCGTGCCGGAGGCCAGGTCGTTGAGCCCCACCAATGCCGCTGCGGTCTGCGCCATGTATTCGATCGCCACATGGGCGGGCACGCCCGTGCCGTCGAAGAACACCTGGCCCGGGCCAATGGTCACCTCGACATCCACCTGACGCGCCTGCAGATCATAGGCCACCACCCGATCGATGAGAATCATCGGCGCGCGATGCGGCAGGAGGTTTTCCAGCCTGATGTCCGCCACATCGGGAAGTCGGTTTTCGTTCATGCGAGCGCCTCCGCCAGCAGTTCGGCGATGTGCTGCACCTTGAGATTCATTTTCTGCTTGTCCGCGCCGCCCTTCAGCTGCATGGCGCAGCCCGGACAGTCGAGCACCAGACGCGCGGCGCCGCTCTGCGCGACGTTGGCGAGCTTCTTCTTCAGCAGCTCCGCCGAGATCTCGGGGAACTTCGCCGAGAACGTGCCGCCAAAGCCACAGCAGCTCTCCTCTTCAGGCGACGGCGCGTAGTCGGCCGCCAGACGAATCAGCGCCCGCGGCGCCTCCTTGACTCCCAGGCCCCGGCACAGGTGACAACTCGCGTGATAGGCCACCTTGTCCGCCAGCGGCTTGAAGGCGTCAGCCGTGAGCTGAAGACGCCCCTGCACGAAGGAGCTGAAGTCCGTCACCTTCGCCGCGAAGGCGGCCGCCTCCTCGCCCAGCATCGCCACGTAGCCATGCTTGAGATGCGAGGCACAGCTGGCGCACAGCGTAACGATCGCATCATAGTCGGCACCCGAAAAAGCCGCCACGTTCTGGCGCGCCACGTTCTTTGCCGTTTCGGCCTCGCCCAACATCGTAAGCGGCAGGCCGCAGCACGTCTGCTCCATCGGGAAATCGACTTCCACGCCCGCGGCAGCAAACACCTTGAGCGCGGCCACAAGCTGCTCGGGATACACGAAGTCCTGCGCACACCCGGCGAAGAGCGCAATGCGCAGCCCGCGGCGATTCGCGGCGACAGTCCCCTTCAGGACCGGCCATTGCGCACGGAAAGGCCTGTCGGCCAGCACCGGCAGCGACTTGAAGCCCTGGGCGCCCAGGAGCGCCATGGGCAGGTGGCGCACAAAGCCATCACGCCCCGCAACCGGCTTCTGCGCAAAGCGCATGAACTTCAGCAACGTGTGGAAAATGCTGCGATCCCTCATCGCCAGCGCGGCGAGCTTGGCCGGCAGCGGCGAACCGTCCTCGCGCGAGAAGCGGGCGCGGATCTCGCCAATGAGGCGCGGCAGGTCGATGCCGCCCGAACAGACGTCCTTGCAGGAACCGCAGCCGAGGCAGTTCTGGCACAGCCGTTTGGCGATGGCACGATCGTGGAACAGCCAGGTGAGCACCAGCCCGATCGCGCCGATGTACACGTGGCCCATGCGATGGCCGCCCACCATGCGGAAGACGGGGCACACATTGGCGCACGCGCCGCAGCGCACGCAGCGAAACACCTGGGAGAAGAGCGGATCCTCGGCAATCGCGCGCCGCCCGTTGTCCAGCAGCACGATGTGCAGCTTCTTCACGCCTGTGGGGCTCTTGGCGCAGGGCGTGGCGCCGGCGATGAAGGTAGCGTAGGAGGTCAGGCGCTGCGAGGTGGCGTTGCGGGGCAGCACCTTCAGCGCGTTCAGGACGTCGTCCAGACGCGGCACGAGCTTGTCCAGCCCCGCCAGCGCCACATGCACGGGCGGCAGCGTGTTGACGAGGCGGCCATTGCCTTCGTTGGTGACGATTGTGATGGCGCCCGTCTCCGCGATACAGAAGTTGGCGCCGGAGATGCCCATGTCGGCGGCATGGAACTTCGGCCGCAGCTCACGGCGCGCCACCTTGACGAGCTTCTGGATGTCCTCGCGATCCTGCGGCGTGCCCGTGACCTTCTCGAATTCGTCCGCCACCTGGTGACGCGAGAGATGGATGGCCGGCATCACCATGTGCGACGGCCCCTCATGACGCAGCTGGATGATCCATTCGCCGAGATCGGTCTCGTCCACCACCAGGCCCTGACGCTCCAGATGCGCATTGAGGCCAATCTCCTCGGCCGTCATGCTCTTCGACTTGACGATGCGCTTCACCCCATTGTCGGCGGCAATCTGCGCGATGATGGCGCGCGCCTCGGCGGCGTCCTTCGCCAGATGCACCACGGCGCCTCGCTTCTCGGCCTCAGCCTTGAACTGCGCATAGAGGGCGTCAAGATTGCGCGCGGCGGCATCCTTCGTGTCGGCGATGCGGCGGATCAGCGCAGGGCCATCCACCTCCTGGAACACGCGGTCGCGGCTTTCGCGGTATTCGACGGCGAATTTGTCCAGCGTGCGCCGAAGAAACGAATCCTCCAGGGCGGCAGAAATCTCCTTGTGGTAGTCCGTCATGCCACGCCCTCCAGCAGAATGACATGCAGCTCAAGCGGACCGTGCACACCGATGGCCCCCACCCGCTCGATGTCGGCCGTGCGGCTGGGTCCGGTGATGAAGGAAACATAGCTGACCGCCTGCTGCTGTTCACGCAGAAACGGGGCCAGATCTGGCAAATCCGCGACAATGTCCGCCGTCCGCAGAAGAATGACGCTTGTTTCGGGCAGCATCGTCGCCAGGCGCGTCTCCTCATCGGTGGTGACCACGACACACGTGCCCGTCTCGGCGATGCCTTTGGCGGCCCGCACCACGCCGACCTGCTCCTGCCGGGCGGCACGTGCCGTCCGATCGGCGGCAATGAGGGCCTCGGCAGCGGCTTCGTCCGCCACCACATCCACCCGCACAGACGCCGCCTGGGCCCGTGCGACGAATCTCGCCACGAGGTCTGTCTGCGCGCCCTTTCGTTCGCACAATCCGTCAATATCCGTCACTGCCTTCTCCATGACGCCTATTATACCACAAACAGAGGTCCATTTGCGGGAAGATTGCGAGTCTTGTACCCCGATGGCTTTCTCCGAGCAATGAACACCAGAGACACGCCTTCCCCCTTGCAGCCTGCACTGATGTACGCAAGGATTCCACACCGCCCCCAAACCCCAGGAGATTTTCGGATGGCCATTGCCATGGCGAACTGCTCTGTCTGAACACTTCTACACCTGCGGAATAACCATTTTGCTCGTCAAGCACTTTGACGAGCAAAGCCCTAAAATAGCGTTTGCTCGTCAACGAATTTTGACGTCCTTGACGAGCAAATGACGAGCAAAATTGCCATATGCGACAATATGGTGTAAAATCACGACGAAAATGTACTTATCTATATATACGTCAAAAAACTCTCTCTCTTATGTATATATGGAAAAAGACACTTCAGCCCCCATCGTCAACCAATTTTGATGACGTCGTCAAATAGAGGCGGCAGGAAGAGAGGGATTCGCAGGCGCACACCAACGCCCGACAGTCATTCCAGCCGGCTGAGTTCGTCCTCGGTTCGACTGAACTCGTCCTCGATTCGACTGAGTTCGCCTTCGATCTGGCTGAGGGCGTCGTCAACCCGCAGAAACGCGTCCTTGATCGTGTTGGGACACCCCGCGAACACCTCGACAAGCCGTTCCCTCCCCCGTACGATCCGCTCACGATGAGATTTTGATGCGTAATAATTCTTATCGCCCGTTGGTCTTCCTTCCGCTCGTCGGTTCGGCTCTCTGGTTGAAAGATCCAGACGTCTACCACGGGTGGAAGGGAGGGGCGCGTGGACTGCGGGGATCGCTTTCGGCTTCAATTCCACCGACTCCTGAGCGCCGAATCCCTCCAGCAGGGCGGCGGTCGGAATCGGATCCGA
>JAKSOW010000168.1 GCA_024405395.1 Kiritimatiellia bacterium | reverse complement strand
CGAAAGATAACCCGATGGCCAAGCGGATCATAATAGCCGAAGCCCATGCGGACGCGCCGAAACCATTACGCGGCGTGCCCGACGGGTCGGGGTATAGGGACATGGCGCGTTCCGAAAGTTCAGCGCAGGAACTTGGGAGACCTGCCGACGGGAAACCGACGGCAGGAGTCGGACGGGACCGTAGTAGCGGGGAAGCGGGTAATGACCGTGGAGCGAAGGGTCCCGACACGGAGAATGCCTCAAAGGGAATCGGCGTGAAGTCGTTGCGTAGACGGCACCTGACGGAACGGGAGATATGGGAGATTGGCGCGAAACGCCATCTCACGAAATATCCCGACATTGCGCTGATGACGGAGAGGCTGAAGGATGAGATCCGCACCCAGTTCCCCGATGCCGTGACGCACAAGGGGCGCCCGATGAAGGATGCACTCTGAATGCCATTCAAGTTGATTTAACCTAAGCAGGGAAGCATGAGCCGCTCCGTATTTTCGATTATTGTCTTGTTCGTCGCCTGTGTCGTTTATCCCTTTGCCATCATCTGGCTGAGAGAAACTCGGCCGGGTTGGATGCAGAGGGGGCGTTGTTGTTTGTTTGTAGTTGGGGCGCTGTTGGTGTCATGGGGCGTTTCCGTTGGAGCGGTTTTCATCCCGTATGAACTTGGCTGGTGGACATTTCGTGGTCCAGAGGCTGCTTTCGCCATGTTTTTCGGCTGGCTTTATTTGCCCCTGATGAGCATTCCCGTGTTGGGGACCTATGCTGTTGTTCGTTCGTTATCTTCTCGGCGAGCGGACACTTCTTGCGGCGTACGGGGCAAAAGGCGAATCGGCTTTTGGTTCTTGATGGCCCTTGTCCTTTTCGCGGGTTTTGTCGTCTGGTGCGGAACGGGAGATGCGGTTGAGCGGCAGTTCAAGTGGCTTTACAAGATGCCTGATTTCAAATACGAGGTCCTTCAGCGCGAAGAAGACATAGTGCACGAATATCGCGTCCCGGTGCGATTCCTGCAGGCGTTGCAAAAGGAAGACATGTCAAGGCATGGATTTTCATCCTGGCAGGGACTGCAAGGCGGCATGGGGCTCGGCGGCCATAAGGTCAATGTTGGCTTCTCTGAGTCCGAGGGACCCGTTTATGTCTCGCGTCAAATGACGTATGGCGGGGTTCGCGAACTACATGCCGCCGTCATCGCCTTCTCGATTAAAGAAGGGCGTTTAGTGCTTTACTGTCCGCGATTCTGAAAGGGACGAAAGATGAATGAAGCGAATGCATGTCGGGTATGGATACGGGCGCATCAGGTCAATGCGTTTGCTGCGTTTGCATTGGTTCTCTTTCGCGGCGTACGGGAGCTGTGCTGCGACAGTCGCACGCCGGTTGGTTTGGCGGCGGTGCCGTTGGGGCTCATGATGGCCTTGTGCGCATGGAGGATTTATAAACATTCTCGTTGTCCCAATTGCGGGAAGTCGGTGATGTCGTTCTGGGGACGAGACGGGGTGGGACGAGTAGCCATCAGGCGGATTTCAAAGTCGCGATCGGTTGTCTGCGTCCATTGTGGCGACGAGGTCGAGATTGAGGGGCGCGCGCGTAGGAAAGATGCAAGGCTGGTGTGGGGGCTGACGGCTGTCGCGATGTCATTGTCCGGTGCACTGCTTCTTGTGTGCCTTGATGATTCGCAAGTGAAGTTTCGTGACAGGGCGCTTCCGATTGCTATCACTGCGATAGCCGACCGCATGGGTGGTGTAACGCCTGCGCACATCTGTTACAAGATGAAGCCTCGCGAGTTGTACGTTTGGGGGTGGACCGATGGCGATACGAACAAGGTTCAAGCCGTGATTCAAGAGGATCCGTTTTGCGTCAGGATCGCCGATGCCGGAGAAGTGCAACACGATCCTTCGCATGGTCTGTACGACATATCGGAACGGGTCGCCGATGCGATTGCACGAGCCGAATTCAAAATCCATTTTGGGGATCGGTCGATTGGAAAGCCGGAACTGCGGCTGGAAGGCGATGAGTTTGTCGTGACCTTCCCGTGCGAGTCGCCTGAACCGAAATTGGTCGTCGGCAAGAAAGGCGGATTCGTCAAATGGCTTGTGCCTGACGGTCGATGAGATGCCGGTAGGGGGCTGTCGAAGGATGATGAGTGACAGAACCTGATGCAATTTAGGTGCACTTTACTTGGAAAGAGTGAGCTTATGTGTTCGGCATTCACGGCGAAAGGGCGGATTCCAGTCAATCTTGAGCGGGTCATGCTGTTGCTGCTGGACTTGATGGTATGGTCAGCCTAAGATAAAATGAGTCTGCCGCTTGTAAAACTAAACGTGGCTCTGAAAAGGTAAACGTGGGTCTTTCCCTAGGGGAAGATATGGAGAAGGAATTATCGGGAACATCCATCAGAAGTAAGGGGAATCAATGTCCTCTGTAAAACTAATCGTTCGTAAAAACCATGTTTACTTTTTCAATCGGCAAAGATGAAATTGACATGGGGAATGAAAGTCGGTACAATATCTGCTTCGCTGTTTGGGTGGCTATTGGAAAGGATGCTAAGCCGTGTTAAACGCAGTTTGTCGGGGATATGCCGGAAATTTCCATAAGATGTCTGTGCCGGCTTTTGGTGGGCGCGGATTGCTGTTGGCGGGCATTCTGCTGTCCGTAGGCACCGTATCGGGTGAGGAGTATTATCTCACCAACACCGACAACGCCTACTATGACGGGCAGAACAAATACCGTTCGTTCAACGCCGCCGGTTGGTGGAGCTCTGGCGCAGCGCCTTGTGCCGGAAACAACTACACCGTCACGAATGTCGTCGTCGGCGGCGCCATGACGTCCTTCATCCAGCTGCGTGTGCCTGACAATCCGAGTCTGACGGATCCCGTCATCTTCCGTGGCGATAAGCTGACGATTGGCTCGCCTAGTGATTTCAATGCGCAATTTATGGGTTGGGGTACGGCGCAAACTACGGCAAATCGTCACCAGAAATCAATCTACCGCATTAATGACCTTCACTGCTACGGCGCGAACATCTACTGCAACAACACAGGGTACATCACTCTATTGGGCACGTGTACGATCCACAAGGTGGACAACAACAACCACGTGACCGCCTTCTATGGCAATGGCCATGCGGATGGCCAGCAGCGTGGCATGAACCTAGGCATGAAGCTCATCGCCGACGCGGATGTGGTCACGCGTCTCTACTGCGGCGCCGCCGAGAACAGCGGCAATCGCACCTCCCGCATCTACCTGGAAGGCGACATGAGCGCGTACTTGGGCAAACTCCGCGCAAATTATTCCTCCACGACGGTCATCTTCGATTCGCCCACGATGTGTCTGGGCGGGGTGGAGCAATTCGTCGCCGACCGTCTGCAGATCTACCAGAACGCGGCGCTTTCCATCTACCCGCACTGCGTGCAGCACCGCAATTGGGGTGTGAAGATCCACAACACGACGGGCGGCGGCAATTTCTTCCTCGAAACCGATGCGGAGTCCGGCCCGTTTGATTTCATATTGCCGGTGACGGCCGAGGTCTCGACGATGTCCATGACCGTGCGTGGTCCGCACCCCGTCACGCTCAAGAGCGACATGACGAATTTCAAAGGTTCGCTGAAGGTGGCGCCCGAAGGTGCCCTCATTCTGCATCCGGATGCCACGCTACCCGGCGACATGCGGCTCGAGGTGGGCGATGGCGCGACGTTGGGCTTCTCGGTCGACGGTGATTCGGAGAAGGGCCCTGTCACACTCAAGAACGCAATGCTGGGACAAGACGTGAAGTTCGTGGTGGCCGTACGCGAACTCGCCGCCTTTGTGGGTAGCCGAAGCTTCTCGGTGGCGCGCATTCCCGCGTCCTACGGAAGCTTCACGGCGGCCGATTTCCGGGATCTCACGCCGCGAGTCGGTGACCTGCCCTACAGTTCGGTGCAGGTGGCGACTGATGGCGTCACGGGCGACACGCTCGTTTCGGTGGTTGTCAGCTATGGCGCTTCAACGGCGGTTTGGGATGGTGGCGGCAGCGACACGGCCCTTGCCACGGCGGCGAACTGGGCAGATGACGCCACGCCAGACTTCATCTCCGGAGCGCTCGCGGCGACGTTCGCGACGGGTGGCGTTTCGGCCGACATCACCGGCGCGGTCGCGTTCCGCGGCCTCACGTTCGCGCTTCCGGCGGAGGCGGCGTCCTTCACGCTCACGAAGGGCGAACCGGACGCGCAGCTTGTTCTGGGTTCGGATGGGGTGACCACGGCGCCGCGTGCCGAAGGTTCGGCGGGGTGTAATTTCACGATTGAGGTGCCTGTGACGTTCACGCATCCGCAGGAATGGCCCCTTGCGGCAGGAACGGCGGTGGATTTCAGCGGCGGCGTTGCCGTTACGCCGGCCATGACGCGCATTCGCGCCTATGCGACCGACGTCGCGGAGGGAACAACCGCCCCCGTCATGCTGCCGCGGGTGGGCTGGTCGGGCGACTTGAGCTCCTTTACCGGCGTGTTTTGCGCGACGAATGTGACCGTGGACGTGGCCGGCACGAATGTTTTCGGCACAGGTGACCAGCTGGTGCGTCTCACCGCCACACACAAGGCGCCCCTCGATGAGGCGCGCTGTCTGTTGCGCACGCACGGCTCGGGCATTGAGGTCAATCGGCCGATTCGCGCGGAACTCGGCGCGCATGGCGTGACTTTTCTCTTCGGCGAAGGCACGTCGAATGTATTCCATCGGCAGGTGACGACTTACGGCGCCACGGTGAACGGCGTCAAGGTGACGGGGTGCTCGGGACGGTTCCGTTCGCAGAACGGTGCCTACACGCGCTTTGAGGGGACGGCGAGCGAGGGAAGTTCGCTCTACGGCGACGCGCATCAGCCTCGTTTTGACGGCGAAGGCACATTCGAGTTCACGCGCCGGATATACAATTCTTCGGGCGTCTATTTCGGCAATGACGAACCGGAGAAGAAGGTGAAGATTCTTCTGCGTGCCAGCGACAACTACGGTTTCAGCATCACACTCCATCCGGGCAGTGACGTCCACGTGTTCGCGGACGATGCGTTCCGCACCCGCGCCCAGGACACGGTGGACAACCGCACGGCCACGCAGGTTCACGGCATCCTTGACCTGCACGGCACCACCCAGCGGATCTGGCGTGTGCAGGGCGGGGGACTCGTCACCAGCGAGACCCCGGCCGTGTTCAGTCCGATGGGCGTGAACACGAACAGGACCGAATGGCTCGGCGTCGACCAGTGGACGATGAACCTTGTCTTCTCCAACGCGGTCGATTTTGTGATGGCTTCGGGTCGCACGACGCTTACGAAGGTTTCGCCGTCCACGGGTGAACTTGCCGCCACGAACGGCTGGATCAAGCTCACGGCAACGGCCGACTGGCCCAATGCACGCGGGGTGCGTGTGGAGAGGGACGGCCAGCTGACTCTGGCGGCAGGCGGCAAGTTCGGCGAGAAGACCGAATGGCGTGTGGGCGGGAACGGGCGTATTCACATCCCCGAAGGCGTGGTGCAGAAGTGCGGCAAGCTCTACTTCAACGACATCGACGCCGAAAAGCCCGTCAAGCCCGGCATCTACGGGTCCGCCGAGGCGCAGGCGATCTATCCCGCGGCCCATGTGGATGCGCACCTGACGGGCAAGGGCCTGTTGAAGGTTGTGCGTGCCGGTTTCTCAATTTCGTTCCGCTAAGTTTCGGAAGGGTGTTTGCCATGGTAGTGTTGCGTGGAAATGGCGCAATGGGTCTTGTCTGCGTGTGGCTTCTGTCCGCGATTGCCGTCGTGGCGCAGACCCCGGCGGCGGATGACGGAGCCTGGGTCGGGCGCATCCGCCACGATCACCCGCGCATGTTCTTCACGCGCGAGACGTGGCCAGACATCGTTGCCCGCACAAAGGGCTCGCCTGCCGCGTCGGCGGCGCTGAAGAATCTCATCCGTGCGGCCGACAGCTACCCCACGAATCCCGTTTGCCTGCACACCGAACGCGTCTTCACGCCGCCCAGCCAGCCGATCGTCAACACGCGCGACTGGGGTGGCGAGGCGGCGAAGTGCGCGCTCGCCTGGCGTTTCACCGGGGAGCGGAAATATCTGGAGAAGGCCAAGACGATGCTGCGCGTAAGCGCCGCCGCCTACCGCGAGGCCTACGCCAACGGACGGGAAGTGCACTGGTACTCCACGAACCGCATTCTCGCCTTTTCGGCCTACGACTGGATCCACGAGGCGCTCACGGACGACGAGCGCCGATCCATCATCGTGCCGCTCGTCGAACACGCGGATGAGACGAACGACTTCAACCGGCGCATCATCCGCCGTAACGGTGGTGGCTGGCAGACAGGGTTCTACGGCGTGCAGTCGCTCTGGTGGTATTCGGGCCTCGCCGCCCATGGGGACGGCTTCTGCGACGCGCTCGCGCGAAAGCATCTGGTCAAGGGGCGTGAGCGTTTCGTCAAGCTGCTTGAGTACCGTGCCGACATCGCCGGGGATGACGGCGGCCTTTCGAGCGGCGTGCCGGACTATTCCATGGGGGCCTATCCCTGGTCGCACTTCAATTTCCTGCATACCTGGCTTTCCGCCACAGGCGAGAACTTGGCCTTCAAGTACCCCAGCCTGGCGCTGTTCCCGAACTGGATATGGTGGAACCGCATCGAGACGGGCAATCCCACGCGTCCGCACGCCTTCGGATTCGGCGACGACCAGCACCAGTCGCTGTGGCTTTCGTGCCGGTCCCTCTATGAGCACATGACGCAGTACGCGCATTTCTTCCGTGACGCGGATCCTGATGCCGCCCGTCTGGCGGCGACCTTGTGCGCCCTCGCGCCGAACCGGGAGCTCGCGAGAACCTGGCCCATGTATCCGTTTCTCTTCGCCGCCTCCGACGTGAAGCCCTTTACGGCGGAGGAAGTGACGGCCCGTCGTCTCGGAGCGCGGCACTTCAGCGCGCTCGGGCAGTTCTTCCTGCGCAGCGGACGGCAGCCCGATTCCACCTACTGCCTCTACACGGCGGGCTCGAAGACCACGATGCACAAGCACTGGGACGAAAACAATTTCGTCATCTTCCGGCATGGCCCGCTGGCGCTCGACAGCGGTTCGCGCGGAAACGAGACCGACACCAATCTGCGCTACTACTACGCCCAGACCGTTGCGCACAACTGCGTGCTCGTGCACAAGCCCGGCGAAGAGATGCCCTATCACTGGGGCCTGGGCAGCGACGAACCTGAGGCCAAGGTCAATCACGGCGGACAGTTCGAAGGTGCCGGCGATGTGCTGGCGTTCGAGACGACGCCCGCCTATACCTACATCGCCTCAGATGCCGCCCGTGTGTACAGGGGCAAGTGCAAGGCTGTGATCCGCCAATTCGTGCATGTCCAGCCGAACGTGTTCGTGGTGTATGACCGTGTAGACGCCACCTCGCCCGATTATCGCACGGAGTGGCTGCTGCACATGCAGAACGAGCCCCAAGTCGAGGGCCTGCGGACTCGGGCCGATTGTGACGGCGGGCGTCTTTTCTGCGAGACGCTGTTGCCGGCGGATGGGCGAATCGCCAAGGTGGGTGGCCCTGGTCGTGAGTTCTGGGCTTCGGGTAAGAACTGGGAACTTGACCCGAAATTCGTCGCACAGGCGGCGAAAACGGCAAAGGTCGACGGCATTGGCCCTTATTTCGGCAACTGGCGCATCGAAGTGACGCCGCGTGAAAATACTGGCGAACACCGTTTCCTGCATATCCTCACGGCGGCGGAGTCGTCGGAGTCCGGGGGCGTGCAGGCCGTACGCCTGAATGCCGGGGATTGTGACGGCGTGCGGCTGGAGATGCGGGGGAAGGGTACGATGGAGGTGCATTTCCGCCGAGCTGGTATGGCCGGGGGCGTCATCGTTCAGAATGGACAGACGCGCGCGCTGACGGAGAAGGTGCAGCCCCAGTCGGGCATTGTGGGCCTGTAGCGCTGCGACGTACGACCTCCGGTTGTTCAGCAGAATGGACATGGTTGAGGAAATCTGCTAAACTTAAAGAACGTTTTTGCGAAGGAGAAGGCTATGTTTCGGTCGATTAAGGTTGGTTTT
>JAKSOW010000167.1 GCA_024405395.1 Kiritimatiellia bacterium | reverse complement strand
GCTGGCATTGTGCAATGACCTCTTCGCTTCTGATTCTCACTTTTAATTAAAAGTGAGAGTGGCTGGATTGGGCTTGGGGGACAGGATGCAGCCTTTGGTGTATAGGCTGGTGAGTGGCGGCAGACGGGGCGGTTGACGGAATTTCATTTCTGTTTCGCGAAAATTTCGACAGCGGTTTCGACCTGTGTTCATGGGCCTCTCCGTGGAGTTGTAAAAAGTCATAAAGTGTTTTTACAATCTTTTTACAATTTCCCCTCTTTACAGATCTAGGGGTGCTGGTGTATCCTTGTTCGCGATGCGCGGATTAGAGGATACATAGCATGGAAAGATATACGGAACGGCATGTCCAGGCCATCTGGTATGATGCACGTTATCGTCCCGCTAACCTGCGCACGACGCGGGGGGCGTCCGTTCGGGTGATCGACCCGGGCGAGTGGAATCTCGAGGCGGGGCCCGATTTCCTGCGGGCTGTCGTGGAAATCGCCGGCGAACGCCGCACGGGTGATGTGGAGATCCATCTGCGGCCGAATGACTGGCGTGCGCATGGCCATGCCGAAGATGCCGCCTATTCGCAGGTGATGCTGCATGTGACCTGGTTCGGCGGCGAAACGTCTGTTGCGTGTCCGGAGATTCATCTCAGCGACTTTCTGCGCACGTCCTTCTCGCCTGACGAAGTGGATCTTGGCGCCTATCCGTTTTGCATACCGCCGACCACGCCGCGTCCCTGTCGACGTGGTACGGATGATGCGTTGGCGCTGATCGCAGAATATGGCCGTGCTCGGATCGGCTTCAAGGCTCGTCGACTTGCCGCCCGCTTTGTCCAGACTTCGCGGATGCAGGCATTCTACGAGGAGGTGTTCGCGGCCTTGGGCTACAAGTACAACGCCTTTCCGTTCAGGGAGGTGGCCCAACGGGTACCTTGGCGGGATCTGCCGTCCAATCCCGACAATGCCGCCATTGTGTTGGCTTGTGCGGCGGGAATGTCTGTGACGGCCGAGAAGCCCTGGCGGCTCGATCACGTGCGCCCCGCCAATACGCCCGAGAGGCGTCTGGCTGCGGCGGCTCGACTTTTTGCCGAAGGAACGGGGCTGCTGGCGCGTCTCCTGGATTGCGCGCTTGAGACGCCGGTCGGGCAACGCGAGGCCGTTCGGTTGCTGTGTCGGGGGTGTGGTGCGGGAAGTGGGGCGCCCGGCATCGTGCAGCCGTCGATCATGGGGCGCGGCCGTGCCGGCGCGGTGCTGGCGAATGCGGTGGTGCCCTATGCGCTCGCGGTCGGAAGGCTGAAGTCCGTGCCTGAGTGGATTGCGCCAGAGGATGTGTCGCGGCCCGTGCGCCTGACCGCGCACCGCCTGTTGGGGAGCGATCACAACCCTGCGCTCTATGCCGGCAATGGGCTGCTGCTGCAGGGCCTGATTCAGATTCACCATCAGCATTGCCTGGTGGCGCGCGGCGAATGCCGTGGGTGTCGGTTGGCCGTCTCCGGTGACCCGGTAGACGTGGGGGCGGACGTGCCGACAGAAACCGCTCGATTTTAACACTTGATTAACAGAAAAGCGATACAATATGCGGCGTTCCCCCGAGGAAGAAGGAGAATGCACAACATGAACACAAGCGCCAACATAGTGATCATCGAAGACGACGAGACGATTCGCACCTTGCTGAAGATGCTGCTCGCGCGTGCCGGCTTCACTTCGGTGCGGGAGGCCGACCGTGGTGACGCCGGGCTTGAGCTTGTGCGTCGTCAGAAGCCGGATCTTGTGCTTCTTGACCTCATGCTGCCGGGTCTTGACGGCCTGTCCATCTGTTCACGCATCCGCGAGACGCCGGCGCTTGCCGCCACCCGCATCATCATGCTCACGGCCAAGTCGGAGGATGAGGACATCGTCCGTGGTCTGGCGCTGGGTGCCGATGACTACGTCACCAAGCCGTTCTCGCGTAGTGTGCTGCTCGCGCGCATTCAGGCCGTTCTGCGTCGTCCGGCGCCGCTGGCGGGCATGGAGCCGCTTGACGGCCTTACGCTCGACGAAGACTCGCGCACGGCTCGGCTGGACGGTGTGGACATTCCGCTTACCCATGCGGAAACGCGCACGCTGGCGCTGTTGCTCTCTTCGCCTGGCCGTGTGCACACCCGTCAGCGCATCCTTGACGCCGTCAAGGGCGTGGAGCAGGCTGTCACCGAGCGCACTGTGGATGTGCAGATGGTCGGCTTGCGCCGCAAGCTGAGCCCTTGGTCGTCCCATATTGAAACCGTACGTGGCATCGGCTACCGCCTCAAGTCCTGATCTGCCGTGAAGATTCCGTTTGTCCATTTTCTGCCTTCCGCAATCGCGGGCCTTGGCCTCGCGGCGGTGATCTACGCCTTCGTCTCGGAGTCGCGGATGTTCCGTGCCGCCGTGGTCGAATGGGCGTCCCGCGATCTGGCGGCGCGAACGGAATTGGCGGCACAGGCGCTGGAGGAGCCTTTGGCCGTGGGCGATTTTCGCCGTCTTCGTCTGTTTGGCGACGAGTGCCGCAACGCCGGCGTGCGCCTTACCGTGCTCAGTGCGCCAGGCGGCATGATCTACGATACGCTCTCCGCCGCCCATGGCCATCATGCTGCCTGCCCGGAGGTGGTTGAGGCCCGCGAGAAGGGCGTGGGACACGCGTTTCGCCGTTCAGCCACCGCAGACGAACAGTTCCTCTATTGCGCCCGGAAGATCGATGGCGGCTTTGTGCGCCTCGCCATACCGCAGTCTCGTGTCTTTGCGCCCGTCGACAGGTCCCGAACCCCCACCCTCCTCGCGGGGCTTGCCGGCGTGTGCGCGTTTCTCTTCATCTCGCTCTTCACGGGCCGTCTGCGCGCCCGCTACCGGGCTTTGGCGCAGGAGCGCGACGAACAGGAGCGCCGCCTCGCCGAGCTCAGGCGCGCGGAGGATTTCCGACGGGCTTTCGTTTCGGACGTCACGCATGAGATCAAGACGCCACTGACGGGCATTCTTGCCGCCGTTGACTTGCTGCAGGAAGAGGGCGAGGCGTCCGATGCCGCCGAGCGCCAGACCCTGCTGGCGTTGCTGCGCAAGGAATCGACTCGGCTCAACGACCTGGTGAAGGATGTCCTCTCCCTCGCGCGTCTGGAACAGGGACCGGATGAGTTTCCCCATGCCTTTGGCAACGCCGATCTGGCCGTTGTCATGGGCGAAGTGGTGGATCGGATGCGTCCCAAGGCCGGTAAGGTGAATCTCGCCGTGCAGGAGGGGAGCCTGGATTCTCTGCCGTGCGTGTGCGACGCCAAGCTGGTGGGGCAGGCGCTCGACAATCTGGTGGAGAATGCCCTGCGGTACAGCGGCTCGAAGGATGTGGCGCTGGGATTGGCTCGTGAAGGGGACATGGCCGTTCTCGCCGTGGAGGATCATGGCGTCGGCATCCCGCCTGCGCACCGTGCACGCGTCTTCGAGCGATTCTATCGGGTGGACAAGGCGCGTAGCCGCGAGATGGGCGGCACGGGCCTGGGGCTTGCGATCGTCAAGCACATCGCGCGGCTGCATGGCGGTGAGGCCGCACTGGCGGAAGCGCCTGGCGGCGGTTGTCGCTTCACCATCTCCCTGTCGTTGCACAAACAAGATAATAACGGAAAGGAAAAGAACACATGAACGCCAAGAACATAACCACTTGTGTCGCGGCTGCCTGCCTGGCGCTGCTGACGGGCTGCGGTCCTGCCAATGCTGCAGAAGCGGGTGCCGCCACGTCGAAGACCTCGGCCACGCAGCTTACCACGAACGAAAACGGCTGCGTTTCGCGCACGTTCACCGAGAGCTCGGTGACGACCAACGGCAATCTGGTCACGGAACATCGCCGTGAGACCCGCACGAACATGGACGTCAACGGCAATATCCTCGAGACGCACACCAGCGAGTACGCGCAGAGCTACAACGTGGGCGATACGCCGACGCGCCTGCCCGATCCCACTCGGGGTGCCGCGAAGAAGGACGGCAAGGAGCCGGCCGCCGCGCCGACGGACGCCTTCCTCGGCCTCAAGTTCGGAGACGTATTCAACGCCACGAACTTCGTCAAGGACGCCGACGAGCCCCTGCTGCTGCGCACCACCTTCAAGCCGAAGAAGCCGCTTGCCGGATTTGACGACTACTACGTGTATGTCACCCCCAAGACGCACCAGGTCGCCAAGATCTATGCCTGCGCGAAGGAGGCTGTGGAGCCGGGCGGCAGCTGGCGCCGTCATTACCTCATCGAGGCGCTGGAGAAGCGGTATCAGACCTGGGCGCGCCTCTGCAGCTTCTGGCGTCCCTATTACGCCTTTGATGTGGCGCCCGACCGCTATGTGACGGTGTGCCTCACAGGGGCTACGGAAAGCTACGAGACGGTGGTGGCCGCCTGGGATGAGGGCGTGTTGCGCAAGGCGGGCGACGAATATGAACAGCTCCGCGAGGAGGCCCGCAAAAATGCGGCCGCCCGCCGCAACAAGAAGGTCGATGCCGCCGCCGACGCCTTCTGACGCCGCATTTTCATCCCGCGCAAGGCCGTGGTGAACGGCCTTGCGCCTTAGGTCTGCCATCCCGATTTACATTGTGTTGGATAATGGCTCGATGAAGCACTACATACCTTGCTTGTCCGCTATGTTTCCCCGCGCCAAATAGAGTGGATGTATGCTATAATATGCGCATGAGATCGGTTGCGACAGACAAGTCAGACTTCGAGGAGCTGCGGAAGGCCGGGCAGATTTACGTGGACAAGACCGCGTATTTCCATCGGCTGATCACGGATCCGAGTCGATCGTATTTTTTCTGTGCGCGTCCGCGTCGTTTCGGTAAGTCGCTGGGCGTGACAACGCTGAAGTCGATCTTCCTCGGCCATCGTGAATTTTTCGCCGATCTCGCCATAGCGAAGACCGACTATGATTTCATGCCGCACACGGTCATCCACTTTAACTGGGGCGGGGTCGATGCGTCAAGCCGCGAAGGGTTTGTCGCATCCTTCCCGAAGGCAGTCAAGGCAGCCTTGGTCGCGGCGGGTTATGCGTATGACGAGTCGACCTTGCCGTCCGTCAATCTGAGCGAGGCGCTTACATTCTTCAAGAACCGTGATGGCAGGGGCTGTGTCGTGCTGATTGACGAGTACGACGATCCGGTCGCGAAGTCGCTCGCCGACGTGCCGCGGGCGGAGTACATCCGCGATCAGCTTGCGACGATCTACGCGCAGTTCAAGGACAACACGGACAAGATCCGCTTCCTGTTCATCACGGGCGTCAGCAAGTTCACGAAGCTTTCGATCTTCTCGACGCTTTCGAGCCTGAACGACATCTCCTTCGAGGACGAGTACGCGGCGATGTTCGGCTTTACGGAAGAGGAGCTGGACGCGAACTTCGACGAGCACCTGCGGGCGCATGCCGAGAAGATGAAGCTCTCCTACGCCGACTATCGGGCGGAACTCAAACGCTGGTACAACGGCTACCGCTTTGCGCAGGAGGATGAGACGACGGTTTACAATCCCGTGTCGATCGGGCAGACGCTCGTCAACAAGAAGCGTGCGTTCGGCGCCTACTGGTCGTCGACGGGGCGGGCGTCGCACCTGATGAACCTCCTCAAGCGCGACGGTATCCTCGCGCTCGACTACGAGAACCTGTGTGGCGTGACGGAACGCGCGTTCGATGTCTCGGACCTGAAGGCGATCTCGCCGATCGGCATGCTTTACCAGACAGGATATCTCACGATCAAGGACTACAATCCCATTATCGGCGATTACGATCTGACCATCCCTGACGAAGAGGTTCGCCGTGATCTGTCTAGTCTTCTGACAGGGGTCGCGGCCAATCGCGACATGGTTTGGGCGGCAGATTTGGGCCTTCATCTGCTGCGGTGTCGCTGGGATTCGTTCTTTGACGGGCTCAAGGCGCTCTACGCGGCGATGGCTTACGGCCCGACGGAGGGGCGCAGGCACGAGAGCTCCTACGCGCGCTGCCTCGCGTTCCTGCTCGCGTCGCAGGGGTTCCGCTTCCGGATGGAGGACGTGCAGGCCGACGGGCGTGCCGATGTCGTTGCCGAGCATCCATGCGGCATTTACATCTTTGAGCTCAAGGTCGACGAAAGCGCGGCCGCCGCACTCGAGCAGGTGAAGGCGAAGAACTACGACGCGCCCTACCGTGCGAAGGGCTTTCCGGTCTACGCCGTCGGCCTCTCCTTCGACTCGAAGACGCGCCACCTCGCAGACGCCGAGGCGTGTGCCGTTCCCTGAGATAACCGCCGACCATTCTCGAGCCCTTTGGGGAACGCCGATGGTCCGCAAAAGGGCCTAGGTTGCTGCTTCGGCTAGGCTTCGCGATTTTATGTGTTGTTTGTTGGTCCCTTCGGATTTTAACCACTGAAGGCACTGAAGCCGCTTCGCGGGCACGGAAGGTGGCTGGGGAAGGGAGCCCCGAGGGCTTGAGAGCCGAAAAATAGGCACTTCATAAAGTGGTACATCGTGATTGGCTTGCCGGAACGGGTTCTTCCCTAATCATTTTCCGTGCCCGCCGTATGGCGGCTTCCGTGCTTTCCGTGGTGAAGAAGAGACGAAATGGCATTTTTGGCTTGTAAAAATGCGAAATCTATGCCATAATTACGCGAAATGTGATGGATGGGGTTGCTAAACTACCAGCTACATCGCCTTTGCCATTTTCTTGAGGAAAGAGAGACGAAATGAAGGATATGCTGAAAAAGGTTGCCGTTCTGCTGGCGGCGGTCGCGCTCACCCTGGGCGCCTGGGCCGATGAGTGGTACGATTCCACTACGGGCTATACCTGGACCTATTCCGTGACGGGCGGAAAGGTGGAGATAGGAAATGGTCCTTCTTGTGCCGTCTCGCCCAAGCCCTCAGGAGCATTCACGCTTCCCTCGTCCCTCAACGGCTATCCCCTGACGTGTATCGGGCAGGATGCGTTTCGTGCCTGTAGCGGCCTGACGTCCGTGACGATCCCTTCGGGCGTGACGAGCATCGGGTATTCTGCGTTTTCCGGCTGCAGTGGCCTGACGTCGGTGACGATCCCGTCAAGCGTGACGAGCATCGGGGATTATGCGTTTAACGGCTGCAGTGGCCTGACGTCGGTGACGATCCCCTCAAGCGTGACGAGCATTGGAGATTCTGCGTTTTACGGCTGCCGCGGCCTGACGTCCGTGACGATCCCCTCGAGCGTGACGAGCATCGGGTATTCTGCGTTTTCCGGCTGCAGTGGCCTGACGTCGGTGACGATCCCCTCGAGCGTGACGAGCATCGGGGAGCGGGCGTTTTCCGGCTGCCGCGGTCTGACGTCGGTGACGATCCCCTCGAGTGTGACGAGCATCGGGGCTTCTGCGTTTTACAACTGCAGCGGCCTGACGTCGGTTGAGATCCCCTTGAGCGTGACGAGCATCGGGGGGGATGCGTTTTCCGGTACGCCATTTTATGAGAATCTGCCCGATGGTATAGTAGTTCTGGGTGGTGGTGTGCTTCACAAAATGAAGGGTTCATGCCCTTCGTCGGTGACGATCCCCTCGAGCGTGACGAGCATCGGGGATTCTGCGTTTTGGGGCTGCCGCGGTCTGACGTCGGTGACGATCCCTTCGAGCGTGACGAGCATCGGGCATCGGGCGTTTTCCGGCTGCAGCGGCCTGACGTCCGTGACGATCCCTTCGAGCGTGACGAGCATCGGGAATTATGCGTTTTGGGGTTGCAGCGGCCTGACGACCGTGACGATCCCGTCAAGCGTGACGAGCATCGGGGAGCGGGCGTTTTCCGACTGTAGTGGTCTGACGTTAATCTCTGTCGATCCTGCAAACCCAAACTACTCATCGCGGAATGGGATGTTGTGCAGTAAGGACGGCACAACACTGATCCAGGGCATCAATGGCGACGTGACGATCCCGTCGAGCGTGACGAGCATCGGGGATCGGGCATTTTATGGCTACAGCGGCCTGACGTCTGTGACGATCCCATCGAGCGTGACGAGCATTGGGTGGTATGCGTTTGAGTACTGCAGCGGTCTGACGTCCGTGACGATCCCGTCGAGCGTGACGAGCATCGGGGAGCTGGCGTTTTCCGACTGTAGTGGTCTGACGTTAATCTCTGTCGATCCTGCAAACCCA
>JAKSOW010000166.1 GCA_024405395.1 Kiritimatiellia bacterium | reverse complement strand
GCGTCATCACCAAGGACAACTGGCGTTCGCATCTTGACGAGACGGGGTGTCCGCCTGCGACGGCCAAGCTACTGCTGGATGAGACGGACAAGCCCATTCTCCTTGTGAGCGCCCATCATGGCGTATGGGAGGCGGCCACGAATCTGATCTCCTTCACGCGCCCGATGATCGCCATTGCCCGCACGATGAACAATCCCTATGCCGCGAAGTGGATGAAGACGCATCACTTCCGCGGTCCGGTGACGGTCATCGACAAGAAGCACGGCTTCACCACCGACATCATGCGCCAGTGGAAGCGCGACAACGCCGCCATGACGATTCTCATGGATCAGCACGCGAATCCCAAACACGCTGTGCGGTGCGACTTCCTGGGTCGCCCGGCGTGGACGTTCACCACGGCCGCCCGTCTCGCCATCAAGTACGGCTATCCCATTGTCGTGGGCTCGTTTGTGCGCGTGGCGCCGTTCAAATACCGTCTCGTGGGCGGCACGCCGCTTGCGTTTGGCCCCGACACCGATCTGGCCGCCGCCACGGCCGAGCTCAACGTACGCCTGGGAGAGGCGATTCGCCTGTTCCCGGAACAGTATCTCTGGGCCCATCGACGTTGGCGCGAGAAGTAAGGGACTGGCCCGGCGGATTGCGGTGACCGTATGCGCTATCTCATCATAATCGTTGGCGCCGTGCTCGTCAATAACTTTGTCCTGAGCCGTTTTCTGGGGTGCTGTCCGTTCCTTGGCGTCTCGAAGAAGATGGATGCGGCGCTGGGAATGTCGGGCGCGGTGATCTTCGTCATGACGATCGCTTCGGCGGTGACGTGGTGTCTGGACCATCTGCTGCTGGGGCCTCTCGGCCTTGGCTATATCCATACGCTGGCCTTCATTCTGGTGATCGCGCTTCTTGTGCAGTTCGTTGACATCGCGCTGAAGCGCTTTCGTCCCTCGCTGCATGCGGCCCTGGGCATCTTCCTGCCGCTCATCACCACAAACTGTGCAGTTTTGGGCGTGGCGGAGCTCAACACGAAGAACAACACGCCGTTTCTCGAGAGCGTGGTCTTTTCCTTTGCGGCGGCTGTTGGCTTTGGGTTTGCCCTGATGTTGTTCTCGGGCCTCCGAGAGAAATTGGAGAAGGCCCATCCCCCGCGGTGTTTCCAGGGGATGGCGTTGGCGTTGGTCACGGCGGGGCTGCTGAGCCTGGCCTTCATGGGATTCAGCGGGCTGATGAAGCTTCCCTACTGAGGACTTGAGGAAAAGAGAATGTCTTTCGTCCGAACGGCCATGCTTGACGTCATCATCGCGTTGCTTCCCGCCACGACCTGCGCGATCTACTTCTTCGGTTGGCGGGCGGCCGTGTTGATCGGCACATGCGTGGCCTCGTGTGTGATCTGCGAGGTGCTTTGCCGTTTGGCGATGGGGCGCAGAATCTCCGTGGGGGACTGGTCGGCCGTGCTGACGGGGCTGCTCCTGGCGTTGAATCTGCCGCCGGATCTGCCGCTGTGGATGGCGATTGCAGGATCCGTGTTTGCCATTGCGGTGGCGAAGCAGGTGTTTGGCGGCCTAGGCTACAATCCGTTCAATCCTGCGCTGGCGGGACGGGCCTTCATGCTCATTTCCTTCACGGGCGCGATGACGACCTGGAGCTCTTCCGCCTGGCAGGTTTCGGCGGGCGGCATGGAGGTGGCGACCACGGCGACGCCGCTGGCGTTCGTCAAGAAAGGGGCGGAAGGTCTTGACTTCACGCAGACGGCCGTCCTGCAGGATCTGTTCTTCGGCAACGTCAATGGCTGCCTAGGTGAGGTGTCGGCCTTTGCCCTGCTGATCGGCGCGGGCTATCTGCTGTGGCGGCGCGTCATCACCTGGCACATACCTGTGGCGTTCATCGGTACGGTGTTCCTCTATGCCCTGATTCACGGCGCGGTGCCGCCGCTGGTCCACGTGCTGTCGGGCGGTGTGGTGCTGGGGGCGTTTTTCATGGCCACCGACTATGTGACGTCGCCCATTACGGGGTGGGGAAAAATCATCTTCGGCTGCGGTTGCGGCGTGGTCACCATGCTCATTCGCACAGCGCCCACAGGAGCCTATCCCGAGGGCGTGTCGTTCGCCATTCTTGTCATGAATGCCTTTACGCCACTTATCAATCGCTTCACGAAGCCGACGTCCTTGGGAGCAAAAGCATGAAGAAAATCGCCCATTGCATCCTTTCGCTCACGCTCATCTCCGCCGTCTGTGTGGGCGTTCTGGCTGTTGTGAACGGCGTCACGCGCGAGCGGATTGCCTCGCTGAAGCAGCGTGCAAGGGAGAATGCGGCGCGGCTCGTGATGCCGGCCTCCGTGAAGACGGTGACGACCGCAGAAGATGCAGATGGCGCCTATTATGTGGGCAAAGACGCGACAGGACGGGCCTTGGCCTATGCGCTCACGGGGAAGAGCCAGGGGTATGGCGGCGACATTGTGCTGATGGTGGGGCTTTTGCCCGACCGCACCATCATCACCTACCAGAAACTCGAGGCGTCCGAGACGCCGGGCCTGGGCTCCAATCTTACGGCGCCCAGCTTTATGCGACAGTTCAAGGGCATGTCGGCGACAAAAGATCTTTCCGTGCGCAAGGATGGCGGTGAGGTGGAGGCCATCACTTCGGCCACCATTACCTCACGTGCCGTCTGCGGTGCGGTCAACGTCGCTCGCGCGCGCCTGGACAAAATACTGGCCAAGTGAAACGTGGGGGCTCGTCGAACCGTCGTACGAGTCTTAGACATCCGCAGCAGCCGACAGTTGCCTTTGAGGTGGGGATTTGGTAAAATCTCCAGATTGTCAACGGGGACGGGTTTTGGACGAGCTCCAACACCCCTTCAAGAAAGGCTAAGTACAGATGCTGACAAGAAGAGACATGCTGAAGACGGCGGCTGGGGCCGGCCTCTTCACCATTGTGCCGGGTTGTGTGGTCAATAGCGCCACGGCGCCCTCAAACCAGCTTACGCGCGCGCTTATCGGCTTTGGCTGCATTGCCCACAGCGCGAACCACTTGCCGTTCAAGGGCTCTCGCCTGATCGGCCTCTGCGATCCCTACGAGGCGCGTGTTCAGCACGGTCTCGACTGCGCCGCGAAGAGCGGCTGGGGCAAGATCAAGGCCTACAAGAACTTCATGGAACTGCTGGCGGACAAGGACGTCGACATCGTCCACATCTGCACGCCGCCGCACTGGCACGGCTGCATGAGCGTGATGGCCGCCAACGCCGGCAAGGACATCTGGTGCGAGAAGCCGATGACCCGCACGGTCGGCGAGGGCAAGCGCGTGATGGAGGTCGTCAAGGCCAAGAAGCGCATGTTCCGCCTCAACACCTGGTTCCGCTTCCAGGGCAACTTCTACGGCTTCGGCACCACGGTGGAGCCGATCCGCCAGATCGTCGAGAATGGCCTGCTCGGCAAGGGGCCGATCAAGTGCACGTTCGGCGCGGGGCAGGGTTTCAGCTGGAAGTTCGGCTGGTCCGGCCGCGTCAACGCGAAACCGCAGCCGATTCCGAAGGGCTTCGACTGGGACATGTGGCTGGGCCCGGCGCCGTGGAAGCCCTATACCGACCACCGTGCCGGCACGTCGTTTCGCGGCTACTGGGACTACGATTCGGGCGGGCTCGGGGACATGGCGCAGCACTATCTCGATCCGCTGCAGTATCTGCTCTGCAAGGACGAGACGAGCCCCGTGAAGGTGGCCTACAAGGGGCCGCGTCAGCACCCCGAGGCCGTGGGCCGGTTCGACCGCCTCACGCTCACCTATGCCGACGGCATGACGGTGGACCTGGACGGCGACGAGACGCTGAAGGAAGAGCCGCTGCTGCGTGGCGCGAACGGCCTCTGCGTCTACAAGAAGGCGCCTGGCGGCAAGACCCTGCGCATCAAGGACGCGAACGGGTTCTGGTCGGAGGAGAAGGTGCTCAAGACCCTCGCCGAGCTGCCGAAGCCCGCGCCGCAGCAGACCGACTTCATCGACTCCTGCAAGAACCGCAAGACCTTTGCGCTCAACGAGTCGAACGGTTTCCGCTCCTGCACGATGTTCAACCTGGGCATCGCCGCCGAGCGCCTGGGCCGCGGCTTCAACTTCGACCCCGACACGCTGCATGCGGTGAATGATCCCGCCGCCGACCGCTTCCTCTATCAGTCGATGCGCGGCCCGTGGAAGAAGGAAATGTGGGGCTGAGCAGGAAGAAAGGAATCTCGAAATGGCAGAACAAGCTAAGAAGTACGTGGATCCGAATCCGTATGCGGGCTATGGCGCCGCAATGAAGTCCACCCCCGGCGATCCGATGGCCGTGGAGTGGCAGAAGGCTCACGAGGCCGAAATCGCCGCCGCCACCACGCCCAAGGCCCTCGCCGAACATCTCTGGGAGGCGAAGGACGCCGATGCGCTCCTGGCGAAGCTCAAGGGCGCCTATGACACCGATCCGCTCGTGATGACGGAGATCGGCGCCGTGACGCAGTATGTGATGGAGTTCTCCATCGGCCGTACGGTCGATTGCCAGAAGCGCTGCGGCACTCCGGGCGCCGCGCCCTGCCGCCGCCGCATCTGGCTGACGGCGCTCCTGAAGGCGTTCCGCGCCACGAAGGACGAGTATCTGCAGACGTTCGTTCTGGACCAGATGCGCTGGTGCGCCTGCAAGTGCCATGCGCCGAAGATCCGCGCCCTTGCGGACGCGGCGGCCTCAGACCACGTCAAGGAGTACATCACCTGGACTGCGTCCGAGGCTGACGGCTCCGCGTTCTGAGATCAGGACCAAGGCTCCGCATCGGTGAACGGTGCGGAGCCTCGTTCGGGAAAGGCGACAAGATCAAGATGAAGAAGCTGGTGTTGATGATGGCGGCCTGCGTGGCCGCGTGTCTGTTTACGGGCTGCGACAAGGCGGATGACGGCAAGATGAAGCTTGTGGTGGGGTTCGACGCCGATTTCCCGCCCTATGGATTCAAGTCGGGCTCCGAGTACAAGGGCTTTGACCTCGATCTGGCCCGCGAGGTGTGCGTGCGCCGCGGATGGACGTTTGTCGCCAATCCCATCAACTGGGACGCCAAGGACATGGAGCTCAACTCCGGGTCGATCAGCTGCATCTGGAACGGCTTCACGATGCAGGGCCGCGAAGCGGGCTACACCTGGTCGGAGCCCTATGTCGACAATTCCCAGGTCGTGCTCGTCAAGACGGGCTCGCCCATCAAGACGCTCAAGGACCTCGCTGGCAAGAAGGTCGGCGTGCAGACCGATACGCCCGTGCAGAAGGAGCTTGCCGGCAAGGGCGACAAGAAGGCTGTTGCCGCGCTCGGCAAGACCTTCACGCTCATCGTGATGCCCAACTACAACCAGGCCGTGATGGACCTGGACTCCGGCGCGGTGGACGCGGTGGCGCTCGACATTGGCGTCGCGAAGCGGAAGATGGCCGACAAGCCCGGCAAGTTCGAGATGCTGAAGGAGATTGTGATGACCGAGACCTACGGCATCGGCTTCAAGAAGGGCAATACGCAGCTTCGCGACGAGGTCCAGGCCACGCTCAAGGAGATGGTCAAGGACGGCACGATGGCCAAGATCGCCGCAGCCTACGGCATCGAGGGCAATGCGCTGATTCTCAAGTGATGGTTCCGCAGGGCACTGGGGCGTTTTGATGACATTCACGGGCATGCTTCTCGATCTGCTGTCGGGACTGGTGGTCTCGATAGAGATCTTCGTGTTCACGCTTATGCTGGCGCTGCCGTTTGGGCTTGTCGTCGCCTTGGGGCGCATGTCGCGCAATCCGCTGGTGTCGGCGGGGTTCCGCCTCTACATCTCCGTGGTGCGCGGCACGCCGCTGATGCTGCAGATCCTCTTCGTCTACTTTGCGCCCTACTATCTTTTCGGCTGTTCGCTCGCGCGGTATCCGCGCCTGTTGGCGACAGTGCTGGCGTTCTCGCTGAACTACGCCGCCTATTTCGCCGAGATCTACCGCGGCGGCATCCAGTCGATCGAGGCGGGGCAGTGGGAGGCCGCCAAGGCGCTGGGCTTCTCAGCCGGGCAGACCTTCCGTCTCGTCGTTCTGCCGCAGACGATCAAGCGCGTGATTCCCGCCATCGGCAATGAGGTGATCACGCTGGTGAAGGACACGTCGCTTGCGTTCACAATCGCCGTCACGGAGATGTTCACGCTGGCCAAGCAGCTTTCGTCAGCCAACACCACGATGATGCCGCTGGTGGCCGCGGGCGTGTTCTACTACGTATTCAACTACATTGTCGCCTTTGCGATGGAGCGTCTGGAGAGGCGCTTCGCCTACTACCGCTGACCGGCGGGGGAGTTCAAGCCATGGAGAAGAAAGATCGTCTGATGTCGCTGGATGCGCTGCGCGGCGCGGACATGCTCTGCATCATGGGGGGGGCGGCGGTGGTGGTGGCGCTCTGCCAGCTGCTGGGCTTCGGCAAGGACTGCTGGCTGGCCGAGCAGATGACGCACGTGGTGTGGCACGGGTTCCGTCAGCATGACACCATCTTTCCGCTCTTCCTCTTCCTCGCGGGCGTGTCGTGGCCGTTCTCGTACGCCAGCCAGCGCGAAAGAGGGCGCACCACGGCGCAGATCCTGCTCAAGATCGCCGGGCGTGTGGCGGCGCTGATCTTCCTGGGTCTCTTCGGCGCGAAGCTCTTCGGCTTCGATTTCGCCCATCTGCGGTGGGATTCCGTGCTGGCGCACATCGCCTGCTGCTGGGCGGCGGCGGCCCTGCTCTACATGTTCGTCAAGAGCGTCAAGGTGCGCCTGGCGATTGCGGCGGCGCTCCTGCTGGGGCATTGGCTGCTGCTGACGTTCTGCACGGCGCCGGATGCGGCGCAGTTGCTGGCCTCGACGGATCCCGTGGTCGCGAAGAAGGTGGCGAGCTATGCCGCCTTCGGCACGGACAGCTTCTCCTTCACGGGCAACATCGCCGGGTGGGTCGACCGCACGTTCATGCCGGGCGTGCTGCACGAGGGCATCTTCGATCCGGATGGTCTGCTGGGCAAGCTGACGGGCGTCGTGACGGCGCTCTTCGGCGTCTTCGCGGGCGAACTGCTGCGCCGCAAGGAGGTCACGGGCAACCGCAAGACGCTGGTGCTGCTGGGGGCCGGCGCGGCGACGCTCGCGCTTTGTCTGGGGTGGCGGCCGTGGTGCCCCGTGAACAAGAAGATCTGGACCTCCACCTTCGTGCTCGCCGCCGGCTCCTACTCCTTCTTCATGCTGGCGATCTTCTATTGGATCATCGACGTGAAGGGCTTCCGGAAGTGGACGTTCTTCTTCCGCGTCATCGGCATGAACTCGATCACCGTGTACATCATGATGCGCTTCATGGGCTTTCGCTCGATCGGCAACTACTTCCTCTGCGGCCTGGCCAAGCTGGGCGGCAATCCGCATTGGGAGGCGCTGGTGCTGAGCCTCGGCCAGGTTCTGGTGGCCTGGATCGTGCTGTGGTATTTCTATCGTAAGAACACTTTCCTGCGCGTGTGACGTGCGGGGCTTCCTGAGGAGGATCAAGATGAAGAAGAAGTCCGCGCCTGTGCTTTGCAAGCCCGTCAAGGGCGGCATGACCGAACAGGAGAAGGCCGAAGCCGGCTATCTCTACAACCCGAACACGACGGACGAGATGGCGGCGTATCGCTTCAAGATCCAGGACGCCATCCACGAATACAACCAGTTCAAGCCCTCGCAGGTGAAGGAGCGGCGGGACTTCCTGGCGAAGATCTTCGGCAAGATCGGCAAGGAGTGCAACATTCTGCCGCCGTTCAAGTGCGACTACGGCTTCCACATCGAGGTGGGCGAGAATTTCTTCGCCAACTACAACTTCATCGTGCTTGACGGCAACTATGTGCGCATCGGCGACAACGTGTGGATTGCGCCCAATGTGGGCATCTACGCGGCCGGCCATCCGCTGGACGTCGAGGAGCGCGTGGCGGGCTACGAGTACGCCTTCCCCGTGACGATCGGCGACAATGTGTGGATCGGCGGCGGCGTGACCATCATCGGCGGCGTGACCATCGGCAAAAACGCCGTGGTGGCGGCGGGCAGCGTGGTGATCCGCGATGTGCCGCCGAATACGCTGGTGGCGGGCAACCCGGCGCGCGTGATCCGCAAGATCACGGCGGC
>JAKSOW010000165.1 GCA_024405395.1 Kiritimatiellia bacterium | reverse complement strand
CGGCCGGCGCCACGGTGGCTTCGCAGACCTTCTCGGAGGCGTTGCTGGGCGCAGGTGTGCCCGCCATCTCTGCCGCCGCCATGATTCATGCCGGCGCCACGGTGATTGACTCGCTGCCGCACGGCAGCTTCTTCCATGCCACGGGCGGGGCCGTGTTCCTTTCGTTTTCGCAGCGGCTCAAGCTGATTCCCTTCGAGGCCTTGGTGGGGTTGTCCGCCACACTGGCAGCAGTGATCAAATACATTGTGTGAGGAGTTTGCCATGAATCTTCGTCAATCGACTTGTGGAAAGCGTCTGGTGGCGCTTGGCGTTGTGTGTCTGGCCGGGCTGGCCCTGGCGGCTGTGGACTATCGGTACGCCGACGTCTCCGAGTCCCCGTTCAAGATGGCGTCTATCCCCGAGTATGTGTTTCCGAACAGGGTGTTCAACATTGCCGACTATGGTGCCAAGCCAGATGGCGGCAAGGCCACGGCGGCCCTTGTGCAGGCGATTGCGGCATGTGCCCAGGCGGGTGGCGGGCGTGTGGTCGTGCCTGCTGGAACCTTCCTCACGGGGCCTGTTCACCTGCGCAGCCAGGTGGAGCTCCATCTGGAGGCAGGGGCTAAGCTGTTCTTCACGGATGATCCCCAGGACTATCTCCCGGCTGTGATGAGTTCATGGGAGGGACTGGAGTGCCTCAACTATTCGCCGCTCATCTACGCGTATGGCTGCACCAATGTGGCGCTCACCGGCAAGGGGTGCATCGAGGCGAAGATGGACTTCTGGAAAGAGCAGATGAATGAGGCCAAGACCGGCATCCAGGACGCGCGGCGCATTCTCTACACCTGGGGTAGCGAGGACTATCCTGTCGAGAAGCGCGACATCACCAAGGCCCATACGGCGATCATGCGTCCGCACCTGGTGCAGTTCAACCGTTGCCGGAATGTGCGTGTGGAGGGGATTGAGATACACGATTCGCCGTTCTGGACGGTGCACATGTTCCTCTGCGATGGTGTGGTCGTGCGCGGCGTCGACTCCAAGGCGCATGGCTTCAACAACGATGGCGTGGATCTGGAGATGACGCGCAATGTGCTCATCGAGGACTCCAGCTTCGATCAGGGGGACGATGGGTTCGTCTTCAAGGCAGGCCGCAACCGTGATGCCTGGCGCATCGGCGTGGCCACGGAGAACGTGCTGATCCGAAACTGCGACGTCAAGGTGGCGGGGTCGCTCATTGGCGTGGGCAGCGAGCTTTCGGGCGGCGTCAAGAACGTCTATGTGCACGACTGCAAGGTCGGCAAGGTGGCGCGGCTCTACTACATCAAGACGAATCATCGGCGCGGCGGCATTGTCGACAACATCATCCTCAAGAACGTGAAGGCCGGCGCCATGCTCAAGGTCGCCGCCGTGGAGACGGATGTGCTCTACCAGTGGCGTGTTTTCAAGGACTACGAGACGCGCATCACCAAGATCTCGAACCTTCGCATCGAGGATGTCGAGGTGGAGTGCGCACGCTGGGGCATTGACCTCAAGGGCGATGCACGACTGCCGATTGACGGCTTTACGGCCCGCAATGTGAAGATCGGCCGTACGGAACGTTGCCTGACCCATGTGGAGAATGCCGAACATGTCGTCTTCGAGAACGTCTCGGGCGGCACGGTGGGCAAGGTGACGACGCCCTGGGACCGCCAGTGAGTGGTGGGCGCAACGAAGGAAATTGCAGATGAGGAACAACAGATTCCTGGGAAAGGTTCTGCTTACGGCAGTGGGCGTTGGCTGGCTGCCGCTGGCGGCCGCGACATTGCACTTCGCGGGATCGTCGCAGTTGGATGACGGCGGACGGAAGGTGAAGAACTATCCGTACTGGAGCTGGGGTACGGAACTGGAGAAGTACATGGCGCCCTCTAATCGGGTGCGCAACTGCGCCCGCAGCGGGCACTCCACCAAAAGTTTCCGTGCGGATGGCCATTGGAAGAGGTTGCTGGATGGCGTCATGCCCGGCGATTTCGTGGGCATTCAGTTCGGCGGCAATGACCAGAAGAAGTCCACCGCGTTCTATCGGGAAAAGCGCTATGCGGCCCCGAACGGACTCTATCGCGACATCCTGCGGGAATGGATTGGCGAGGTGCGGGCGAAAGGCGCCACGCCGATTCTGATTTCCCATTCTTGTCGCTGCACCTTTGGCCCGGATGGCAAGCATCTCACCGAATGGGAAAGTGCACCCGGCGAATTCCTCAGCACCTATCGCGAGGCGATGCGCTCGCTCGCGAAGGAACTCAACTGCGATTTCGTGGACATGAACAGCATGCTCACGGCCAAGCTGGAGTCGCTGGGCCGCGAGGAGGCGCTGAAGAACTACGTGATCTCGACGGGCCTCGTCCTGGGAAAGAACGGGGAACCCAATCGCGACACCACCCATCCCATCAAGACGGGCGCGGAATTGCAGGCAAAGCTATTTCTGGATAATGTGCGGAGCCAGGGCTGTTCCGTGGCCACGCTGTTCGAGCGGCCTGAGACGGTGATTCGCGCGTCACAGAAACTCGATGAACTACGTCTGGACGGCAGCGCCATGGTGCGACTGGAGAAGGGGGTGACACTCGACTGCAAGGTGGTCATTGCCGAAAATGCGACGAATGTGTTCCTCACGGGGCCGGGCGTCATCCGTCTGGCGAAGGGCGGCACAATGACTTTCCGCAATTGCCAGGGCGTGCGCCTTCGGGACTTTGAACTGCAGAGCGTGGACGCGAAGCCATTGCAGATACTGGGTTCCACGGATGTGATGGTGAAGGGCGTCACGGTCACGGGCCAGGCGGGCGAGCCGTTGTCGCTGGCCGGGTCGCGCGATGTCACAGTGGAGAAATGCCGATTCTCCCAGTTGGCGGTGGAGTCGTTGAAGCAGGAATCCGAATATGCGTTCATTCGCGACAATGTGACGGCGGCGTTGCCGCTCAATGTGCTGGTTCCCGTGAATGCCGCCAGCATTCCGCCGGCAGATCTGGCACAGGCGCTGCGGCAGATGCGTGTGGAATATGGTCTGCGGAAGTTTGTGCTGATCAACCCTTGGCGGCAACGTTATTTCGGCCATTCGGAGATCGAGGTCTTTACTCAGGCCGGACGCGACGCCAAACGGATCAAAGAAGCGCTGTCCGATTTGAAGAATGTCGAACTTGGCTGGTGGGTGGTGCCCACCATTGGGCATGCAAAGGATTTGCCGGGGCAGAAGATCGTCAACATGCAGGGCAGTGTCTCCAATACGGCTTGCCCGCTCTCGGAGGAGTTCGCGGTGGCGTGGTGCAAACGCCTGAAGGCCTATCTGCGGGAGGCGCATCCCTCGATTGTCTTCTTCGAGGACGACTACAACCTTTCGAATCACGGTGGCGTCGGCGGTATTGGCGGATGCTTCTGTCCGCACCATCTTGCGGAGCTTTCCAGACGGGTGGGGCGGGCCCTTACGCGCGAGGCGGTGGTGGCCTGCTACCGCAAGCCCACACCCGAGAATGCGGCACTGCGACAGACTTTCGCGGAAGTCTCAAGGGATTCGCTGGCGACATTGGCGGCCAAGGCCCGTGAAGCCATCAATCAGGTGGACCCCGCCATCCGCACGTGCCTCTGCCAGAGCGGAAGGTGTGATTTTGACGGCGACTTCACCGAAAAGGTGGCCCGTGCATTTGCCGGCAGTACCCGTCCGATGGTGCGTGTCTTTGGCGCCAGCTACTTCAACGAGAGCGCTTCCGGAACCTTGCCGGCGGCCGTCTCGCATGCCTTGTGGAGTGCGCAGACCCTGCCGAAGGATCTGGAGATTATCCACGAAACGGACCCTTTCCCGCACACGCGGTTCTACAATTCGTCGCTCTTCCTCGTTTCCGAATTGGCGGCGGCCATGATGGGTGGTGTTTCGGGTTCCTATTACTACTGTACGTTCTACAGCGACGATCCATTGGAGGATCCCGGCTATGCGGCGCGACTGAAGGCTTACGCCAAGCGTTTTGACGTGGTACGGGATCTGCGGGCGCAGATGACGCCGTGCGGTGTGCGGGCCCTGTACACGCCGGCAGAGAGCTACATGAAGCGCAGGGGCGCCTCGTCGCAGAAAACGGCGGCGACATTTCTCTCGAAGCAGGGGTTGCCGCTGACCTTTGCGACGGATGCGGCCGCCTCGATCATTGTGGAGTCCACGGCCGAGGAGCTTTCGGACGCGGCCATCACGAACCTGCTCGCGGGCGGCGTGCTGGTGGATGCGGCCGCGGCGCAGGTACTGGCGGCGCGTGGCTTCAGCGATCTGCTGGGGTGCGATGTGGGGGAGGTCGCGGAAGACGACACCTTCGACTATGAGGAGATCTGCGCGGTTGCTGGCTGCAGGCGGCGTGGCAAAAAGGTCTACAACCGCAAGATGAAGACGCTGCCGTTGCCGGGCTGGACGCCGGAGAAGAGCGACTACATCAAACTGATGCCAAGGCCCGGAGCCGAGATCTGGTCGGTCTTGATGGATGTCAACGACCAGCCGGTGATGCCGGCTACGGTGTTCTATCGCAATGCCCTCGGCGGCCGGGTGGGTGTACTGAATCGTCCGTTGGCGCGTACGCATGTCTCAATGTACAACGCGCGTAAGCAGGAGATGTTCCATCGGCTTTTCGCGAAGCTTTCGGGCGGGCAACTGGAGGTGGCGGCGCCTTCAACCCCCGGCACATGGCTTTTGGCGGCGAAAAACGACCGCGAACTGCTGGTCTTCGTGGAGAACATCGCCGGCGAACCACGTGCTGATGCGGAATTGGTGTTCTCGGACGCGTGGCGTACGGGTACAATCGAGCATCTTGAGGCGGACGGTACCTGGCGGGAGCTGGGGCCTGCCGCTGCGCGTTTCCGTTTGCCGGAGCCCCTCTATCAGCCTACGACGCCGGAGTTCTTCCGCGTGCGGAAATAGCCGTGTCCCGGCCGATCGGTTGACCCCGTATTTGTTTTTGTGCTATCATTATCGCAGCCATGAAAAAGCTTTTCATCATCGACCTCATGCCGTTTCTCTACAAGGGGCACTTCGTGTTCCTGCGCAACCCGCGGCTCACCTCCACTGGCATCAACACCTCGGCGCTGATTGGCTTCGCCAATGGCGTGATGTCGATCCTGAAGGACAATCAGCCCACGCATGTGGTGTTGGCGATGGATCCGGGGGGTCCTACGTTCCGCCATACCGCCTATCCGCCCTATAAGGCTCAGCGCGAGAAGATGCCGGAGGACCTTGCCGCGTCGATTCCCTATGCCTTTGCACTCGCCGAGGCATTGAACATCCCCGTGGTGCGCTGCGAGGGGTTTGAGGCTGACGACGTGATGGGCACCTTGGCCGCGAAGGGTGCCGCGGCAGGCTTTGAGGTGTATTGTGCCACGCCCGACAAGGATGCCGCCCAGCTGGTGGGCGAACATATCAACCTGTTCCGTCCGGGACACGGCAAGGACCCTGCCGAGATCTACGACGAGGAAAAGGTCAAAGAGCATTGGCACCTCGCCTCCGCCAAGCAGATGATCGACTATCTGGCGCTTGCGGGTGATACGGCCGACAATATCCCTGGCATCCGCGGCGTGGGCGAGAAGACGGCCGCGCAGTTGCTGGCCGACTATGGCACGGTGGAGAACATCATTGCGCATGCCGCCGAGCTGAAGGGCAAGCTGGCCGAAAAGATCGCCAATGGTGCCGAGGACGCGAAGATGTCGAAGTGCCTCACCACCATCCGTACCGATGTGCCGCTGGACTGCGATCTCGAAGCCTTCGTCTGCCGTGAACCCGATCGGGAAAAGCTGACTGCAGTGTGCGCCAAGTTTGAGCTCTTCCAATTCGCGCGGCGCTTTGGCGTGGAGGTCATCAAGACGGCACCGGCGATGCCGGCCACCTCGGAGTCGCCTGCTGCGTCCGCTCCTGCCGTCAAGCCGTTCCTGGCCGAACCCCACGACTATCGGCTCGTCACCAAGGCGGCTGATGCCCGCGCCTTGGCGGACGAACTGGCGGCGGCCTCTGTCATCGGCTTCGACACCGAGACCACGGGCATCAACGCCCAGAAGGACCGGTTGGTGGGCATGAGCTTCGCCACAGCGCCCGGCAAGGCGTGGTATGTGGCGGTGCCGCCGCATGCGGAAGAGACCGTGGGCGGCGAAGCCGTGCCCGAACTGGATCTCTTTGCTGCCGCCTTGCAGAGTTCGGCGGCTGGTTGTTCGTTCGACGAGGCCAAAGACTTCGTGGGTGTCTTCGCCAAGATCTTTGCCGACCCCGCGAAGACGTTCATCGCGCATAATGCGAAGTTCGACATGACGATTCTGGGACGCTACGGCATCACCTTCGGTGCAACAGTGCACGACACGATGCTGGAGCACTATGTGCTGGACGCGGCCGCTCGCCACAACAAGGAGCAGCTGGCGCGCGAGGTGCTGGGCTTCGAGCCTGAACCGATCGAGCATCTGATCGGCGCAAAGGAACGGGGCAAGGAACAGAAGTCGATGGCAGATCTGCCGCCAGAGGCGATCCGTGACTACGCGGCGCAGGATGCCGACTTGGCCCTTCGTTGGGAAGCGGCGCTGCGGCCCAAAGTCGGCGAGGCCGGTGCGCTGCGGGCGTTGGAGGAGTCGGAGGAGCCGCTGGTGCCGATCCTCATTGCGATGGAGAAGGAGGGCGTGGCGTTGGACGTGAAGGCGCTGCGCAATTACGGCGTGCAGCTGGACCGCGAGATCGGCCTACTTGTGGACTCCATCCGCCGTTTCGGCGAGCCGGGACTCAACATTGATTCCCCGAAACAGCTAGGCGCGCTCCTTTTCGAAAAGCTGAAGTTGGACGCCTCGGGCGTCAAGAAGACTTCGACGGGACAGTACGCCACCGACGAGAAGACGTTGCAGAAGCTCATCGACTACCATCCTGTGGTGTGGGATATTCTGGAGTACCGCGCGTGCTCCAAGCTGAAGTCCACCTATGTGGACAAGCTACCGCTGTGCCTGGGTTCGGATGGGCGCGTGCATACGACTTTCGCGCAGGCGTTCACGGAGACGGGGCGGCTGTCCTCGTCCGACCCCAACCTGCAGAATATCCCGGTGCGCAGCGATCGCGGCAAGAACATTCGTGCCGCGATTGTGCCGCGCGACAAGGATCACCTGCTGATTGCCGCCGACTACTCCCAGATCGAGCTGCGCATTCTCGCTGCCATGAGCGGCGACGAGAATCTGCTGGCGGCGTTCCGCAATGGGGCCGACATCCACCGCGAAACCGCGGCGCGTGTCTATGGCGTGGCGCCCGAAGCCGTGACGCCAGACCAGCGCTCGCGCTGCAAAATGGTCAATTTTGGTATCGTCTACGGCATTTCGGCCTTTGGCCTCGCCCAACGTCTCAAAATTGCCAGGCGTGAAGCGGGCGAGCTCATCGACACCTATTTCAAGCTCTACCCCAAAGTGCGGGCTTTCATGGACAAGGCCATTGCCGATGCGCGGGCGACGGGGTATGCGGTCACGGCGCTCGGGCGGCGGCGTACGTTGCGCGACATTAATTCGCGCAACGCCACAGCCCGTCAGTCCGCCGAACGCGATGCGATGAACACGCCCGTGCAGGGCACGGCCGCCGATCTCATCAAGCTCGCGATGGTGCGTGTGGATCGTGCGCTCAAGGCCGAGGGCCTTAAGGCCAAGATGGTGCTGCAGATCCACGATGAACTGCTCTTTGACACGCCCCGCAGTGAAGTGGAGGCGGTCAAGGCTCTCGCCAAGCGCGAGATGGAAGGGGCATTGGATCTCGGTGTGCCGCTGGAGGTCTCCGCCGGCGTGGGCGAGAACTGGCTGGAAGCGCATTAAAGCGTGGTAGCTTTGTTGGCTTCCCGATCAAGGAGGTCTGTCCGCGTGGTTGTGAGGCAGGTTAGTTGGTCGGTGTAGGTGGCGTCGTGTTCCACCCCCGAAGACTTTCTGGAATCCCCCGCGGACCTTTTTGTCTGCCCCACGGACTTTTTTCGTTCCCCCTGCGGACTTTCCTCACGCGGCCCTGGCGGTGATTATTGTCGCCCTCTTCAGCGCCGCGGCTTTCGCAGTGTATTCCTCCCAGTACCTCTGTTCGCGCTTCATCGGTGATGGGGCCCTCTGGGAATGTTGAGATTTTTATCTGTAATGAGCTATGGGGTGGTGGGTTGTACTACATGCGATTCTCTCGGATAGTAGAC
>JAKSOW010000164.1 GCA_024405395.1 Kiritimatiellia bacterium | reverse complement strand
CCATTGCGAACCTCACGGCCAATGCCGTCGAACTTCGCCCACTTGACGTGGCTCACGTCCACGCCGCCCTGAAGCATGAAGTCCTCCACCAGGCGCCCCACGGGATTGTCGGCAAACGCCGTCACGGCCGTGGTCTTGAGACCAAAGCACCGGCGCAGACCGCGCACGACATTGTATTCGCCGCCGCCTTCCCACACCTTGAACTCGCGGGCGCAGTGAATGCGTCCGTCACCCGGATCCAACCGCAGCATGATCTCACCCAGACTTGCCGCATCCCACTGGCAGCTTCCCACCGCCTTGACATTCAGACCTTCCATCAGAACTCCTTATCTAATCCGTCTTACGAACTTCAAACAAACCTGTTAATTTAACCTTCAAACAGCTTACTACTTACCGCCTGCGGACTTCCGCCTCATCCGAATCACCACCATACGGCGGCGGCGACACCCGAGCCGAGAAGTCCCAACCACCCCAGGACTCTTCCGCCACGGCCATCTGGTATTCCCGCCAGCCCTCGCGCCAAATCATCCAGGCAATCATAATGGAGATGAACCCCCAAGCCCCACCCGTGAAGATGGAGTGGAGACCCCGCAATCCCAGCAGGACGGCAAAAACGCGCCCCACGATCATCGCCGCGTAGGTGGCCTTGGCGCGCGATGTGAATGCGCGCGCAATCGAACGGAATATCCGGCCGCCATCCATGGGGAAGCCCGGCAGCAGGTTGAAGCCGCCCAACATGAGGTTCATCATAGAGGAATAGTAGAGGACATTGGCCACCCAATGGTTCTCGATGGGGAGAAACAGCAACGCCGCCCAACACAGGCCCGAAAGGAGAAAACTCACCGCAGGCCCCGCCACCGCCGTCAGGAACTCCTGCCAGGCCTTGCGCGGCAGAGAGATCAACGACGCGCAACCGCCCAGCAGCGACAGGGTGATGTCTCGCGTGGGATAACCAAAGGCCCGTGCCGTCAGCGCATGGCCCAGTTCGTGCAACGTCACGGAAACCGCCAATGCCAATGCAAAGCTCAAGCCGTAGGTGAACGACCCGAAGTCCGTCATGAAGATGACCAACAGGACGATGAAGGAAAAATCCAGATACACTGGAATCCCGAACGCATCGCAGACATGGAGTTTTCTCGGAAACATTTAGGGCGTATTATATCATAATTCCGTGCGACTCAGTATCCCAAACGCGCATTAACCGTCTTTCACATTCCACATACAGCCCCAACATCCGTCTCAAGCCTATTTGGCAGCCGGCGGCTCGGGACGCATAGGACCAGGTCCCTTCCAACCCAGCGCTTGAACAACATCTGCTATTTCTCTCGCATTTTCAACATAGTATGGGCGGAGAATGATGTAATTGAGTGCAAGCTCCGTCCCGACCCGATTGCGCGTGCCATCATGCGCCTGGTCACAGAAGACAAGTTCCGCCGTAGGCGCCGTGGCCTTGAAGACATAGCGGAAACTTCTCAGCGAAGCCTTGTTTTTCGCCTCCCCCTTGGCCGCATGCCCACGTCGGTGGTGGACATACCGCAGCTCCTCCACCTCTTCCGCGCCCTGCAGACGCGCCGAAAAGAAGGCTGGTGAAACCGGCGGCGCCTTTCCGGGAAACGCCTTGAGCGTATCTTTGTTCGCCAGACCGAAATGCAGGGAATAATAGCGTCCTGGCTCAAGTCCCGTAATCGGCTGCGCGAGTTCGTTCACCCCGGAGGCCGAAGCCGTGAACAGCGCCACACTGTCGCCAACCCCCGCTTCCACGCCGATGCGGTTCTGGTACTGCCGCCCGTAGCCCTTGATTGCCTCAGCCCGCACGCCATTCGTCTCGGCGGCGCGCACCGTCCAGTTCTCCAGGCCATCGGCGAAATCAGAGTTCTTCACGAAGCCAGGCGTCCAGACGAAGCCATATTCTTTTGCCAGATCGTCCGTGGCACCCTCCAGGGCATAGTGGCGTAGTACCTTGGCGCCCCACCTGCGGAATTCCTCCTCACAGCACATGCCGCCGCCAAAACCAATGCCTGCGCATCCGGCAAACCGCGGATCCGTGGCAAATACACGAACCATCTCGGAATAGTGCGCCTTGATGTCGGTCGCGGGCTCGACGTAATTGGTCCAGTCGAAGAGGTCGATGTAACCGGCACCATAGAGCACTGTGGCACCAGTCGCCGCAGGCACCATGTGTTCGGCGGCCTGCACGAAATTCGCGTAGCCGTCGAGATAGGGCGTGAGGGATTCACGGCCCGCCTTGACGGGCGCATAGAGTTCCGGCATGAGCAAACCCGTGCCGTTTCCCGTATTGACGATGGCGGCGATTTCCGAGACGTTGATTTCGGGTTCGCGGTGATATTTGCCCGTGGACGTGTCGGCATACCACACATTGATTCGACGAGACGGCTCTTCCGCGAAAAGCTGCCATACGGCCTCCGAAAAGTTGACGGCGACATCATGCGCGGGCGAGAGCAGATTCTCGTCCACATTCACCGTGCGCCCCAATCGCCAACTTCCCGACTTGAGATGGCGCAGTGAATCCTCCAGCGTCTGGTGGTCGGGATCGTCCGGCGTGAACTTGTCGCCGCCCATCAGGCGGATGCCGCGCTCGTAGTAGAAGCCGGCGCCGGTGTCGTCACGGCCGTCCAGGTATTGATTGACCCTGCTCATTGTATTGAACGTGGAAATCAGCGAGAAACGCTGCATGAACGGCAGACGGTAGGTGAAACTCCACCAGGTGCCCAAGGGGAGCGCCCGAAGGTCGCTGGGAGCGGATCCCCAGATGGTCTTCACCGCATGGATGCGCAACGTACGGCCAGCCGGCGCACCAACAATGCGCAGGCGATGTTCACCCGCCGACACCCAGCGCTGCGTTTCCAGATAACGCTCTCCGTCGCGCCGATAGACGACAGGCTGTCCCCAGTCGTCCAGATAGGCACGCACATTGCCGCCCTCCTCCGCGGGGTCAACCGCCCCAAATGAAATCCACACCCATCCGGCCCGTGCCCGCGTGAAGGAGACCGTACCGTCTTCCAAAGGCCGATTCACGAGTTCCGTCACAAAGTTGTTGAGTCGGCGCCCGACAGCAGATTCGGCAATCGGCACAATCGCCGTAATCGCATAAGAATCGGAAGCAAGCACTTTTCCACTCGGGTCGCGTACCTCAACCGATATTTTGTGGGCGCCACATTTCATCTTGCCTAGAGCGACTTTGGCATATCCAGCCGAATCCAATTGACAAGACGCAGTCCCCTTCCGTTCGTCCAGGCGCACCACCACCGTGCAATTCGTGCGTCCGCAGATCGACGAGCCCGCCCAGTAGAACGTCATCTCCCCTTTTTCGGCATGCACGGCCGACAGGAGCGGATTGACGGGGACGATGCGTGCCCGCACCTTACCACAGACCTTTCGCGTACTCTTCGCCGCCACCTCATCGCTCACGGCCTCCAGCCGCAAATTGCGGATATCGAAAGCCACATCCTCTTGTTCCGCATGACTGAGACAGGAAATGCCCAGCACATGGCCCAAGCTGCCACTGCCCGACATGGACATCACAATTTTCGATTGCTTGACCCAGGCGCCCTGCGTATTGTCCGGAAACGTATCGCCGCGATTCTCCTTCTTCCAACTCCACTTTGAGTCAAAAAGGTAGAATGCCGGCTTGGCGCCGTTGAGGCCCGCCGTGCGCACTTCATACGACAGCCGATAAGGGCTCTGCGGCACAAGCCCAATCCCCGACTGCATGTAGAAGGCATAGGAGACGCCCTTGGCATGCAGGTGAAAAGCGCCGTCCCCAATCGCCTGGGCGTCAATCGTCGTGTTCAGCTCATTTCGGATATGCTTCTTCCAGCCTAGGACAGTGCCGATGCCATCATCTTCCGCCAAATCCGGATTAACCACAAGATTTTCCGCAGCTGAAACCAACAAACAAGCCAGCACCGTACCCAAGACGAGACTAATGCGCATCATCCCAACCTCTCTCCTACTTCAGATCCCTGCCACAGCACGCAAATCATCAAACGACATCTTCGCCACAAGTGCCTCATCGGTGCTACCGACAGTCGCGTCAATGACGAGCTGTTTCTTCTGCTGCAGGGCCAGCACACGCTCCTCCACCGACCCTTCCGCAATCATCTTGATGACGTACACCGTTTTCTTCTGCCCGATACGATGCGCACGGTCGGTGGCCTGCGCCTCCACGGCCGGATTCCACCAGGGGTCGAAGTGCACCACCATGTCCGCGCCCGTGAGATTGAGACCCGTCCCGCCCGCATGCAGCGAAATGAGGAACAGAGGAATTGACTCGTCTGAATTGAAGCGGCGGCACTCGCCAAGGCGATCCTTGGTTTCGCCGTCAAGATAGCAGTACTTGATCTGGCGAGCCTCCAGCTCTCGCCGCAGAATGGCAAGCATCGACACGAACTGCGAGAACACAAGCACGCGATGCCCGCCGTCCATCGCCTCGTCGAGCAACTCGAAGAAGGTTTCAATCTTGCCGGATGGATCGTTGCTCTTCTCCTTGAGAAGCTCCATGTGGTTGGCCGCCTGCCGCAGACGCATCAACACGGCCAGCATCTCGAACTTCGTCTTCGCCGCCTTTGCCTTGGCGCGGATCTCGCTGGAAATGCGTTGCTGATCGGGCGTCATCGGGCAGTAGGCGACCTTGATGATCTTGTCCGGCAGATCCTTCGCCACATCCTTCTTGAGTCGACGCAGAATGAACGGATGCAGTTTGTGGTGCAGCTTCTCCTGCGCGGCGGCACCTTCATTGCCGCCCAGAGCAATGGGCTGCTCGGTGGTGTCGCGGAAACTCGCGTAGTCGCCCAGATAGCCGGGCAGCAGGAAATCGAAGATGCTCCACACGTCCGCCACGGAATTCTCGACTGGCGTGCCCGTAAGGACCAGCTTCTGCACGGCACGCAGTTCCTTTGCAGCCTTGGCGTTGCGCGTCTGACGGTTCTTGATGTGCTGCGCTTCATCCAGCACCACCACGCTGAATTCGACGCCGAGGTAGGCGTCCTCAAGATCGCGCTGCAGTAGCGCATACGATGTGATCACCAGATCGGCCGAGGGGATGGCACGGAAGGTCTTGGCGCGATCAGGCCCCGAGACGACAAGGCGTTTCAGGCCAGGCGTGAACTTCGCGGCCTCAGACTCCCAGTTGCGCACCAGCGAGGTGGGGCACACCACCAACGCCGGCTTGCCGCGTGCGGCCGGATCAAAGCGCTGAAGGGAAATCCAGGTAAGCGTCTGCAGCGTCTTCCCGAGGCCCATTTCGTCGGCGAGAAGTCCCGAGAGACCACTGCGCTCCAGAAAGCTCATCCAATAGACGCCTTGCTTCTGGTAGGGGCGCAGCGTGTTCTCCAGAGGCCCCAACGGCACGGGCTCATACTTTGCGTGTGCATCACGATTACGCTGGGAGGCGGTTTCGCGCCAATTCGGCGCCTCTTCGTCCTCCAGCTCCACCGAACCGATCGACTCAAGGGCGGCACGCACGTAGGGCGCATAGATGTTGCCCACGCGGAAATGCCCCGGGGCGGCGCCGCCCTGCGAGGCGCAGTCGGAGAACACGTCGCGCATCATGCCGATCGACTCAGCATCCAGCAGCACCGTGCCCTGCGGCGTCATCACATAGGAGTCGCCACGGTTGATGGCAAGCTGGATTTCGGCCTGCGAAACGGGAATGCCGCCGGAATCAAACTCATAGCCCACGTCAAAGGAACCGCGCGGCGCATCTGCCACCGTCACCACCGGGACGATCATGGGCATGGCGTCCGCCACTTCCATCAGACGGTCGGAAAGTCGCACAATCCAGTTCTTGCGCCGCAGCGCGGGAAGGCCGGAGCCCAGAAAGTTGAGCACATTGCGCGGTTCGGTGATGTAATAGCGCTTGGGGATCGTCTCAGGGGGAATGTCCTCGAAATGGTGGCGCTTGACGAGCTCAATCGCCGCCGCCTCGGCCGGCAGATTACGCGTGTAGAAAAGGTAGGGGTCGTCTGGATCCACGGCTACGACTTCATCGGCGGGCCCCAACTCGCCGCATTCCCACAGCGCGCCCTTGTAGTCAGCCTCCAGAATGATCGAGAGCGACGCCCGACTGCCGGAAAGTGTTGCCTTGATGCGTGGCGTCATCGGCACGTAGCGCTTCAGCACTTCGGCGACCGAGTCCTCGTCCTCCGTCGGCTGTGCCTTGGGGGCATTGGCCGTACCCCCCTGGCCCGATGGCGCGGTAGCACCCTCCTCGGGCATGAACTGCACCATCATGTAGAGGCCCAAGGCCACCACATGCGGACAAACCTGGCCGAATTCCTTGTTGGTACGGCACGGGCAATGCGAAATGATGGTGCCGTCGTCCAGCACTTCCAGTTTGGAAGGCATGTCCCAGCCACTCGCCATTGAGATTTTGCCCGTGATCACATGGTCAAAATCATCCCAATGAGCCTCCACCACGCCGCCGCGTTTGGCGATTGACAGCGCCTGATTGAAACAGTCACTGCCACCCCATCCCACCAAAGTGGCAGTCGTGAAATCAGCTGGCGTCATTCCTTCTTTTCCTATGCTTGTGGGGGGCATCCCACCCTCGGAGCTGCTTTCCCGTCAAAACATACCTGATGGTGGGCGATGAGGGACTCGAACCCCCGACCTTGACCGTGTAAAGGTCCTGCTCTAACCAACTGAGCTAATCGCCCGAGAAATCACGTAAAGAGTATCTCTTCTCCGTGAGGGATGAAGTTGCCGCCCACGACATACTGCATGGCGGTGGGAGAGAATCGATCCTGCACGTCAATGTGGAGATGCCCGCAGAGAATGCCGCGCAGCAGCGGCTCCTGCTTCAGATAGGCCAGGAAGTCGCGTGTCACGGGATCCTCAAGCTGCCGCTTATAGTCGCCAACCGCCGCAGGAACCTCCGCCATGCGGAACTTGCGCCCCGCATTCCGCCAAAACTTCATGGAGGACCGCCAGATGTGATCCGAGAAGAACGGTACGTGCATGCACAGGATGATCGGCAATCCCTTCTTGACCTCGTCTTTGAAACGCGCCACCTGGCTGGGCAGGACAAAACCATAGACCTGCTCAAGACAGATGAAGTTGACGCCCTTCACCACTGTGCTCTGGAACGTGACATCGTACGGAAACACCTTGTTCAGCGTCTCGCGGCTGAGGGCATTGTACTCATCCGTGTTCCGAATGCCCTCTTCCTTGATGCGGCGCTGATATTCGTGGTTGCCTGGAGCGCCGAACATCGTCCCCGCCGTCTCGCCGAAGTATTTGCGCACGAGATCGTAGTTGGCTTCGGTTTGGAAGTCGATGAGATCGCCCGTGTGCACCACGTAGTCGACATTGTTTTTCGCCCAGGCGAGCGAATCGCGCAGCGCCTCCTCCTGGCAGCCGCCGAACGTCTGCTGGCGCTTGGCTGCGAACTCGGCCTTATCAGGCTCACGCGCATCACAGGCCGTCAAGTGGGTATCCGAAATGTGCAGAATCGAAAAAGGCTCCTTGAGGCCCAGATGGATGTGCTGATAGGAGAGCTCCAGCCGTTCAAAGCGTCCGCGCGCAGGAAAGATCTTCGGGTCGTCCGCGGCAAACGACGGCAAAGCCGACGCCGCCACCAGGCCGCCAAGAGAAGTCAGGAAATTTCGACGCGGAAGTTCCATCATCACCTCAGTCTACCTTCTTTCGGATCACGCGCTTGGCCTTGCCTTCCGTACGCGGCAACGCGCCGACCGGGAATACCTCGCCCTTGGGCAGGAAGCCCAGGCGTTCCTTGAGATGCTTGGCGACCGTATGCCCCGTCACGCCCGGCTCGGCTTCGACATTGACCGTCACGTCCGTCATGCCGTTGCGCTCCTCGAGGATGATCTGGAATTCGTCCTTGACGCCGGGGATCTCCATGAGCGCCTGCTCGACCTGGCGCGGATAGAAGTTGACGCCCTTCACGATGAGCATATCGTCCGTACGGCCCGTGATGCGGTCGATCCTGAGCGACGTGCGCCCGCAGTCGCACTTCTCGCGCGACAGGATACGGCAGATGTCATGCGTGCGATAGCGGATGATCGGCATCGCCTCGCGCGTCAACGACGTGAACACGAGTTCGCCGTACTCGCCATCCGGCAGCACCTTGCCCGTAATCGGGTCGATCACCTCGGTGATGTACTGATCCTCGAAGACATGCAGGCCACAGTGGCATTTGCAGTCCTGCCCCGTCGTGCCGATGCCGCCGGTCTCGGTCATGCCGTAGATGTCGAAGCACTCGATGTGC
>JAKSOW010000163.1 GCA_024405395.1 Kiritimatiellia bacterium | reverse complement strand
CGACCTCACCGAGGGCCTGCTGGGCGTTGTGCCCACAGCGCCTGGTTACGCGCGTATCCGTTTTGTTCCGGGGGCGGCGAAGGAAATCAGTTGGGCCAAGGGCGTGATTCCCACGCCCTTGGGAAAGATTGTGGCCAGCTGGCGGCGGGAGGGTGATAAGATCATTCCCGAGATCTCGGTGCCCAAGGGTGTTGTCGTCGAAGAGTGAACCGCATGGCCAAGACCCCAACCCCATTTCAGCAGCGCGTGTACGACGAGACGCGGAAGATTCCGCGCGGTACCGTCATCACGTACGGTGAGCTGGCGCGGCGGATCGGCTGCAAGAGCGCACGTGCCGTGGGACAGGCGCTTCGCCGCAATCCCTTTGCGCCTGAGGTTCCCTGCCATCGCGTGATCGCGGCCGACGGCACGCTCGGCGGCTTCTGTGGCGCCAAGAGCGGGGAACTTCTCGAGAAGAAGCGGCGCCTCCTCGAAAGCGAAGGCGTCATCCTTCCCCACCCGTTAGGCCTTGCGGGAGTTATGAGTTTGGGACAGTCCTATAGTTCTTAACTGACTTCATGGCCTTCATCTCTTTGGTAACGACGCACTCTGGTACGACTACAATCCTGTGCTAGAAAAGTTTAGAGCATCGTCGCCAGAACTAAACGTGCACCTTGAAAGTAAAAACGTGCTAAAGTTCTCTTCTAGAGCTGAATTTCGCGGTTGGGAAACGATTCTTCCTGCATAATCGATGCTTTTCTCGTCGAGCGGATCCGAAAATCCTATCGAAATGTCGTGTGTCGGATAAAAGTCGACCACGGAATCGGTGTGGACTTGTGGTCGGCGTGGGCGTGCAGATGACAGGACGCTTGCGTTTTGCTATAATGTGCAGACACATTTCCCCTGCATGAGGAACGCGACATGATCCGATCACTTACCGCATTCACGATGTTCCTGACGGCGAGCGTGGCCCTTGCCGCGTCGCCGCGTCTTCGCTTGGGTTGGGAATTCTGCATCACGCACGGCAAAACGCCAACGATCGAGACGGCCAAACGCCTCATCGCAATTGTCGCCGATCTCGGCTACGAGGAGATTCACCTCTTCTCCAAGGCGGCGTTCCTCTACGAGAAGCATCCCGAGCCATCGCGCGACCGCAGTCCCTACACGTGGGCTGACGTGCGGGAGCTGGATGACTTCTGTGCGGCGAAGGGCATTGAACTGGTGCCGTATCAGGCGTCGTTCTCCCACATGGAGCCGTGGCTGGCGACGCCGGAGTATCGTTCTCTGGCCGAGGCGCCCGAGGCGGGCGTGAAGACGCGCTGGAAAAGCGCCACCAAGATCCCCATGGGGCTTTGCGCTTCGGATCCCCGTACGCTGCCGTTCCTTGAGGAGCTTTGGGATGAGCTGCTGCCGAATTTCCGTTCGCGGAAGTTCAATGTGGGCTGCGACGAGTTCATAGAATACGATGACGGGGGCCGCCGCAGCGCGGCCGCCGTGAAGGAACGTGGCGCCTTGACGGTGTACACGGATTATCTCCGCCAGATGAACGACGCGATCCGTCGCCGCGGACGCACGATGATGTGCTGGGCGGACATCGTGCTGCACAACCCCGAGGCGGTCGATCTCGTGCCGAAGGATGTCGTGCTGCTGGACTGGGGCTATGAGGCCACCCACCCCTTTGCGAAGGAGTGCTCCGTTCTCGAGAAGAGCGGGCACAAGTACTGGGTGTGTCCGGGCACGAGCGGTTGGAATTCCTTCGTGGGGCGTGTGGCGAACATGAAGGGCAACGTGGCGGCGGCCTGGCGTGAAGGTACTGCGCATGGCGCCGAGGGCCTGCTTCTGACCACCTGGGGCGATGGCGGCCATCCGCAGCCGTGGCTGGTGGAGCTGCCGGGCCTCGTCTACGCCGCCGCCTGCGTGCGGGAGAACAAGGAACTCTCCGACGAGGAGTTGTCCGCGCGCATAGACCGCATCTGCGGCTGCCGCTGCGGAGAGACGCTGATTCGCTGGGGCAACCTGTATCGCCTCTGCGCCGCGAAGCACGTGGGCAACTGGTCCAATCTGGCCATCATCCTCCGCCATCGCGGAAAGTCGATTGTCCGTCCGAATGGCGTCACCGACGCGATGATCGCCGCCGTGGCCGCGGAACGGCGGGCCGCCAGGGAGAAGCTGGATCTGACGGGCGCTCCCGCGTGGGTGCGTGACGACGTCAAGTTGATGGAGCTCCTGCTTGACGCCGTCGAATGGCGGGCGCAGGGCGATCATGATCGTGTGGTGCGGGAGCTGCCGGGGCCTTATGCGGAGTTGTGGCTGAAGCAGAACCGTCCCGGCGGCCTGGAGACGAGCATCGAGCTCAATCTGATGCAGAGCGAGCCCTGGGCGCGCATGAAGATGTGGAATTGACTTGTGGAGAAACGGAGTAGGATGTGAAAATCGCGAATGTCGCCGGTGTGGCCGTGTTGGCCGCCGTGGTCTTGTCTGTCGCCCATCTGGTGAGCGTGGGCTCGTACGAACGGCCCGATGACTTCAAGCGGCCGGAGCAGCTCGACCGCCAGGACTGCCGGGTGGGCGTGCTGCAGGGCTATGATTCGGAGAATGTGGCGCGTCAGCGTTTCCCGCGCGCGCAGATCGTGGGCTTCCGCGAATTCGACGATGCGTTCATGGCGCTGTTGGCGGGGCGCATTGAGGGCTTCGTCTACAACGAGCATGTGCTCAATGTGGCGTTGCGGGCCTATCCGCATCGTCTGAAGGTGCTGGACGAGCCGCTTTCCCGCACGCCGGGCGTGGTGCTTGTGTCGCCCAAGCGGCCGGAGTTGCTGCCCAAGCTCAACGACTTCATCAAGGGCTGCCGGGCCAGCGGCTACTATGACGACATGTTCACGCGATGGTGCCAGAGCGACGAATACATCCCCATGCCGAAGATCCCGGAGGCGGATGGGGCCCAGGGCGTGCTGCGCGTGGGCACGAGCGGCACCGAGGAGCCGTCCTCTTTCGTCGACGACTCGGGTGAGCTGGCGGGCTTCGACATTGAGTTCATCCGGCGTTTCGCCCAGGTGATGCACCTCAAGCCGCAGATCGTCTGCCGGCCCGACGACGGCATCCTCGAGGAGCTGGCCGCCGGCGAGCTGGACATCGTCATCGACGACTTCAACGCCAACGAAGTCGAGAAGGGGCTGCTCGCCTCGGACAACTACTTCGACTCCGACGTGAAGGTGCTGGTGCGCGGCGGCGATTCGTCAGGCATGATGCTGGGCTCGAAACGCCTGGGCTTCGCGAAGGTACTCATCAAGGATCCGAGAATCCGCCTTTTCACGGTGGGCTTCTTCACCACGCTGGCGCTCACGACGCTTTCGGCGGCGCTGGGCTTCATCTTCGCGGGTGTCATCCACCTCATCCGCCGGCATGTGCCGGATGTGGTGCGGGGCGTGATCGACTCCATTCTGGAGGTGGTGCGTCTGCTGCCGCCGCCGGTGGTGCTGCTGGCGGTGGGGTGCGCCATTCTCACCACGGCCTCGGCCTGGGTGGTGGCGACGACGGCGTTCTCGTTCTGGCTGGCGGCGTTTCTGGCGCCGGCCGGCAACGGCATCAAGCCCTGGCTGGCCGTCTCGCGCGTGAAGCTCGTGGAGCTGATGCAGTGGACTTCCGTGGTCGGCTCCATCAGCCTGTGCGACCTCACGATGGCGGCTGACATCGTCTGCGGACGCACGCTTGCGGCGTTCGGGCCGCTGCTTTCGGTGGCGGCTGCCTACTGCTTGATGAACTGGATCGTCGACCGCGCCGTCCGGTTCCTGGAAAGGAAGTTCGCGTGAAGAAGAACATCACGGTTTTCCTGGTTCTGGTGGGGTTGGCGATCGTGCCGGTGACGATCTCCTTCCTCTGTTCCGGCGATGACACGGATTCGGTGGCCCCGAAGGCCGCGGAGCCGGAAGAGGCGCCGGCCGGCAAGACCACGTCCGGCCCGACGGTCGGCACCGTCCCCAAGGCCATCCCGCTTTCGGAGGCGAAGACGGCGAAGGGCGTGCCCGTCTTCAAGGGCTTCGAGAACAACCGCTATCAGCAGTACGACGCGCAGATCAAGAAGTTCGTCGACGACTTCAACAAGAACACCAAGAAGTGGGCCGGTTCGACGGCGGACCAGGCGGGCGGCATTCCCGAACTCTCGGCTGCGCAGATCAAGGCCCACATGATTCAGGAGACGGGCGGCGGCGACGTCAATTCGCGCACGGCGTGGGCGCATGATCCGCTGCAGGTGAATGTGCCGGGCGACTGGAATCCCTACAAGAAGTATCTCGGCCTGCGCGAACCGCGCCGCCGCAACGAAGGTTCGGGCGTGAACAACCTCAAGGCGGGGTTGATGCTGCTGGTGCGCAAGGGCTTCGGCGTGTCGGGCCAGCCGGCCGCGAATCGGCCGGAAGGCGCCTTCGACGGCTGGGCACGGGCGCTCAAGCGCTACAATGGCCGTACCGACAAGGCCGCCACGGGTGAGCCGTACAGCGATGCCTATTCGGCGCGAATCCGTCAGCGTGCCGCAGATCCTTCGCAGGAAGTGCCGATCCCAATCCCCACGAAGAAGCGGAAATGAGGCAGCAGATGGCGAATCCCGCGATTCCCGATTTCCCGAAGCGGGTGTTGGTCTTCGGCAATGGCCGCAGCGGCGTAGCCGCGGCTGACGTGTTGCGGCAAGGTGGTGCCGAGGTGGTGGTGCTAGACGGCAAGGACCTCTTCCCCGCAGGCGACTTTGATCTGGCCGTCACGAGCCCTGGCATTGCGCTGGACCATGTCTGGCAGCGTGCCGCACGGGAAAGGGGTATTCGCGTAATCTCCGAACTGCAGTTGGGCGCCCTGCGCTGGCGGGCGCGGGGCGGGCGGATGTTGGCGGTCACGGGGTCGAAGGGCAAGAGCTCTGTCGTCAAGCTGGTGGCGGATGCGCTGACGCTGGCCGGGCAGCCGGCTGTGCCGTGCGGCAACTACGGTCTGCCGCTTTGTGCCGTATGCCGAGACCATCTGCCGGCTGCGAACGGCGAGGCAGGCGTCTTGCCGTGGGCTGTGGTGGAGGTGTCGTCCTTTCAGATGGAGACGACCGATCTGCCGTCGGACGCCTTTGCGGCGGCGGCAATATTGAATCTGCAGGATGACCATCTCGATCGCCATGGGTCGCGCGCCGTCTATCATGCTCTCAAGCGGAGGCTGCTGACGATGGCGCAGGTGGCGATCGACCATTCTGCTGTGACGCAATTCGATCCCCGCAGACCAGAAGCGCCCTTCGAGGCCTTTGATGCGGTGCGTCCGCTCTTCCGTGGATCTTATTTCGACAATCCCGTTTTGGCGGCCAACGGCGCGGCGGCGGTGGCGCTGCTGCGCGCGGCGGGGCTTTCGGATGCCGCCGTGGCCGCAGGCTTCGCGGCGTTTCGTCCGCTGCCGCATCGCATGGCAGCCGTCTGCACGCGGGAAGGGGTCACCTACATTGACGATTCCAAGGCAACTTCTCTGGCTGCCTTGTGTGCCGGAGTGGCCATGGTGGCGGGTTTTCGTGAGGTTGGGCGGACGGCGGCCGGGCCGCGTTGCCGCCTGATTGCAGGGGGGCTCGCCAAGGGGGATGACCCAAATTTTGCAATTCCCCTCTTGCAAAGTGGGGTCAAAAAAGTGTATCTTATTGGAAGTTGCGCTCAGCAGCTCTACGATGCGTGGTTTTCTCGGGTGCCGTGCGAGATGTGCGGTACGCTGGAAAACGCCGTTGCGGCGGCTAGGCGTGATGCCCAGTCTGGCGAGGTAGTGCTACTTTCGCCGGGCACGGCAAGCTTTGATCAATTTAAGAGTTATTCAGAACGTGGGGACCGTTTCGCGGCCCTCGCAAAAGAAGGAATGAAAAATGAAGGCTAAGTTGGGATTCGCGATTGGCGTGAACGTGGCGGTGGCGTGTCTGCTGATGCAGGGCTGCAAGGCTCCGCGCGTGACGGACAACAATTATGGCAGTGACGTGAAGACGGTCGAAGCTCAGCCCGTCTCCCAGCCCGTTGTCGCGCCGACCGATGACATCAAGGTCGCAGATGCGCCTGTGGCGGCGCCCAAGGCCGGCAAGGCCGCTGAGGCCCCTGTCGTGGTTGAGACTGCTCCTGTCGCAGTCGAGACTGCCCCTGTCACCGTGGAACCGGCTCCTGTCGTTGTCGCGCCCACGACCGCGCCGGTCGCCGCTCCTGCAGGTGCGGATGATTTCACGGTCTACACGGTCAAGCCGGGTGACATGCTCTCGAAGATCTCCAAGCGCTACAATATCCGCCAGAAGGCGATTCTTGACCTGAACCCCGGTCTGGCCCCTAACAAGCTCTATGCGGGCAAGAAGATCAAGTTGCCGGGCAAGATCGGTGAAGCGGCCCCTGTCGCTCCTGCCGTGGCTGCGGTGCCGGCCGAGGCGGCGTCCGTGACTGCCCCCAAGACGGTGAAGGCCGCCAAGTACACGGGCGAGACGAAGGAGTATGTCGTGCAGCGTGGCGATTCGCTCAGCATCATCGCCCATCGCAATGGCACGAACGTTCGTACGCTCAAGGAACTCAATGGCGTTTCCACCGATCGCGTCTTCATCGGCCAGAAGCTCAAGGTTCCCGCCGCCGCCAAGGCCGCTGAGCCTGCTGTCGAGAAGCCCGCTGAGGTCAAGGTTGCCGCCAAGCCGGCCGTGAAGGCCGAGGCCAAGAAGGCCGCTGAGGTCAAGGCTCCTGTCGCCAAGGAGGCGAAGGTCCCTGCTGCCAAGGAGGTGAAGGCTCCTGTCGCCAAGGAGACCGCCGCCAAGAAGGCTGAAGTCAAGGAAGATGTGAAGGCTCCTGCCGTGGAAGCCAAGAAGGCTGCCGCCGCCCCCGTGGCCGCTCCCGCAGCTGAGGCCGCCAAGCCCGTCGAGGCCGTTGCCGCGCCGGTCGCGGAAGCGACGGCTCCCGCCGCTGTGGAGGCACCGGCCCCCGCGCCCGTCGCTTCTGAGATCCACACGGTCAAGGAAGGCGAAGATGTCGTCTCCATCGCGATTAGCTATGGCGTGAGCCCCAGCGCGCTGATGGATGCCAATGACCTCAAGTCGAGCGAGGTCAAGCCTGGCGACAAGCTCAAGATTCCCGCCAAGAGCGCGCAGTAAGCGCGGTGCCCGGCCGTGCGGCGCGTTCTCAATCTGCTCGGCATTTCCGTAATCGCCTTGTTGGCGGTAGGCTTTACGTTGTTGGCCTCCGCCAGCGAGGCGAATGGCATTCGTCTACATGACAATGCCTACCATTTTGTCGCCTACCAGGCCATCTGGCTTTTCGTTGTGGCGATCCCCGCCTTGCTGGTCATGACCTTTTTGGACTACCACTGGTGGCGGCGCCATACCTGGTTGACCATTGCGCTCTATGTGGTGATTTGCCTGCTTCTGGGGTCTGTTTTCGGTTTTCGCGCCATCAACGGTTCGCACCGGTGGATTATTCTGGGGCCCATTCGCCTGCAGCCGAGCGAATTCGCGAAGATTGTGGTGATTCTCGCCACGGGCGTGTTTTTGGATCGTTCGGGATGGCGTATAGAGCTGTTCTGGAAAGGGGCTCTGCCGGCGGTGGGCATCATCGGCATTTTGACCGGTTTTACGGTGGCAGAGCCCGACTTCGGCTCAACCATGGTGATTGGGCTTACGGGGTTTATTGTTCTGTGGGTGGCCGGTATGAAGATCTGGCACATTTGTGCCCTCGGTGGCGTTGGGGCCGTGGGCGTACTGGGCATCATCGCCACCAACGCCAACCGCATGCGCCGCATCGTGGCTTGGCTGCCCACAGACCTGGCCGCCAAGGTTGTCGCTTTCCTCAATCTGCCGGATGTGGCGCAGGACGACAAGGCCAAGAATGCGATTCACCAGCTCAATCAGGCGCTGGTGGCCATTCAGCGTGGCGGATTGACGGGGGTGGGCTTCAACAAGTCCATGCAAAAGCAGTATGGCCGGCCGGAGGCTCAGCCCGACTTCATCTTCGCCATTGGGGCGGAGGAGTGGGGGCTTGTCTTTTCGTTGGGGCTGCTGGTGCTTTTCGCCATCTTCTTTGTGTGCGGCATCATCATCTCGGCTCGGGCGCCCGATCGTCTGGGCAGGCTTTTCGCCTTCGGCGCCACGTTCCTCATCTTCTTCCAGGTACTTTTCAACATCGGCGTCGTCACGGGCGTGCTACCCACCAAGGGTCTTGCCTTGCCGTTTATCAGCTATGGAGGAACAAATCTGGTCACGGGTTTGGCTGCCGTGGGGATATTATTTAATGTCGGGCGACAAATAGAGTTGCAAAATCGCCGACAAAAGAGTAGAATATCCCCCG
>JAKSOW010000162.1 GCA_024405395.1 Kiritimatiellia bacterium | reverse complement strand
AGTTTCGAAAATCTGGTTCATTATATCACAAGCAGGCCTCACACGCAAGAATGGCCCGACCTTGAGGCTACCCATTTTTGCGTTCTGACGTGCTGTGCCTGTCCGTTCGCGTCCCCTTTCGGGGCAACCGTCCGCTCCGTCTGCGAAGGGCTGCGTCGCTCGTCCCCGCACCGCGCCGCAGATGAACATCTGGCGGCGGGTGCGGTGACTTCCCGGCGCAGCCCTTCGCATAAGGTACGGTCAGCTTGCGGCCCCGATAGGCGACGCACCTGCACCCAGGTGGTGGTGCGGGGTGCGCGTCTGGCTACCGGGCCGCGCGGAAAGGCGCCGCCGACACATACGGCGCGATCCGGCGTGCCTGGGCTCGGTCGGAATACCTCCCGTCGCCCAAGTGCACCGCCTCGCTTGTCTGTGTCGTCGTCGCTTTCCGTGAGGCCCTCCGCCAGCCGTCTTACCCCGCCCCACAGCTTCGCGCAAATGGCCGGCTTTGTGTGCGGAAACGGGCAAAACTCTAGCCCTTGCAGGTCTCGATTCTGTCTGATGAGATTCTAATGCGTAATAAATCGTAAAGTCTCATCGGCGCTGGCAGGGGAACGCACCTATAGGCAAGAGTGGTGCCCAAAGATGCACCTCTTGCGGGCCCGTAGCTGACCTAACGGACGTGCGCAGCGGCTCTTCCCGGATGTATGGACAGTTGCGCCGAAAGACGACGCGTCTCGGACAGCACACTGGCATGTCCGATTTCGGCGTATCCAACTTGCCATTACATCAGCCAATCGCCTGCGCTAGCCCGCGCGCAGGACCCTGTTGGTGCGCCGAAGGCGGAGGCTGACGGCGAATTTCAATGATTATGCCAGTTGGTTTTGGTATAATCTGTTTTCCGCATATTGGAGATGATGTCTATGAAGAACGCCTTTTTCGCCTGCTTGTTGGGTATTTTCGCCATTGGGTGCGCCTCTGCGCCGGAAGCGGTTTCCTCACGGCCGCTGGATGATCTGCTGCCGCGGCCGCAGATTGTGGAGACCCGTTCGGGGTGTTTGTCTGCGAATGGTGACGTAAAGGTCGTTCGGGGGGCTGTGCCGGGCGCGCCTGCCGATGTCGCCGTTGAGGCGTATGTGCTGGAGATCTCGGCGAAGGGGGTGACCATTACTGCCGCCGATCCGCGCGGGGAACGCTATGCGCGGGTGACCCTGGACCAGCTCAAGGCGCTTTCGGGCGGCCGCGTGCCGTGTTGCCGCATCGTCGACTGGCCGGCGCTGCGCTGGCGCGGCTTCATGAACGACTGCGGCCGCAACTACCTCGACTTCGACGCTGTGAAGGCCTGCGTCGACGTGATGGCCAAGTACAAGATGAACCTTTTCCACTGGCATCTCGCCGACTATCATGGCTGGCGCCTGGAGTCGAAGAAGTATCCGCAGCTTCAGCGCAAGGAGGCGTTTCTGCGCCAGATCGGCAAGTACTACACGCAGGAGGAATTCAAGGAACTCGTACGCTATGCCGCCGAACGCGGCGTCACCGTGATGCCGGAGCTCGACGTGCCGGGCCACACGCTTGCCTTCCGCCGTGGCATGGGCATCGAGACGATGGCGGCACCGGGCACGGACAAGGTGATCGCCGACCTCTTCGAGGAACTCTGTTCGCTGGCGCCGGCCGAGGTGATGCCGTTCATTCACCTGGGTACGGACGAAGTGCGCGTGCAACCCGAATACTGCGACGACGCCTGGGTGTCCAAGTGGGCGCGCACGGTCAACAAATGCGGGCGCAAGGCGGTGGTATGGGCCCCCGGCAAGAAGCTGGAGCCTGGCATCGACACCATCGACATGGCCTGGTACGACAACCACATCACCAATTCGGTGAATCCGGTCCTTGACTCCGCGCGCATGTACAACGGCAGTTGGAATCCCTTTGCCGTGGTCGCGCGCACCGCGTTCACCAAGCCGTGCCGCTGGTCGGTGGCGTCGGGCCGCCAGATCGGCGCAATCACCTGTACGTGGCACGACGACAACTGCGGCGACGACAATACCCGTCTTTTCCGCGACTGCATGGTGTTCCCGGCGATTGTGGGCTTCGCGGACAACTACTGGCGCGGCCGCGAAGCTGACCACATGGAGCTTTGGCAGCGTTTCCCAGCGGCGGGGACGCCCAACTTCGACCTGCTGGCTGACCTGGAACGCCGCATGGCGGTGCAGCGTGACGCCTTCTTCACGGATTTCCGCTATCCATTCCCGTTCCTCAAGCAGACGCAGATGCGCTGGCGCCTGACGGACGAGAAGGGCACCGTCCTTGCCGAGGCGGCCCCGCAGGCCTGGTTCGCGATGGAGACCGACAAGGGCGTTTCGCCCAATGTGCCCGGCTTCACCACCAACAAGGTGGGCTGCGTGACGGCTGAGACGTGGATCGAGGCACCAGCCGACATCGATTGCGGCGCCTGGATCGACTTCACCTGCTTCGGCGCCGCCTACGGCCGCACGTCGCCCACGCCGAACCTGGGCGAATGGAACAAGCACGGCGCCAAGATCTTCATCAACGGCGAGGAGATCGCGCCGCCTACGTGGGTGCAGCCGAACATGAAGGCCACGACGCGCTCGATCAAGGACCAGGATGTGCCGTATACGAACGACCTGCTGGACAAGCCGTTTGCGGACGAAGGCTGCGCCCGCCGCGAGCCGACGCCCATTCATCTGCGCAAGGGCGTCAACCACGTGAAGCTAGTGATGCCCAAGAAAGGCGGCGGGTCGAAGTGGATGGGGCTCTTCAGTCCTGTACTCGGCAGCAGTGCCCATCCGCGCGAGGTGCCGGGGTTGAGCTACCGGGCGAGACCTTGAGGGTTAAAGGGTTAAAGGGTTAAAAGGTTAAAGGGTTTGAGGACCATTAAGAAGGTTGGGTGTGGTGATGCTTGGATTTCTGGCAGTGGTGGCGACGGTTTCGGTGGGTCAGATGGAGATGAAGACCTATCCGTTCTCGGACCCGGATCCCGTACCGGCGGTGACAACCGTCAAATATCCCTATTTCCGTTATGACGGCAGTACGGGTAAGGCGTCGCAGCAGAAGTGGCAGACCGTCACGCTGGAGAACGAAGCCATCCGCGTGACCATCTTCCCCGAAATCGGCGGCAAGGTGTGGGGCGCCGTCGACAAGAAGACCGGCAAGGATTTCATCTACTTCAACCACGTCGTCAAGTTCCGCGACATCGCCATGCGCGGCCCGTGGTGTTCGGGCGGCATCGAATACAATTTCGGCATCATCGGCCACGCGCCATCCTGCTCGACGCCGGTCGACTGGTTCACGCGGCAGAATCCGGACGGCAGCGTGAGCTGCTTCCTGGCGTCGTCGGAGTACATCACCCGCGCCTGGTGGCAGGTGGAGGTGCGTTTGGCGCCCGGGGCCGAGAACTTCGAGACGCACACCACGTGGTACAACGCCTCGGGCCTTGAGCAACCTTATTATCACTGGATGAACGCCGCATTCGCCACGCGGGGCAATCCGTCCTTCCTGTTCCCCGGTGCCTCCTACATCGGGCACGACGGGGATGCGCATCCCTGGCCGCGTGATGCCGCCGGCCATGAGCTGGAGACTTTCGCTGGCAATGCCTTTGGCGGACCGAAGTCCTATCACGTGCTGCCGGGCGCCAACGGCGTCTATGGTATCTGGTGGCCAGACGAGAAGGTGGGGGCCGTGCACCGCGCGGAGGCCTACGAGAAGTACGGACGCAAGATCTGGCTGTGGGCGCTGTCGCGCGAGGGCGGCATCTGGGAGGATCTGCTCACCGACGAAGACGGGCAGTACACGGAGCTTCAGTCGGGCCGGTGCTTCAACCAGCCGCGCCGCAACAACCACAAGACGCCGTTCAAGCACGCCTCGTTTGCCCCCGGCAGCACGGAGACCTTCACGGAGCAGTGGGGCGTCATTCGCGATGCCCATGCGCTGGACGCCGAATCGGCGGCTGCGAAGAACCTAGTGACGCGTCCTGAGCAGGCTCCGCAGGATTTCGATTGGTCGACCCCCTGGGGGCTCACCGTGCGCGCACGCCAGCAACTGCGCGAACGCGGCGACGCGGCGGCTGAGGAGAATTTCCGCGCGGCTTTGGCCAAGGATGCGTTCCTCTCGCCGGCGTTGACGGGTCTGGCGGCGATTGAATTGCGTCGGGGAAGCTTCAAGCCCGTGCACGAACTCTGCCGGCGGGCGCTCGCGATTGACGCCTATGACGCCGAGGCCAACTATCTGGACGGCCGGGCCTATTTTTTCGAGGGCAACAACGTCACGGCGCGTGATCGTCTGGGTCTGGCGGCGTTTCAGCCCCAGTTCCGTGCGGCGGCGTTGGCTTTGGTGGCACGGTCGTTCCTGCGTGAAGGCAACCGCGCCGAGGCGAGGGCCGCCGCCGACAAGGCTTTGGCCGCGAACGCTCTGGAGTTTGACGCGCTGCTGGCGAAGATCCTCGCGGCGCGCGGCACGCCGGCCGCCGCCCCATTGGCGCAGGAGGCGTTGTCGCGTTTCCCGCTGTTCCATGCGGCGCGTTACGAACTGGCCCAGGCGGGTGGCGCCGAAGACTATCGCGCCTACATCCGCAACGAGTTGCCCGACCAGACGTATCTGGACCTGGGCGAGTGGTACGCCGACACGGGATTTGCGGATGATGCGCTGGCGTTCTTCGCTGAGGCGAAGGGTTCCCCGCTGGCCCAGGTGCGGGCGGCCCATCTGCTGCATCTGCGCGGCAACAAGGCTGCGGCGGCACAGGCGCTCGAGGCGGCGCTCAAGGGCGCTGTGGCCGGGGTCTTTCCGTTCCGCGCGGGTACGTTGGCCGCCTTGGATTGGGCCGTCCAGGCACGTCGCCATTGGAAATTCGACTACTATCGGGGTCTTATGCTGACGTTCTTCAATCTGAAGGACGAGGCGGCTCGGGCGCTGGATCGCTGTGATGCCGCCGATGAGGCGGTGGCCTTTCTGGCGCGTGCCTCTCTGCGCACGGGCGAGGCGCGGCTGAAGGATCTGCTCGCGGCGCAGCGTCTGGGGGATTCCTGGCGGGTAGGCCGGGCGCTGGTGGCGCACTATGTGGACGTGGCGGACTGGCCGAAGCTGCTGGCTACCACCACCGACTATGTGGCGCGCTTCCCCAACTGCAATCCGCTGCAGATCGCCCACGGCAATGCGCTGCTGAAGAATGAGCGGTATGCCGATTGTCTGAATTATCTGCGAAACGTCAAGCTGCTCCCTTCGGAACATCGCGATTCGGGCACCGACATCTGGCAGGCGGCCGAGAAGGCGCTGAATCCGGATTGCGAGCCCACCTGGCCCGAAAACCTCGGCAAGGGCAAGCCCTATGCGGATTCGCCGTCGCTGGGGGCGATTCCGCTGTACGCACTGCGCAGCGTCGATGCGCCTGCGACGGCGCAAGTCGCCGCCGACGGCACGGCCACGCTGACTGTGCCCGGCGCCACGGGGTTGCCGCATGGCTTCGCGCGCTTTGATCTGCCGGGGACATGGCGCTTCACCTCCGAAAGGGGTTTGGCCGCGAAGGATGGCATCGAGTTTGAATTCCTGTGTGAGGATCCGGACCAGTTCTCCGGGCTCAATGTGCTTTTCGCCTCGGAGGACTGGAAGTTCCATTATTCGGTGCCGTTCCAGTTCCTGCCGGGCAAGGGCCCCTGGCGCAAGGTGCGCCTCCTGAAAGAGGACCTGCTCGCCATCCGCGGGACGCCGCAGGGGTGGCAGGACGTGAGCCTGATGCGCTTCTACCTTACGCGCCTGCCCTACAGCACGAAGACGCTGACGTGCGGCATCCGCAACCTGCGTGAAATCGCGCCGGCGACTTTGCCGACGGATGCCTGGGTGGTGCTGGGAGACGTCACGATTGCCTCCTGTACCGTCGACCCCAAGTATTTCTCGTCGCTGAGCCGACGCTTCCGCGATGCGCTGAACGAGTTGGGGATGCGCACGCGCATTGTCTTCGAGTCTGATTTCCCGTTGGAGGTGCCGGCTGAGGTGAAGTTGGTCGTGCTGCCCTACAACACGGTGCTGCCTGTGGCGGCACAGACGGCGCTTGAGGCGTTTGCCGCACGTGGCGGCAAGTTGATCTTCGCCCGAAACCAGGACCGGAAATGGCGCGCGAAGATGCTGAAGGCCGATGCCGGAGTTGACGTGGGCTATTCCTGGTCGAAGTTGACGGTGTCGGAGATCGCGCAGAAATGCCGCCAACAGCTGCAGGTCTGGTTTCCTGAACTCCAGAAGACCCTCGCGCCACGGCTCGCCGTTCGGCGGCAGCAGGAGGACCGGCGGCTGGCGGCGCTGGGGCAACGCACGGGCAAGGGCGGCGAACGCCGCTTCATGGATGCGCATAATCCGTGGGGAGCCTGCGGCGGCGCCAAGAGCTGGGACGAATCCGTTAAACTGCTGTCAGAATGCGGTTTCACCGATCTCATCGCCTGTTTCGCCTGGGGCACCACGGCGGGCTACGCGTCACAGGTTCTGGCGCCGCTGCCCGAACTGGCGACGAAGGGCGATGGACTTGAACAGTGTCTGGCCGCTTGCCGAAAGTATGGCGTGAAGCTCCACGCCTGGCGATGCTGCTGGACGACGGGTTCGGGATCTCGCCTGCCGAAGGAGTTGCAGGCGCGTCTGGAGAAGGAAGGCCGCCTGCAGGTGGATGCTTCTGGCAAAATCGTGAAGGATTGGCTGTGCCCCAATCACCCCGAGAATCACCGCATGCATGTGGAGGCCATGGTGGAGCTGGCAAAGAAGGGGGTGGATGGCATTAACTATGACTTCATCCGCTATGGTGCGCTGCCCGAACGCACCTGCTTCTGTTCGAACTGTCGGGCCGCCTTCGAGAAGGAACTTGGGCGAAAGGTCGTGAACTGGCCGGCAGATGTGTTGGCCAGCAAGGAATTGCTGGCGCAGTGGGGCGAATTCCGCGCACGGTCGATTGGCCGGGGCGTGAAGGAGATCGCCGCCCGCGTGCGCCAGGAGTGTCCGCAGGTGGAGATATCCACTTCGGGCGGTGGCGACGGCACCACCTACCGCATTCCCCTGGGGCGTGATTGGCTGGCCTGGGCACGGGCTGGTTGGGTTGATTTTGTGTTTCTGATGGACTATGCGGACGATGTCGTGTCCTTTGACGCGCGAATCGCCAGTCAGGCGAAGGTCCAGGCGGGGAAGGCGCAGTTGATTCCGGGGCTGGGACCCAGCTGCTGGCCGCGTCGGGGCGTCGTGGGGGATGCGGAGGCCATGGCCGACCACATCGACGCTGTTCGGGCCCGCGGGTTTAACGCCTGGGGAGTATTTGAATTTGACGACCGGGCTTTCGGCTATCTGCCGTTGCTCAAACAGGTTAATGGCATAGCCCGCTGAGCGGCGTGGCCCAAAGAAAGGAAAAACGAGATGGACTTCAAGACAACAGGTGCCTGCACGGGCTGTGGCGCGTGCGTGAAGGACTGCCCGATGGTGGTATTGGAGCTGAAGGACGGCCGTCCCCAGGCGCGTGCGGGCCGGGAGGAGATGTGCATCGGCTGCCAGCATTGCGTAGCCGTCTGCCCGACAGGGGCCTCCGTGCTCAATGGCGTGGGTGCGGCTGACTGCACGTCTGTGGACGAGGGTCGCAATCCGGTCGACCGCCTGTTGAAGTCGCGGCGTTCCATCCGCCAGTTCGTTCCGGAGGACCTGCCGCGGGCGGAAATCGATGCGATGTTGGAGACGCTCAAGTACATTCCCACGGGCTGCAACATCCGCCATCTCACGTATAAGGTCGTCTCGGGCCGTGCGCAGATGGAGGCGTGCAAGAACAAGGTCGTCGAACTGCTCAAGGCCAAGCATGAGGGGCTGCCGGACTTCCTGAAGGGCACGCTCATCTCCGTGCTGAAGCATCCGGAGACCGATCCGTTCTTCCGTTCGGCGCCGCATCTGCTCATCGTGGTGGGCGATCCCAAGGCGGTTACGCCGCAGTACGACTGCGTGGCGGCGTGCGCCTATTTCGATCTACTGGTGCAGGCCAGCGGCGTGGGCACCTGCTGGGGCGGGTTCCTCAAGATCATTCTCGACTCCGTGCCCGAGGCGGCCGACATCTTCGGCATTCCGCGGGATGCGCCGTGCTATGCGATGATGTTCGGCCGTTCGGCGGTGACCTACGCCCGTGGCGTGAACCGCGCCAATGGTACGAAGATCGAATATATCTGAGATGTCGGTCCGACGCACACTGGCGCTGTGCCTTTCCCTGGCGTTGGGGACGGCGTGGGGCGGGGTTGAACGGCATCTCATCAACGGGATGCGCACCTGCTCGGGGGCGCCCGTGTGCG
>JAKSOW010000161.1 GCA_024405395.1 Kiritimatiellia bacterium | reverse complement strand
CTATTACTGCGAGGACGAGGCGGATGTCCGCGACATCGCCGCCACGATCCGCGGCGAAACGGCCTTCCCCGGTAGTCGTGATTGACGATGATTTTCAGTAAGATTTCGCCATTCTTGCGTGTGAGGCCTGCTTGTGATATAATGAACCAGATTTTCGAAACTCAATCTGCAATCAAGGAGCGCAAAGATGACGTTGACTGAATTCAAAGCCGTTTGGGCCAAGGCCGCCGAGAAGATCGCTTCACGCGAAAAGGAATACTCTCAGTTGGATGCCGCCGCGGGCGGCGATGGCGATCATGGCGAGGCGATTGTGGCCGCCACGCGTGCTTTGGCGAAGGCCGTCGGCGACGACTTCAAGAGCGTGCTCGAGGACATGGTCTCCCACCTGGAAAGCGATGTGAGCGGCTCCACCAGCTCCCTGTACGGCACGCTCTTCGAGGGCATGGCCGATGCCGTCGACGCGGGCAAGACCGAGCTCTCGGCGCAGGAGATCGCCGATCTCTTCGCGGCCGGCCTTGAGGAACTCGGCTTCGCCACCAAGGCGAAGGTGGGCGACAAGACCTTCATGGATGCGCTCATCCCCGCCATCGAGGCGCTCGGCGCCCACGCGGCCGAAGGGGAGCAGGCGATGTTCGCCGCCGCCGCCGCCGCCGCCAAGGCCGGCAGCGAGGCCACGGCGCAGATGCAGGCCAAGTTCGGCCGCGCCCGCAACCTGGGCGAGCGTTCGATCGGCCCGATTGACGCCGGCAGCGCGTCCAATGCGGACATCTGGTCTTGCTTCGTCGCCTGATCGCGGCATTTCTCATCAACACGTGAACATCTTAAGAACAGGATTTGGCATGAACAGCAGACGTGAATTTCTCAAGGGTACGGCTTTGGCGGGCGCGACGGCGATGGCGGCGGGCTGCCTGGGGCCTGGGGCCGCAAAGTGCAGCTGCCTCGGCGCGCCGATGCAGGGTTTTGCGGCCAAGCCGCTGAAGCAGGTGCGCGTGGGCCTGATTGGCCTCGGCAGCCGCGGCATCGGCGCATCGCACCGTTTGCCGATGATTCCCGGCACGGTGGTCACCGCATTCTGCGAACTGCGCCCCGAGCGCGTCCAGATGGCGCAGAAGTGGTATGCCCAGCAGGGCCTGCCGCAGCCCAAGGTGTTCCTCGGGCCGGAGGCCTACAAGGCGATGTGCGACTGGGACGGCATTGACGTCGTCTACTCCGTGACGCCGTGGGATCTGCACGCGCCGATCGCGGCCTATGCGATGGAGCACGGCAAGCACGTGTTCAACGAAGTGCCCGGCGCCGAGACGATCGACGAGTGCTGGTGGCTGATCGAGACGGCCGAGAAGACGAAACAGCACTGCATGATGCTGGAGAACTGCTGCTACGGCGAATACGAGATGCTGGCGCTCAACCTCATCCGCCAGGGCAAGCTCGGCGAGCTCGTGCACGGCGAGGCCGGCTACATCCACGACCAGCGCAAGCTGCACTACGGCACGAAGACGATGTGGGCCCCCGCGATCAAGGACATGAGCCTCAAGAACCCGGACGCCCCCACCTGGTGCATCGACAAGTTCTATGCCGAGCACCACGGCAACTACTATCCCACGCACGGGCTGGGGCCGGTCTGCAAGTACATGAACATCAACCACGGCGACAAGTTCGACTACCTGGTGTCGCTCGAGTCCCGTCAGGCGAGCATGGAGCACTACGGCAAGACGTGCTATCCGCCGAACTCCTGGCAGGCGCAGCGCAAGATCAAGAAGGGCGACATGAACCTGTCGCTCATCCGCACGGCGCTGGGCCGCTCGATCCTCCTCGAGCACGACATCATGAGCCCGCGTCCGTACGACCGCCTCAACCTCATCACCGGCACGAAGGGCATTGCGCGCGGCTATCCCGATCTCTACCTCGCATGGGAAGAGCAGACGGGCGACCAGAAGTCGCACGACTACCTCAGCCGCGAGAAGACCGAGGAGATCCGCCAGAAGTACAAGCACCCGCTGTGGAAGGCCGTGGGCGAGATCGCCAAGAAGGTGGGTGGCCACGGCGGCATGGACTTCATCATGGACCTGCGCTGGAGCTACTGCCTCCAGAACGGGCTGCCGCTCGACACGGACGTCTACGACCTCGCAAGCTGGAGCGCGCTGGTGGAGATCACCGAGCGCTCCGTCGAGGGCGGTTCGTCCCGTCAGGAGATTCCCGACTTCACGCGCGGCGGCTGGAAGACGGCCAAGCCTTTCGGCATTGTGGATGTTGACGTGTCAAAGCTCAACCTCAACAAGGCGAAAAAAGACAATGAGCAGCAGACGGTTTAAGCCGTTGATGGCCGCTCTCGGGCTCGCGGCGCTGGCCGCGGGCTGTCAGCAGGCGGTGAAGGGCAACGACTTGAAGGTTGGCGACTGCAGGCATGGCTTTGTCGTGAAGAGCAGGACGGCGCTCCCCGAAGTGGGAGGCCGTCTGTGGCGCCTGACATACGAGAAGAACGGCGCCGAAGTGGCCTGGCTCGACCGTGCGGACGAGAACAAGACCTTCGGCGTCGCGTTCCGCACGCTGCCCACCGACGATACGGGCGTCGCGCACATCCTCGAGCATTCGGTGCTGTGCGGCTCGGCGAAGTATCCCGTGAAGGAGCCTTTCGTCGATCTGCTCAAGAGCTCGCTGGCGACGTTCCTGAACGCCTTCACCTCCAAGGACCAGACGGTCTATCCCGTCTCCTCGCGCAATGACCGCGACTTCCTCAATCTGGTGGACGTCTACCTTGACGCCGTGTTCCACCCGCGCAGCGTGACGACGCCCGTGATGTTCCAGCAGGAAGGCTGGCACTATGAATTCGGCAAGGACGGCGCGCTTCTCCGCAACGGCGTCGTCTACAACGAGATGAAGGGCGTCTACGCCAATCCCGAGTCGATTGCCTTCTACGAGATCTGCAAGCTGCTCTTCCCGGACAACCTCTACCGGTTCGTGTCGGGCGGCGATCCCGCGCACATCGGCGAGCTGACCTTCCGTCAGTACTGCGATTTCTACCACAAGCACTATCATCCGTCGAACGCGCGCATTTTCCTGGATGGCTCCGTGGATCTCGACGCCACGCTGGCGAAGCTCGATTCGTACCTGGCCGACTTCGACGCGCGCAAGGTGGAGCTGGACATCCCCGACCAGAAGCCAGTCGCGCGGTCGGCGACGGTGCCCTATGCCATTGGCAAGGGCGAATCGCCGGCGGGCAAGACCATCCTGGCGGACGCCTGGGTGTTTGGCCGCTTCGACGACACCGAGAGGCAGATGGCCTGCTCGGTGCTCCTGGACGCGCTGGCCGGCTCCAATGAGTCGCCGCTCAAGAAGCGGCTGCTGGAGTCCGGACTCTGCGAAGACGTGGATTTCTCGGACTTCTCGTTCAAGCAGCAGGCGGCGTTCCTCTTCGCCAAGAACGTGCCGGACGGCAAGGCGGATGAGTTCCGCCGTGTCCTGCGCGAGACGCTGACCGAGCTTGCCCAGAAGGGGCTGGACCATCCGCGCCTCACCGCCATTCTCGACCGCCGCGAATTCCAGGTGCGCGAGCTCTTCTCGGGCGGCGGCACCTGCGGCCTGAAGTTCCTCAACATGGCCCTGGACCAGTGGCTCTACGACGGCGACCCCGCCAAGGCCTTCCAGGCGGCGGCGGACTTCGCGAGCCTGCGCGCCAAGGTCGCGTCCGGCTGGTTCGAGCGCTTCCTGGATGAGATGCTCATCTCCAACACCCACCACGCCCAGCTGACGATGACGCCCTCCGCGACCGTGGCCGCCGAGCGCATGGCCGCCGAGAAGGCGGAGCTCGCCAAGACGCTGGCCAGCTGGGACGCCGCCACGAAGGAGAAGGTCAAGGCCGAAACGGCGGCTGTGGACGCTTTCCGCAACAAGGTGGATACGCCGGCGGAGCTGGCCACGTTGCCGACGCTCGCGCTCGCGGACATTCCCGTGCGGGGCAAGGAACGTCAGGCTGCTGAGACCACGCTCGCGGGCGTGCCGCTGATTCGTCCGGCCGCCGGCGCCAAGGGCGTCTTCTACCTGTCTCTCCGCTTCAGCGTGGACGACTTCTCCGATGCGGAGCTGGCGCAGCTGCCGTTCCTGGCCACCGTGCTGGGCGAGCTTGCGACGAAGAATTACGACGCGCTGGCCCTGCGCAGCGCCTTGGACACGGGCCTCGGCCGGTTCGCTACCAGCGTGAAGACCTACGCCGCCAAGCCTGGCGACACGCAGCAGGCCAAGACGGTGTTCGTCGTGGACGTGGCGGGATTGGACGCCAAGACGGCCGCTGTGGCGGATCTGGTGCCGGAAGTGCTGCTGCGCACGAAATATGCGGATGCATCCGCCATTGCGGACCTGCTCAAGCAGGAGCGGCTGGGACGCGAGCGCGAGGCTTCGACCATTGCGGCGCGCATGTTGGCGCGTCGTCGGGCGGCGGCGGCATTCTCGGCCAAGGGCGCCGTGGAGGAGACGCTTTCGGGTCTGGCGCAGCTGCGGCATGTCCAGGCGGCCGAGAAGGACCTTGCCGCCGACGCGAAGGCGTTTCTGGCGAACATGGAGAACTTGGCGAAGCGCGTGTTTGCGCGCAGCCGCCTGACGGTGTATCTGTCGGACAATGTGAGCCCCAGCGGCGACTTCGAGAAGCTGGTGGATGCCTTCCCGGGCGGCGTGGTGGCGCCTGCCGTGGTGCGCAAGCCTTTCCCGCGTCGTCGGGAGGGGTTCTCGGTGGCGTCCGAGTCGGCCTATGCGGCCAAGGCCTCGCATCTGGCGCAAGTTGGTGCGGGCACGACGGGTTCTGAGCTTGTGGCGGCGCGTTTGCTGTCGCTCACCTACCTGTGGGACGAAATCCGCGTGAAGGGCGGCGCGTATGGCGGCGGGCTTCAGGTGGCGAACGATGGCCATGTGGGCTTCCTCTCCTGGCGCGATCCGCAGCCGGCGCGTTCGCTGGACTGCTATGCGAAGGCCTCGGCGGCATTGCGCAAATTCGCCGCGGGCGATGAACTCCTGGATCGCTACGTGGTGGGCACGCTGGGCGTCAGCGATCCCTGTCTCACGCCGCGCGAGGAGGTGTCGCTGGCGGCCGATCTGCGCAGCTCGGGGCGCACCTACGAAGACCTGCAGCGTCTGCGGGGCGAGATCCTCGCCACGAAGAAGGGCGATCTCGCGGCTTTTGCCGACGTGCTGGACAAGCTCTCGGACGATTCCGCGGTGTGCGTCATCGGCGGCACGGCTGGCCTTGCGGCCTGCTCCAACAAGCTGGAGTCGGTGGAGGCCGTTGTGCCCGTGCCCGCCAAGCGTTGATCTTGCCTTCCGACAAATCGTCGGCCGTCTGTGCCTGGGCGCGTCTACTCGTTTAGGCGGTAGTAGACGCGCCATACCTTCGGGGCGATCAGGCGGTTTACGCTTTCCACAACGCCGCTGGACCGCAAGAACACCATCTGTCGTGCGATGGTCGACCGGCTTACGTGCAGTTCGCGGGCAAGTCCTTTCCAGTCTGGCCGAACGAGGCCCGTGCTGGAATTGACACGGCGTTTGAGCGCGTCGAGGATCTTCTGGTCCATGTCAAATGGAATCCTGGGCGGTCGTCCGCGGGGATTCCCGGTTGCGCAGTGCTGTTTCTTCATGTGGTTACTCTCCTTGTCTTGTTTGCCTTGGGTCTCAAAATTCCCGTCCTAGGGTCTCAAAAATCCCGTTCATGGGTCTCAAAATTCCCTCCTAAGGGTCTCAAAAATCCCTCCCTAAAGCGTGGTGTCGCATAAGTGCCGCAATACCGCCGCAAAAGCGCCGCAATACCGCCGCAAAAGCGCCGCAAAACCGCCGCTTCCAATGCGGCGGAAATGCGGCGGAAATGCGGCGCTTATGCGGCACTTTTGCGACAGTCTAGGAGCGGTTAAGCGGCATTTTTGAGCGTAAAAAGAGATCTTCTGCAACTTAGCTGTTCCTCCTCGATCATGTCGCACATGTGCAGCGTGAGCGTGATGCGCTTGAACGTGTTGTGATCGACATGAAGGTTCTTGATCAATGTGCGGCGATCAAGCTGACCACCATTCTTCGCCAACAGGCCAACGAACCGTTTGAGAAGGGCGTCGAATTTGCCCTCCGCAATGTGGAACTGAGCCTCGTAGAGCATCTCCTTCGTGATGTGCGTGACGAAGCTGATCGCCCATTCAACGGCCTCACGCGTAACGACGGGCTTCTCCGGGTCCATGCTGATCGCATAGATGAGCGCGAGCTTCGCGACCTTTTCGTTCACGCGCACAACGAGGGCACGGGCACTGGTGAGGCCCATGTCCGAGAGGCGCTTGCGCAGGGCCATCAGGGATTCGGCGGAACGGCGAAGCGCGTCGGCGGCTTCTGGCGTTTCCGCCGCCACGATCGGCTCGATGACGTCGGTGGCGTCGATCTTGCGCTCCCGTTCGGCGAGAAGGGTGGCCGTTCTCACGAGGCTGGCGGGCAGCGGCGTGTCGACGGGCGCATTCGTGCGGTATTCGTCTTGCGCCTTGACCACAAGGCAGCGGCCAAAGAGACCGTTGATCACCGTGCGCTGGTCGAGCGTGTCGTAGAACGCGTCCGGCACGCCTGTGCCGAAGAAGGTGAGATGCGGACAGTTCACGATCGCGCCTTCGCCGTTCGCCGCCTTGGCGCGCAGCGAGTAGGCGCCCGAGCTGGCGGTGAAGAGCCGCCGCATGCGGTCGGACAGCCCTTGCGCATTCTTGGACTGGCCGCGCATGGCCCCGATGAAGGTCTCGACCTCGTCCGCCTGCAGCAGCAGCGAAGGCCGCCGCAGGATGTTCTCCTCAAGGGCCTCGCCGGAGGCCATGGCGTCGGCGATCGTGCCGGACGATCCGCAGGCTTCGGCGAGCTTGCGGTTCGTGCGCCGTGGCTCGTCCTTGCCGATGCCGGTCTCGCCGAGCGCAACCAGGTAGAGGTTCGTGCGGGTGCCGTGGGCATCGCGGTAGGTGCGCCCCGAGAGATGGGCTACCATGGCGAGTGCGCCGAGCGTCGCGAGCGTTTCGTTTGGCGAATAGCTCGTCGCGAGCGTGTGGTTCTTGATGTCGTTGACAAGGCCCGGCACGTTAAGAAGCTCGTGGGACAACGGGCCGGGATTGGCGAAGTCCAGAGCTGTGTTTTCATTCAAGTTGGCCATGTGGCCACCTCCTTTTTGAAGTGAAAAGACAAAACGAAAACGGCGCCTCACTCGAAGCGTCGCTTTGTGCCGGGAACCGCCCGGTCGTCTATGTCTTTTCTGACCGAAGAGGGCACAATGCCCCCTCCACCCTATTAACTAGGCCCCATGCCGTTCGGCAAGATGCGCCGTTCGGCACAGTGGGGCAAGAATGGCTGGTCTGTAATTGCTGTTTGCGGCGAGATATCTGCTCGAAATGCCACGATATAAAATTTTGATTTTTTTTGCGCGGTAGTGGAATCGACCCGAAAATAACCGTTGAAAGGGGTGTTTGGGCATGATATAATCTCAACATTATGATGTGTGAAGAGGAACTTCTGGCTCAGGAAAGGGCACTGCGAAAAGCGTTCAGAAATCAGTTTAAGCGTGCGATGTACCGTCTGCGTCACAAGGGGCGGAAACCGGTGATCCGGGCCTGGTCGATAGGGAAGTGTCCAACCGGGGAGGAATTGCGCAACGCCTGGGCGAATGCGCGCAGAAGCCAGAAGGACTTCATCTGGCTCTTGTCCGTTTTGGGCGAATTGGACTGCTTTACCGACTTCACGCTCAGATCGAGGACGGGTGGCGGCAATATCGGGGGGCGTCGTGGCGGGTTGAAGGAATTCATCGCGAAGGAGGCGCCCGAACTGTTGCCGAAGTACAAGACACTGGCGCGCCACATGAAGCTGGCCACCGACATCAAGAAGGCCTTTGACGTGTTCCCGCCTGCGCAGCTTTCGCTTTTCCATCCTGAGCTGCCGCTCCCGCGGCGGCGTGTCCCGTTCATCACGAATTTCATGCGCAAGGCGTATGACCGGTATCTGAAGGACTGCAAGCCGACCTATCGGGACTTTTGCCGGGCGATGGCCGTGCGCCTGGCGAGAGGCGGCGCGCCCCGGCATAAATGGGGCCCGAAACTCCCGCGTTCGGAGTGGCCGCGCGTCGAGGCGGCGTGGATGAGGAATATCGTCCGTCCGCGTGCGCTGAAGAAGATCAAGGCCGACCATTCCCTCTACGCCCGCGACTATGACCGCTTCACGTATGAGCGTGAGTGGGGCCCTTACGCGAATCGCCAATTTCCAGACGAGAACTGGTCGTCTTCCGACTATGACATGGAGGATTGAGATGTCAGAAATCGAAAGGTGAATTGCAAGCCAGATGAGTCAATTTTGTGAAGATGTTTCTGAGTGTCTTG
>JAKSOW010000160.1 GCA_024405395.1 Kiritimatiellia bacterium | reverse complement strand
TTCGCGAACAATGCGATAACTTGCTCTTTTGCGTGTTATCGCATTGTTTGTTGAGCTATAGACGCTTTTCGTTCGCATTTCGTTCGCAGGGCGTTCGCAATCGTTCGCATCTAGTGCGAACGGCATCAGTGAGGTGGCGGATTCCCAGATTGTGAGTTAATGACTAGTATCTCTGTGAAATGATGTCGATATTGCGGTTTTGCGGTCTGCAGATGTCGCAAAAGTGCCGCAAAAGTGCCGCATAAGCGCCGCATAAGCGCCGCATAAGCGCCGCAAAAGTGTCGCATTCGCGTCACATTGGCGTCACATTCGCGTCACATTGGCGTCACATTCGCGTCACATTCGCGTCCTGCGGATTGCCTGGGGCGGGGGAATTTTGAGACCCTAGGGAGGGAATTTTGAGACCCTTGTGGGGGATTTTTGAGACCCAATGAAGGGAATTTTGAGACCCTTGGCAGCTGATGCCTAAAGCAGGGTCAACGATGTTGACGCCCGAACGTCTGGTGTGATATCATATCAGAAAGGGATTGTCAGAATGAAAAAGACGCATGAAATGGTTGCTTTCGTGATCGGAGTGGTTTCTTGTGCCTGTTGCGTGGCACAGGGAAAAGCAAGCGAATCGGTGTCGGAGGTGGCGCCCGAGAAGAGCGGTGTGGTCCCCATTCGTTCGGAATCACGTCTTGCGTTCGTTCGTGGCGAGGAAAACGCCAAGATCGTGCTGTCGGTGCAGAACGATTCAACGCAGAATTGGGCGGCTGTGACGCTCAGTACGCCATTTGGCGAAAAGGCGCTGGGCGAGATCGGGGCCGGACAGCATGCGGCGGCTTCCTTTGACATTGAAACGCGCGTAAAGCCCTCGTCGCGGCCTTTCGTCGCAAAGGCGGCCATACGGACATCGGCAGGAGAGGCCCTGTCTGCCGAGGCGTCGTTTGCCGTATTGATCGGGCCCCGTCTTACTCCGGGAACGATGTCGATCGCGCTGACGGACACCACGAAGGCGCAATGGGATATGGCCAAGGCGATGGGATTCACCAAGGTCGGAAACGCCCATGACGTGGGCGGGGGCGCACGGCGTGAGACGATTGCCGATGGCGGCGCATGTGAAGATCTGATTCGGACGATTCGCGCTCGTCATGACGAGGCTTTGTTTAAGGGCCTTCGCACGGGCATCAGTTCGCGTGGCGTGCTGTTGCCGAAAGGCTATGATGGCCATTTCACGCGCAAACGGCGTGATGGGACGGCCGTCGAGGGAAATGCCCATGCCAAGATTGCGATCGAGCTCGGGCACCCCGATGCGCTTGCCTACGTGAAGAAGGTGGCGGAGGAGAATGCGGCGGATGTCGCAAGCCATCCCGGCATGGACTCGCTCTATCCGTCGTCGGAGGTGCGTGACAAGTCCACGCCGTCGTTCAATACCGAGCATCTGCGCTACAAGGCCCAGACGGGGCGTGACGTGCCGGACGGTGTGGCAAAGCGGACATGCGACAAGAAGAAGATGCGCAAGGTCTATCCCGACGGGATCGTGCCGGATGATGATCCGGTGCTGGCCTATTACCGCTGGTTCTGGAAAGATGGCGACGGCATGTCGTCGTATTTGAAGGCGCAGGCAGCGCCCTACAATGCGATTCGCGGATGCAGCGAGGACTTCTACACGATGTGGGCTCCGGCCGTGCGGTGTCCGCCGATCTGGGGTTCCGGCGTCGGCGTCGATGCGATCAAGAGCTGGAGCTACGCGGTTCCGGACGCGATGAACGTCGGCGGCATCACGGAGGATCTTCTAGCGATGGCCGAAGGGTGCCCCGGACAGCAGGTCATCACCTCTACGCAGCTCATCATCTATCGTCGTTCCGCGGCGCCGGTGAAGCAAAAGGATGTCCGGCCTGCGCCCGCGTGGCTCTCGAAATTCCCGAACGTCGACTTCCTGGCGATTCCGCCGGATGTCCTGAAGGAGACGACCTGGACGATGCTCGCGAAACCGTCGTTCGCCGTGACCTTCTATGGCGCCGGATGTGTGGACAAGCCGCAAGAGGGCGTCTATACGGGAAAGGGCGGCTATCGGGCGACGTGTCCAGGGTTGGGCCAGACAATGCATGACCTCAACTGGGACGTCATTCGTCCGCTCGGGCCTGCACTCCGCAAAATCGGGCGCGAACAGCCGAAGGTGGCCGTGCTGCAGAGCTTTACGACCTGCATCATGGGTGGGGCGCACATGTGGGGCTGGCATGAGCCGGCGGTTTCCCTGCTGCAGCGCGCGCGACTTGACCCGCGGGTCGTCTACGAGGAGGCCATCCTGCGCGGCGACCTGAAGGACGTCTCGGTGCTGTACGCGCCGAGCTGCGAGTTCCTGACGCCGTCCGTGCTGGCGAAGATCCGCGAATTCCAGTCGGCGGGCGGCGTGTTGGTGGCGGACGGGGATCTGCTCTCCGCCTTGTCGGCGGACATCACGATCCCGGTCGTCAAGTTCCCGAAGGTGCCGAAGATTGATCTGCCCAAGGACGTTGACGCCGCGTTCGGCAAGCCGCTCGTCAATACTCGGGCGCAGGAGGAAACGCTTAAGGCCAAGCGCGGCCAGCTCGAGATCTGCGGCCGACTTCGGCGCGAGTTGGCGGGGAAATTCCAGCCCAGGCTCGACTCGTCTGACCCGGAAATCGTCACGTATGCGCGGCGTTGGCGGGATACGGACTATGCCTTTGTCGTCAATGACAAGCGGACGTTTGGCGATTACATCGGGCAATGGGGCCTTGTCCAGGAAAAGGGGCTTCCCAATGCGGGAAAGGTGACGCTCGCCGATGCGGATTCGCGTGTCAGGCATGTCTACGAGCTTTCGCGCGGCGGCGAAGTTGCGTTTACGCATGAAGACGGCAAGGTGGTTCTGCCCGTTAGCTTTGAGACGACTGACGGCCGCCTGTACGCCTTCCTTTCGCAGAAGATCGCAAAGGTCGAGGTTTCGTCGACGGAGATCCGCCCGGGCGCGGCGTTCGAGGTGACTGTGCGCGTCCTTGACGAGAAGGGCGAACCGATCCATGCCGTGCTACCTGCCGAGCTGCATGTTTATGACGCCGCAGGCGCCGAATTGGACGGTGCGGGCTTCATCGCAACCGAAAACGGTGTGGCCAAAGTCAAGATGCTGGCAAACCTGGATGATGCCCAGGGGGGCTATCGTCTTGTCGCCAAAGACCGCGCGTCCGGTCTCGTGGCAGAGAGGAAATGACATGAAGTGCCGTTCAAGATTTGCGCTGCCCGCTGCCGCTTTTGCGCTGTGCGCGTTGGCGGGCTGTTGCGGGATGTCTGCTGCGTCCGACTCGGTGGCGTCAAAGCCCATTGGCGGTGCGGCTTCGCATTTCCCGGGAGAAGATCCGCGCGTGCCGGGTTTTGCGGAGAAGCACTTTGCGGACCGACCATTCAAGGTGATGTTCGTGGGGGCGCATCCGGACGACGCAGATTTCCAGGCCGGCGCACTTGCGCTAAAGGTTTCGAGGAGCGGAGGAAAGGCCGTCTTCGTCTCCTGCTGCAACGGCGACAAGGGGCATCAGTGGATGTCCCCAAAGGAATTGGCCGCCCGCAGGTATAAGGAAACGCAGGCTTCCGCCAAGGTCCTGGGGGTGGAGAAGTATTATGTGCTGGGTTATCCAGATTGCGAGATAGAGCCAACGCTGGAGCTTCGTGCCCGATTGACGCGTCTGATCAGGCAAGAGGCACCCAATCTTCTGATTACGCATCGAATTTCCGACTATCACGCCGACCATCGCGCAGTTGGAATGGCCGTTCGCGATGCAACCTATCTGCTGGGTGTTCCGCTCTATTGTCCGGATGCGCCAGTTCCCGAGATGCTTCCCTTCGTGATGTATGGCGGTGATTCGTTCAAGGAACCTGCGCCGTTCAGGGCGGATTTGGCGGTTGCCGATGATGACGTCCTTGATGTCCTGCTTGAGGCGTGGGCCTGCCATGAGTCGCAGAAGTTCGAGTGGCTGCCGCCGCAGAAAGGCCTTCTTTACGACCAGGTTCCGAAAGACCATGACGGGCGCATAGCGCTGCTTCGGGGCAAAATGATGCCGGGGCGTCTCATTTCCAATACGCGTCGCCACCGAAAGGAGCTTGACCTGGCCTGGGGCGGATGCGGACCGAAATATGCGGAAGTTTTTGAACTGTGTGAATACGCGAGAAAACCGGTCCCGAAGGAGATCGCCTATTTGCGTTCTTTGGGATTCAAATGGATTGGGTACGAGCCGTAAGCGGAATAAGAATGGGAACATGGGAGTGCATAATATGAAAAGCCTCATGATTTTGCTGGGTTCGTCTGTCTGCCTGTCTGCTTGGGCAGGCGTGACGGCCTATTGGACGGGTGCGCAGGACAGCTATTGGACCAATGCGGCGAACTGGAGTGTGGGTGGCAGTGTCCCGAGCGTATGTCCGGGCGTCGTTTCCAATGACGTGGACGGCGTGTTTGCCCCGGCGCTGCCCTCCAAGGACAAGGTGATCTTCGACGGTCGCTGCACCAGCGGGAACACGACGATCAATCTGGACGGTCTGTATTCGATTTCGTGCATTACCGTGACTGGCGCAGATGCGCCCAAGTACGCCTTTGGCACAGATGACTCCCAGTATCTGCCGTTTGAGACAAACGGCGCTTTCCTGGTGGAAGCCTCCGTGCCGGCCGCCCATGCGCCGGAGATCAACGCCAATGTCGCTTTCCCGGCCAATATCGATGACTCCTGGTGGTCGGGAAATTCCGCTTCGGGTGATATCCTGACCCTGGAGAATGCCTGTGCGGGCACATTGGTGGTGAATGGCTCATGGGGCACGGGGACGCCATGGTACCGCCCAAACGGCAAGGCGAAGTCGTATATGGAGGCGACCGCCGCCATCAATGTGACGGCGGGTACGTTGCGCTTCACGGGTGGCCAACGGCATGCGACGTTCCTCTATTCCTACAAATACCGCATCAGTACGCGGATGGAGGTGCTCAGCAAGGACTTCATGCAGCAGAAGCAGCTCACGTTCAGCAAGAACGGCACGCTGTACATCGGTGATGGCGTCACTTTCGGCCACAATGCCGCCAATAACGCCGGCTATCAGATGAACGGCACCTCGCACATGGTGTTCGAGGGGCCCGGGACCACGCGCTTCGCGGAGAACACAGGCGGCAATTCCTTTGACAACCATGCTTTCGTCAATTGCTACAATGGCATCCTGGAAGTGCGGTCGAGAGTGGCCGTGGCCTCAAGTTCCGCCACGCGTCCGTATGTGTTCTACCGCAGCGGCGACAGGCAAGGCCGCATTCGTCTCTACGCCTCCGAGCCGGGCGATCTGAAGAGGGGGTTCTACTGCAACGGCTATTTCACGCTGGAAGTACCCTCCGTCGACCAGTTGGCGCAGTGTGACGGCCTTATGCTGTGCTCAAGCAACGTCAAGCCCACGGATCCCAGCAAGACCAATTGGGGGGCTTACCTCTACAGCTACGCCACGGTTGACTGGACTGGCGCTGAGCCGGAGACGTTCACGACGGCTGTGACCAACTACGGCGGCAACACCACGCTGTTCACGCTTCGTAACAGCGGTGCCGCCCGCCTTACGGCCGGCATGGCGGTAAATCCCGAGTCTGATGCGGTGGCTGTGCGGCTGGAGGGCGTCTCTGCGCCAATTGTCTATGCGGCGACGTTGAGCCGGTCGCTGCCGGTGACGCTGGCGGGTGATGTGATTCTGGAGGATGGCGTGGATATGACGAATGTGGCCGGCCTCCGATTTGAGTCTGCGCGTCTGCGCGTGGCCAACGACCAGGAAGGTTTCACGCTGCCGCCCGTGACCCTGGTTTCGGGGGACAACCGCATCACCATTTCCGGCGGCAGACAAGTTGTGATGAGCGCCTTGACGCGTACGGCTGGAACTCTGGATGTCGTTAGGGAAGGGGACGCCAAGCTTGTGTGCATGGCGTTGGCGGGAACGCGTCCCGATTGGCTGACGGTCAATGGCCGACCGGCCGAAGTTCGGGCGAATGGGGCCGTGATGATTCAGTCGATGGCGCACGATGTGGAGATTGACGCCAAAGGCGACACCGTGCCCCATGCGCCCGAGAATGTGGTCGGCGTGGTGACGGAGGGTTCGGCCGGCAACAATGTGCTGGTGGCTGACGCCACGGCGGTCAAGGGGCTTGTGCAGAAATCCGACTGGGCCTCGACCGTGGCGATCGGCGCAGGTCAGTGCCTGACGGTGGACATTGTGACGATCGCTGATGGCGCTCAGTCTCTGACGGTGGGAGACGTGGCGGGACAGGGTACCTTGGCGGCAGGTGAGGCGGGGTTGACGCTGTGCAATGAAACGGGCTCCTCGGGCTTGACGATCAACGCCAAGGTGGCTGCGCCGGCAGGTAAGCCACTTGCCGTGCTGGATGGACATAACATCAAGTTGAACGGAGGTTCGGATGGGGCGCTGGCGCTGAATGTCGGCAATGCCGAGGTTACCCTTTCCGGCGAAAACGCCTACACGCTTGACAGGCTTCTGGTCGCAACTAATGTAGCGGGCGTGGCGGCGACTTTGATTCTAGATGGTGCACGCGAAGTCACTTTGCCCGAGACGACCGATCGGTTCTCCGGCGTTCTGGGTGGCGTGGACGGCAACAGCGGTTGGGCACAGCTCGATGGTCGAGCCGCCGTGGCCAAGCTGGTCGTCACCAACGCCACGCTGCGGAGTGTGGCCTGGCAGACGCCCACGTTTGTCGGCGACAACACGAACTCCTCCATTGTGGCGGGCTATTACGGCAATGGCATTGTCGAGGTTTTGGAGGGCGGCAGATTCCAGCATCGCCTGCTGTTGGGCGGACGCGATGGCGATTCGGCTCATCCGGGTTCTGGTGCCGTCTATCAGCGAGGTGGTCTGGTGGAACTGCTGGGCATTGACTACAACAATTACCACGGTGCCTCCTATCTGGGCGGCTACAACGCCAATAACGGCTATTATGAACTCACGGGCGGCCGATTCTGCGCACGCGGCTGTCTGTGCGTGGGCGTCATTTCGTCGTACGGCGTCTTTCATCAGTTGGCGGGTCTGTCCTGCTTCTCCAATCCGGCCTGCACGGGTCTGGGAAAATTGGTGGTGGGCGCGTCCAACCAGGGCCATGGCCAGGTGTACGTCTCCGACGCCACCTGCGACTGCTATGCCGACCTCGCCCTTACCCAGACGTTCTCGGGCTATAGCGAGAATGCGGTTACGGTTACGGGTGAACGCGGTTACTTCAACAACTACGAACGCGTGATCAAGGCCAACCAGAATGCCCCCGACAGCACGGGGACCGAATCCATGGTCAACATCCGAGACGGGGCCATCTTGAAGTGCGCGGGTTTCTCTAACCGAATCTACAAAGACGACGACACGACTGCCAACCATTATTTCCACGTCTGGTTCGATCGGGGCACTTTGCGCCTGGGCGGCAACAACAGGGACATCGCCACCGGAAATGACACCCCGGCGGCGCGTTGCCATGTGAATGCCTTCCTGGTGGGCGAGGGAGGAGCCGTCGTCGACACGGACGGAAAGTCCGGCAACAGTTCCAGTGTCGCGTTTGCGGCACCAGTTGGGCAAGTGGTCGCCGTCAAAGACTTTGTGCCCTGTGCCGGGCGTCTCAACAATGTGGGTGCGCCTTACGCACGGGTGGTAGGCGATGGCCACGGCGCCACAGCTGTGGCATTGTTCGATTCGGTGAATCGCGTTATCACCAACGTTGTCGTGACCTCGGGCGGCACGGGCTACACCACGGCCAAGATTCAGCTAGAGTACGTCTGGAATGATCGGGGCGCTCCGCACAAGACGTATGAGTGCGTGGTTGCCGGCACGACCTCCGGCGGATTCACCAAGTCGGGAGAAGGTGATTTCACCTTCAATGCGGCAAACACCTACGGCGGCGACACGGTGCTGAAGGGCGGCACGCTGAAGTTGGCGGCGGCCGGCGCGTTGCCGCTTGATTCAGTGGTGCATTATGAAGGCGGCTCGCTCGAGGCCACTTCAGAAGCCTGTCCGCCGGTACTCAAAGTCTACATACCGGGTGCCGAAGCGACGGTGCGCGCCTGCAACTTATTGACGTTCAGTGACTCTATGCCGACCGTTGTGCCCACCGTGGAAGTCGTCAATGCCCTCGAACGGGAGAAGGGACGCTGGGTGGCGTCCTTCTACGGCAATGTCCTGCGCGTGGTCAAGGTGAATGGCCTGACCATCAATTTCAGGTGAGAAAGGATGGCGCAATGAGAAGTCTGTGTCTGTTTTTGGGTGTAGCGGGGATTGGCGTCTCGGCGTTCTGCGCGGATGGTACCGCAGGCGACGTCTACCGTTCGGTGGGTGTGGCGGCTGCGGCAACGGAGTCCGCCGTC
>JAKSOW010000016.1 GCA_024405395.1 Kiritimatiellia bacterium | reverse complement strand
AGATGCGCCAGTAGCCGACCGGCTTCACCACCGTCACCTGGTTCAGGTCGTTCAACGAGACCTTGATCCAGACCTTGGTCGGCCTGACCTCGTGTCCCTCCTTCGTGGAGAGGTGGGCGATGACCGGGGTGCAGGCATCCGCCTCTGCGCGCGTCTCACCGTACTTGACGCGGATCATGTCGTTCTCGTCGGACCGGGTCACCCAGGCGTTGAGTTCTTCCTCGACCTTGAGCTCGGGTTCGAAGGCGAGGTAGACCCACCCATCGCCCGGGTCCTCGTGGTCGATAATCCAAAGGGCCTTGCCCTGCAGCCAGGACGAACCGCCCTCTTCCCGCTCGCCATAGGACTTCCACGTGATGTGGTCGATGACTGCGGCCGTGTTGCCCGTCGGATCGTCCGCATCGCGGGTGTACTCGAACGTGACCGTGTGCGGCGCATCGGGATCGCCCGTCACCTGGATGATCAGGTTCTTGATGACGATCGTGTCGCCGTTCGTCGTGATCGTATATTTGACGGAGTCGTCCGGAATCGGCGGGATCTCGAATACGTGGTCGTCGACCGTGATCGTCAGCAGTCCACCGTCGGGATTGCGGGACGGATCCTCAGGATTTTTCACAGGGATCGTGATCGTGTCGATCTTGATCTCACCCGAACCCACGACGCCAATCTTGAAGACGCTATCGAGGTCATTCGTGGAGGACGTCCCCTCCGTGCCGTCCGGCGAGCGGACGCCCGTGATGTTGCCATCCTCGTCCTTGGCCGGCATCCATCCGCTCTCGGGACCATTCACGATCGTGATGTACTTCTGTTCCTCTTCTGCGCTCATCGGAGGATCGTTGTCGACGACCTCGTACATCTCCTCACGCGTCGCGCTCGGCGTCCAGGTCAGGTTGTCGAGGTAGCCCACGGACGACGAATCGTCGCCATCCTGCGTGTAGATGATCTCGATGAGGTGCTCGGCGCCGTCCTTGCCCGGCTCGTCCGTGACGTGGATCGTGTGCTTCGTCCAGTCCTCCTCGGCGCCGTAGACCTGGTTGGTCTGGCCGTCCACGACCACCGTGATGTTCGCGGGGTGCTTGCCGTCGCCTGCGGTGGTCTGGAGCAGCGAATCCCAGGAGAACTCGCCATCGCCCGTGACCGTGACGGTCAGCGTGACGACTTCGTTCGTCTCGAGCGTCGGGGCGGTCATCGCGACCGTGTTCTCGCCGCCGCGCGGATCCGGCACCACGTACCAGTAGTCCTCGGTTCCCTTCGTGTTCGCATCCGTCGTCGTGTTGACGACGTCGTTCGTCTGCACGCCGTCCTCGTCCAGCAGACCGACCGTCACGAGCGGTTCGCCGTTGTGGATCGTCGTTCCCTTGTTGAACTGCTCGGGATCGGTGCCGAGGTTCGTGATCACGAAGTCGGCCGCGGACGGATCGTCCTTGAGCGCCGGGGCGATGTTCGTGTCGTACGGCACCCACACCTCTTCCGAGACCATGCAGGTGGCCTGCGGACCGTAGTCGTTCGTGTAGGAGAAGGCGACCACGTGCTCGATGTTCGTCTCGCCGCCGAAGACCAGCTTCTCCAGCTTCGGATCGTTCATGTTGCCCTTCGCCACCTCGATCGGATCGCCGCCGTCGATCGTGATCGTGAGGAACACGTCATCTTCACCCGCATCCTCCGGCACGGTGATCTGCTCCGTCCATGTCAGCGTGCCCGGGCCGGTCACTCGGATCTCCTTGGACCAGTTGACCTTCAGCGTGCCATCCTCGACGACGAACGTGTAGTTCTGCGGCTTCGTGTCGCCGAGGAACGTCCACTGACCGACCGCACCCGTGTCGATCTTGTTCGCGGTCTTGCCCGGATCGGTGATCGTGGAGTCCTTCGTCATCACGACCGCCGTCACGCCCTCGCCCGGAATGAACCCGTAGTCGTCACCCGTGCCCGGCTTCACCGTGAAGTCCGTGCAGGTGAGCGGCGTACCCGTGTAGTCCTGCTCCGCATCGCCCGCGACGAGCGTCACCGTGCGCGACTTGATCGTGAGCACGCTCACGTCCTCGACGACGCCCCGGCCCTCGCCACCATCGACCTTCCAGAAGATCGGATACTCGCCCGCATCCGTCGGCAGTTCCGGCGGCGTGGTCGTCCACGGGCCGTTCGGCTCGGTCTTATAGTAGATCGTATAACCGGAGGCGAGCGGCTGGCCGTCCTTGTCCGTCACGTTCACACCCGTCCAGTTGATCGGCTCGCCGTCGTAGGTCTTCTCGTTGTTCGAGGAGGAGGCCTTGAGCGGATTCTGCGTCACCGTGAGCGAACCGTCGACATACGTGATGTTGTAGTTCTTGAGATCGGTGCCCGCAATGAACGTCGCATGTTCTGCATCCGCCACGTTGGCGACCGTGCCCGGATTCGTGATCGTCGAACCCGCCGTCATGTTGAGGGACGTGAAGCCCTCGCCGTCGGCAAAGCCCTTGCCGTTCAGGTCATCGCTCGGCGTGACCGTATAGTTCGGCTGCGTCAGCGCCGTGCCGTCGTAGATCTTCTCGGCACTGCCCGCCGTCACCACGACCTCACGCGGCTTGATGACGATCTTCGCGGAACTCTCGAACGACTCGTACTCGATGGAGTCCTTCGAATAGCTCATACCATATCGGCTATGTTCGAAGTCATAGCGGTAGGTCACCTTGTAGTACACCGTATACTCGCCGACATCCGTGAAGGTCGGCTCCGCCTCGGACCAGTTCACACCATCCGTGCTGTAGAGAATCTTCTTCGTCTCATTGCCGTTGCGGATGTTGTTGTACTGGTTGCTGTTGCCCTTCATCGCCTTGATTTCGGCCTGCGTCGGGGCCTTCGTCGGATTCGTGACCGTCACATCGATGTCCGTCGCCTGACCATCGTAGTACTTGACCACGTCGGGCGCGTTCGCCATCACCTGATTGGACTTCGGATAGTAGTAGGTTCCCGGATTGACCGTGATGTCGTAGTTGTTCGTCACGTCCGTCTTGGTCCCGTCGGAGTTGGTGCGGATAATCTTCGCCGTACCATTGATCGGCGCATTGCCGCCCTGCGTCGTCGGATAGGTGCAGGAGTAGTCGACCACGATCTCGTCACCTTCCAGAAGCTGACCATTCAGCTGCTCGAAGGTGAAGGAGCTTTTCGGGATCTGCGTCGAACCCGTCTGGTACTGGTTGTCGATCGAAATTTCGATCGGACGCGGCAGGATCGTCACCGTGTTGACGCCCGTCCAGCTGTCGAGGACCACCGGATCCTCATAGCCCGGTTGCTTGATGGCGATGCGCACGAAGACATCCCTCGGGATGACGTTGCCGTCCGCGTCGCGCACGACCTCGATCTGGCCGCCGTCCACCGAATAGACGCCGTTGGACTCCTGTGAATAGACCGGCCACCACTCGAACGTCAGATCGTCCGTGAAGTTGGGCGTACTTGTGATCAGGCAGCCATAGGCATCGCCGTCGTAGAGATGCACATACGGCGCCGTCCCCGGCCAAGGCTTCTCCACGAGGATGTTCTTGAAGCCGACCTTGACATCGTGGTTCTCGGCGATGTTCTCGAAGATCTTGTTGTACGTCTCCATCGTGAACGGCTCCTGAACGCCGTCGATCTCAAGGTAGTCGAGAATCCAGCCCGGCTTGCCGCGGAAGACGACTTCCGGTGAATATCCCTTCGAGAGCGCGATGCCGTCGTTCTTGAAGTCGATACCGGACTCCTCGTCCACGATGAAGCCGTTGATGATGAACTCGCCTTCGCCATGGACGACTTCGCCCGTGATCTTGAACGCCTCGTATGACCACGCAACCTCGGTCTTCGCCTGGTCCTGGGCGACGATTTTCGTACCGCCCTTCGGGGTCAGCTGCACCGTCACGGGACCATCGTTCGGATCCTTCTCCCAGAGACCGGTCCGCTCGTTGTAGGTCGCATTGATGCTCGACTTGAAGAGGCCCGTATCCTCGACGGCGATGTCAAGGTGGATCCACGCTTCGTCCTGAATGCCGGGCAGCTCGATCGACACGCCCGTCTCGGTGATCAACAACTCGGTGTCCGTCAGGGGCTTCCAGCCCATCGTCGTCTCGTTCGTCGTCCACTCGCCGTATGCATCCTTCACGTCAAGACCCATGTTCACGCAGACGTTGTCGTCCAATCCGACCGTGTGGATCACCGGCTTGATGACCTCGGCGATGATTGTCGCCACGTTCTTCGCGTTGTTGTAGACGACCTGATTTTCGATGGCATCGCCGCCCAGGTTGCTCACCCGCGTCCGTGTCTGCGCTTCCGTCGCAACCGTGTCCTTACTGTTGGCAATGATGTGGTTGCTGTTCTGGGTGTAACGCGTCGTTGTGCACTGGCTATACTTGCTCGGGCAGAAGACACCCATCAAAGCGCGCCACGCGTTAAAAGTCCGAGCCGTATCCGTGATGCTGGAGACATCACGCGCATAGTCATAAAGGGACTTCCACTTGTTTCCGTTCGTACCACCCGACTGGTAGACGAGCTGACTCGGGAACCACGGCGTCTGGGTGATCGTGTGCGTTGTATCGTCTACGGGATCGTTATCGACGAGCCAGATCACCGCGTTCTTCTCGTAGAACGGCTTGAGCCACTCAACCACCTTGGCTTCGTCCGTAGGCTGACTATTCGGGAAGTCCGTTGCAACTTTCGTACGGTCGAAGGCGAAGATGATGTAGTCATACGTCTTGCCGGACGAACGGGCCTTACGGAGTGCATCGTAGAAACCATACAAGCATCCGTGGTTGTTCGATTCCATGTTGATCGTCTTGTTGAACTTCTCTCCAACCGACAGCGAGCCAGTATACGAAGGCGTATCCGTCGTCTTGTTGTAGAAGTAGTAGTCGAGATTGGCGACTGCCGTCACCGCGTCGAAGGCTGCATTCAGCACCTCCTGAGAGAAGCCGTGTGCGCTGCAGAGACCGGCGATGAAGAGCACGTTCGGCGTGGCCTTCTTCGCCTCGGGCGTCGAATGGACGTCGATGGAGATCGTCGCGTCGGCCCCTTCCGTCCAGGACACCGTCTTCTTCACGTCGATCGACGCCTTGCCGATGACGGCGGGGTCCTTGATGCGCCAGGTGGCGCCGAACGGATCAAGCGAACCGTCCTCCCACATGTAGCCGTCGTTCAGATAGAGCACGAAGTTGTAGCGGCCCAGGCCCTCCATGTCGTCATCCGTACCCGTGCAGGTGACGGAATTCGTCCCCTTCAGCTCCGCGATCGCAGCCTTGAATTCTGCGTTCTGCGCGTTGAGATCGAAGGCCGTGCGCGTCTTCCCCGACTCCCAGACGAAGTCATCCACATATTCGGGATAGGGAACCTTGACATAGTCGAAGAGCTTGTGGATGCGCACGATCACGAGACCATCCGCGCCCGCGCCGCCGAAGCCCTTGACCGCACCGTCGCCGCCGAAGCCCGCGCCCGCGCCGGCCTTCGCCTCGTACGCGGCATCCGCCTTGTCGCCGCCGCGGCCACCCTGCGCGTATGTCACCACCTCACCCGTGATGTCGCTCGTCTTGCCCGTACCGGCCGTGCCATTCACGCCGCCGGCCATGGCCGCGCCACCGCCGCCGCCGCCGTGGTCCTGATCCTGCGGCGTACCGCCGGCACGTCCCTGGCCTTCCGTGCCGAGACCGCCCACGAGGGCCTTGCCGTACCAGGCGCCGCCGCCGCCGGAACCGCCTTCCGTTCCGTTGCCGCCGATCTTGACGGTACCGCCGCCGCCGCCGCCCTTCGCGAGCGCGACGATGTCATCGACCAGCTTGATGCAGGAGTAGTCGCCGTCATCGCCGACCCAGGACTGCACCACCGTCTGCACGCGCTTGCCGCCCGCGCCGAGCTGGACCGTGTACGTCCCCGGATCCAGCGTCTGCTCGCGGTCGATGAAGCCGCCCGCACCGCCGCCGCCGGCCGCGCCATTGACGTCCATGCCGATCGAACCGCCCGCACCGCCGCCGCCGACGACGAGGATGCGCGCCTTGGCGTTCTTCGGCAGCGTGAAGGTATTGAGCTTCGACGGATCGTCGAAGACGAGCACGACATCACCATCGGGGAGCGTCGTCGCCGACGATGCCCCTTCATAGACGACGGCGTCATCGCCCATCGGGATGACCTCTTCCTTGATCTCCGGCCAGGCGAGACGCCCGTCTTCGGAAATCGCACCCATGACGCCCGACTGGCCGTCGAAGAAGAACTTCTCCGCACCCGCGAACGTCGTCGCCGCGCCGAACGGACGGCCCGAAAGCTCCTTGCCCGCCACGTCCCGCGGCCACAGGACGCCGATCGAGCCCGTGAAGTCGCCGACGAGGTTCAGGACATTTGCCGACGCGGGGACGAGATCGCTCGCCTTGCCCGCCGCCGTGTTGCCCGTGACAACCGGATTCCCCGAAACGTTGACCGTGCCGGCGGCCGCGATGCCGCCCGCCGTCGCGCTCGTCACGCGCGCACCCGTCGTCAAATTGAGCGTCGCCCCCGCGGCCACGTTCACGAGCGGCTTCGTCGCCGCCATCTGCGCACCGTCAACCGCAAGGTTCGTCAGCGTGAGTGCCCCCGTCGCGACATTGAGCTGCGTGTCCGCCGTACGCGTGAGCGTGTAGCTCTTGCCCGCGGCCGAGGTGAGCGTGACGTTCTTGTCGATCGTCACGTCCGCGTCGAGCTTGACGTTCGTCAGGAGCTCGATCGTGTCGCCGTCCTTCGCGGCGGCCACGGACTCCGCCAGGGTGCGATACTTCGTGGCGCCGATCTGCGCGACCGCGCGCACCGGCCACGCGAGCGCCGTGCCCTGCTTCACGCCCGTCAGCGTCGTGTCGCCGTCATAGAAGAACTTCTCCGCACCCGTGTAGGAGGAAGTCGTGGCACCAAAAACAACCCCATCCGGATCCTCGGCCGGGAAGTGGATGCCGATCTCCGCGCCCGACGTCAAATTTCCGGACTGGACCACCTTCGCCGTCTGGTCGTTGACGGCAATATTGTCCGCCTCGCCCTTCGCGTTCGTGTTACCCGTGATCTTCGGCGAACCGCTCAAGTTGAGGGCCGTCATGTTCCTGTAGCAGTAGATCGCGCCACCCGTCGCGTTCGCACCCGTCACCGTGTTGCCGGTGATCGTGCCACCGCTGATGTTCAGCGTGCCCGTGTTGAGGAAGAACGCGCCGCCGCCGGAGCTCGACGTGCTCTTGTTCCCCGTGAACGTACCGCCCGTGATGGTGAACGTGCCGCCGACGATGCGCGCGACGCCGCCCGAGTTGCCCGTACCGGCCGTGCAGTTCTTCACCGTGCCGCCCGAAATCGTCGTCGTGCCGTTCCCCTGCTGGTTGATCGCACCGCCGCCATTGCTCGAGCAGCCGTCGATCGTGCCGGCCGTCATCGTGATCGTGCCGGCATTGTTGTAGATCGCACCGCCCAGGCCCGTCGTCGAACAACCCGAAATCGTACCGCCTGCGATCTTGACCGTGCCGGCGTTGAGAATCGCACCGCCGTTCCCGGACGTCGCCTTGCAGTCCTTGATGACCGCGCCGTTCTGCACCGTCAGCGTACCCGCCGACGTCACGTCGAACAGCGCGTTCTGCGAAACCAGATTCTGGCCATCGACCGTGATGTTCTTCAGCGTGACAGCAGCGGAGATCGTCAACTTGGCGGTCGCGGACGTGCGCGTCAGCGTGTGACCATTGCCGTCGATCGTGATGTTCTTTGCGATCGGCACCTCCATCGGAATCGGGAAGTCGGCCAGCAGCGTGAGCGTCTGTCCGTTCTGGATGTCGTTCATTGCCTGCTGAACATCCGCATACGGCTTAGAATCGACCTTGCAGACGGCCTTCGCAAAGTTGGCGTAACGAGCGGCTTGAGCGGCCTTCCCCGATGTGTTGTTTGAATTTGAGACAGAAATCGTAACAGTCAGCGGATTATCCGTCGACGTCACAGTTCCCCCTTTGCTTTCTGACCACCCCATAAACACATAGTCCGTATCGGCCTTGGCAAACGCGTATGTCGTGAACAAACTGGGGTTGCCATAGTTACTCGTGTAGCTTGGAGACGTTGTGGCCGTCTTTCCATAGGTTCCAGCGCTGTTTTTGCTCTGGCTCGCCGCAACAGTACCTCCTTCGCCAGCAGTAACAGTCAACTTTGCATAGCGCGCCGCCTGTGCGTTAAACACGAAACCGCAGCACGCAAGTGCCGCGAACACAATCGACAGGGATGACTTTCTCATGTTTCTGCTCCTCATAAAATGCTCAGTTCCTCACAACCTGGAAGAAGTTCTGTCCGGCGACCTTCGGCGCGACGATCGTGATCTCGTGGCCGCGGTTCGCGTGGCCCGGCACCGCGCACGCCGCCGCGTGGCGCGTCGCGTGGTGGCCCGGCTTCGCGCCGGCGGCGATGTTGTAGAGGAGGCGCGGGCTCGTGCCCGTCACCGTCAGCACCACGTAGTCGCCCTGCAGTTTGATACCAGTGATCTTCGGCTGCGGGATGTCTTCACCCTCCGGCACCGCACTCGTCGCCGTCGTCTGCGCGCGGCCCTCCGCGTCGCCCGCGTTCGTCGCCGCGACGAGCGAGCCGCCCATCGCCTTCACGTGGCTCTTCTCGACGAAGCCCCAGCCGTTCACCTGGCCGAGCTTGCCGGTCGCGACGAGCGCACCGTTCGCGCCCGCGACACGCGTATCCAGCAGCACCAGCGCGAACGTGCCGTCGGCGTGGGCCGCCGCGAACGCCTCGTCGATCTGGAAGAGCGTCAGCGGGCAGTGCACGTCGCCATTGCGCTTCGCCTTCGCGAGGGGCAGCGCCACCACCACCGCGTTGTTGGCCGGGTCGACCGCCTGGCCATTCATGTCCACACCCGCGAATTCAAAGCCGTTGCGGGACCACACGAGGGCATAGGCCTCGCCAACCTGCACGGGCGTGCCGTCGGCATAGCGGTCGGGGCCCTTCGTGGAAAACGCGATCAGCGCATCGTTCTGCGCCGCGTGGACGACCGCCACGCCCAGGAGCGCCAGCACGGCCATCAGTATATTCTTGATGTTTTTCAGCATATTCAAAACCCTCCTTTCGGAATGAACACATAGTATACGCTTTCAGATCGCCCTTTTTCCTACTGTTCAAAAATATGAACAAATTGGCATCAGCCCCCACTTTTTACCGCCATAAATTACATAACAAGTATAATTCCATGAATAAAGTCATATATGAAAAATCATTTGTTCACCCGATCGGCAGACATCTCCCCCCAAAACGGCTCTTCCACGTATTTGGCTCCTTCCATTAATCGGTACTTCATGCGCCACACGCAGGACAGTCCACGGCCATTCTCCACCAGCACCCCCTAATATTCATGATTTGCGCGATATGTTTCAAAGAATAACAATTATGATTTGACAAATGCCGCATAAGTGCCGCAAAAGCGCCGCATTAGCGCCGCATAAATGCCGCAGGCATCGCACAGTGGATTGCCTTGGGAGGGGGAATTTTGAGACCCTTAAAAGGGATTTTTGAGACCCATGCTAGGGAATTCTGAGACCTATTGAGGGGATTTATGAGACCCTTGGCGATTTCCGCAGGCACACTCAGCACGCGGAAGCTACATACGTGGGTAACACCTTATCGAGTACAGCTTTCAGTTCGGCAACCGTAAAGGGCTTGTGCATATATGCCGAGAAGCCCAATTCTCGCCAATTCAGCTCATCTTCCTTCAGCGAACTCACTGCAACCACTGGCAACTGGCACCAGCTACGATGGGCACGCACCTCGGAGACGAACCGCCGGCCATCCCAACCCGGCATTTGGATATCGGTGAAGATCACATTGACGGCACTGCCCTCCAAACCGTCAAACGCTTCCTTGGCATCCTCTTTCATCACGGTGTCGTGCACACCCACGTTCTTCAGACAGGATCGCAGAATCAGACGTGCAATAGACTGGTCATCAACCACCAGAGCCCGTACCTCCGGCTTGGGCTGTAAGTCGCTCTTGGACGTCCGCCTCATCGATCCCGAGTCTTTCATGCATCAGTCTCCCGTTTAGAGCCATCCTCGCCGTACGCACACCGCTTTCGCCGCAAGGCCAACAACGCACCACCGACCAAAATCAGCAAACCGCTTGTGGGCTCGGGAATCGAGTAATGGCCACCTGTCCACTCAATATCCTGTTGCATATCCAACGCACTTGCGAGCACATAGCCTTGTGACTTCAACTCACCCAGAGTTGCTGACTCTGAAATTGCCAATACAATCCAATTTCCATCATTCGAATAGTTTCCAATTTCAATCATGAAAGACAACGAGGCATCGCCTGCTGTGGCCGTATATCCAGAGATATCAGCAAATGTCGGGCCTGCGCTCCAAACTTCAGTCCACGTTCCACCCCGCTTCTCAAGTCCCGGCAATTCAACCCACGATTGCCAACCTTCCTCGCTGTCGAGATTAAGGTATGTCATCATGCCGTCTGCGCCCGTCATCTTCACGCGAACAGCATTAACCCCAACACCCTCGGCTTCGCCTCCACGCCCGAAGAGGTCGGCCATTTTGACCGGCTCCCCCCCGTTAACTTCCTCAATCAAAGGATCAGCCACCATCCATACGATAAGATTATCCCCCACATCTGCATGCAACATGCATGCAGATGTCAAGAAGATAACCAATATTACAGCGAGGGCTCTCATTGTGGAATCAGTTACGCACAATCTTGAAGAACTTCTGGTCGTCGCGGATCGGCAGGACGACGATCACTTCGCGCATCCGCACCTTGCCGCCCTGAATCGGGGCCGGGGCCGCGTGGCGATTGGTCAGGCGGTTGGGCGCATCGCCCGCCGCCACATTGTAGAGGAGACGCGGATCCGTGCACGCCACCGTAAGTTTGACAAAGCCGTTGGCCACGCTGATGCCCGTGATCTTGGGCTGCGCAATCGTCTCGTCCGCCGGTACCGCCGTGGCATTCGCCGCAATCGTACCATTGGCGTCACCCACATTCGTAAGGGCGACGAGGCTGGCGCCGATCGCCTTCACACGGCTCTTGGCGACTTCGCCCCACCCCTGCACCTGATGCGCGTTGCCGGACACCTTGAGGCCGCCCTGGCCATCCGCCACGCGCGTATCGAAGAGCACCAACGAAAACTCGCCATCCGCATGGGCGGCGGCAAAGGACGCGTCAATCTGGAAAAGCGTCAGCGGACAATGCACATCGCCGTTGCGCTTGGCCTTCGCGAGCGGCAACGCCACGATCACTTCATTGTTGGCGGCATCCACAACCTGGCCATTCAGATCAACGCCCTGGAACGTAGAGCCGTTTCGCGCCCACACGATCGCATAGACCTCACCTTCAAGAACAGGCGTACCATCGGCATAGGAATCGGGACCCTTTGTCGAAAAAGCAATCAGCGCATCGTCCTGCGCAGCGCCAACAACCGCCACGCCCAAGAGCACCAGGGCGGTCGCAAGCATTTTCTTGATGTTTTTCGTCATTTTCAATCCTTCGTTCGGGCAATCGGGGCATAGTATACAACTTAAGTCGCCGCCCCTTGTCCTTGTCCAAAAATATGAACAAAATCCTTTTCCAATGGCTTCAATCAAGCCATAAACGAAACAATGACATCACACGACGACATATTGCACGTTTTGCCTTTTCGTCAGTGTATGCAGAACTGCCTTCACTGCACTTTCTCGTCCTGCCTCTTCATCTCCATTCACGAAAATTCCCTTAAGGTAATCGGGAGAAGCGGCCATAGTGATTGGTCGACTCAAGACAATGCCTTGCATGCAAAAACAAACCCCCATCTGCGAACAGATGAGGGGGTGACGGCTTCAGCCAAGACAATATATATGTAAGGATTGCGGATTCGGTGTCCCGTTACAGACTGCGGCGGCGCACGCCGTCACGCCCCATGAAGACCAGTCGACCACCTTTTTTTTCATCTCGGGTCAAATAGACATGTTCATATTGGGCACGTAGCGCCAGCCATTCCTCGTTCATCGCGGTTCGGCGCTCGAAATCAGGCGCTATGCCGAATCGGGCGCGGCAGAGAGCCGGATCCATGAAGAAGACCCGGTATTCGCGCTTGAACGGCTCTTCCGCGACCTTGTCCCACAAATAGCACCGCTCCAGCACGTAGGCATTCTCAAATGCCGTAAGGTACGCCTCAATGGTATTGGGCGAAAAACGCTTGTCCTTGGGCGAAATGGCGGAACCTATCGAACGCAGTGAAATCGGATCACCCACCGAATCCACCAGATAAGCCGCCAGACGCTCGGCGATATTGGCCTCTCCCACGCCCCGTGCCGGCAACACATCACGCAACAATATCTCGTTCCATCGCGCGCGCGAAGAGGCTTCATCCAGCCCAGAGCTGCCCTCTTTGGGCGGAACGAGCTCATAGACATCAACTGCTCCACGCAGATAATCGGAGAGCCCGCCTGTCGCCAGCTGTCGCGAAGAAATCGTCAGATAGATGTCAATTCGGCGCTGCCCCAGAAGCTCGCCCAAAGCCGTTTCATAATCACGGAAGGAAGTCGGCTCCTCAATCAGCAGCGTCACCGGCCCGGAGGGCGGCAACTGCGTCGACAAATAGAGCAAGACGTCATCGGCCGTCACCAGACGGCGCAAGATCGGCTCTTCGGCGTCAATGCAGACAATGCGCTCCTCCGGATATCCCCCGGCTATCAAGTCATCTCGCCAGGCGGCCAATGCCCGCGTCTTGCCCACGCCGCGAATGCCGCAGAGCACCTTCACGCTGCTCTTTCCGCGCCTGGACGATAGCCATTCCTGCACTGTCTGCCTTTTTGCCATGTGCCCACAGTATAACATAATTGTTCAGTTTTGTGAACAACGTTCCACGCGCAGGCAGGATGTGCTACAATATGCGCCGTCAACACAACAAAGGAGAGTCAAATCATGAATAAAGCAATCTTAGTAGCAGCAGCGGCCCTGACCCTTATGGCAGCCAAGGCAGAAGATGCGTACGCCCTCGTCAATGACGCCAAGGGGTATTCATACATCCAGATCAACGAAGATCTTGATTCCTTCAAGTTCACCTCAGACTTCAAGTCGATCGGCAACAGCGGCAAGGTCGGTTTCTTCGTCTATCCGGAAGGTCTCGAAGGAGACGCCCTGAAGAAGTACATCAACGAGGCGGCTGACGACAACGCCATGTTCGGCAAGCAGATCAACCACGGTGAGGTCGACCTGGGCGCGCTCAAGGCCGGTGACCGCGTGGGGTTCTATCTGGACCGCAACAATGGCCGTCTGGTGCGTGACTGGAGCTTTGAGACCAAGCACGGAACGACCTACATCGCCTTCGACAAGAACGGCGGCGGCAAGGACGAGTGGATGCCCATCAACAACGTGACGACCACTGCGGCGGGCAGCGGCAGCGGTGACGCGCCGGCTGGTCAGCCGCTTCCTGGCGCGTTGGCGATGCTCGCGCTTGGCGGTCTTGGGGCTGGCGTGGCCAAGCTTCGCGGAAAGAAGAAGGCGAAGTGAAGTCCAAAAACCATAAGGTAAAGCTGGCACTGCTCCTGATTACGGGGGCAGTGCTTCTCGCTTCCTTTACGACGTTCACCGTTCTGTTGCTCGTCTACAATCGGGGCGAGGACGTCAACAATGAGGATGCCGTGCGCGCCAGCGCGGAAAGGGCCTGCCGGGAAGGCAATCACCCCGCCGCGGTGAAGCTTTATCGGCGCCTCATTTCCCTCAATCCATTTGAGCAGCGCTATCAGGCGGAATACCAGCATGCGCTTGTGCGCGTGCGCGATTTCGAGACGTTGGCCTCAACCACCAACAGTGGCGCTGTTGCCTTTGCCTTTACCAAGGACGAGCTCGCATGCGAGGCACTCATCAAAAAGGGTGTGGATCTCGCTCGCGCAGGCTCCAATACGCTCGCAGTGACGACTTTTGCCGAGGCGACAAACCTCAACTATTTCGCCGCGACCCCCTTCCTCATCCAGGCGCAGCTCAAGGCGAGCCGCCCCGATCAGGCCCTTACGCTGGCACGCACGTACCTTACGCGCTTCACCAGCGCCGCCCTGATTCAGCAGACCGCCGAATTGTCGGCTTGGGCACACCGCACGGACATTCTTGAGGAGTGCCGCGCGCGCGCGCTGGGGACGCCGGGTCGGCTGGGAATTGTGCTGGCCCATTATTGCGATGCCCTGTCGGCTTGGCAAAGGGGCGATGAGGCGCTTCTGTCTGAGGCCATCACGGCCCTTAATGGCGAGGTAAAGTCCCCGTTGGCGCGCTTTCTGGCCCTTGAATGTGCCGCCAATGGTGATGACGCAGAGGCTGTCGAACGCGCGTTTGACGAGATCGTCAACTCCGAAGAGTCCGATTCCAGGTTGCTGGAACAGGCGCGTGCCGTCGTCAAACGTTATCTGTCCGAACATTTTCCGGAGAAGATCACGCTTGAGCACATTCAGCGGCTGACCAACGCCATCTACGATCCGCAGCGTCCCGATGTGGACATTCTGCGCCTTTCCATTCTGGCCAAGGCGAGCCGCGGCGTGCTGCTGAGTAGCGAGTTGGACAATGCGCTGAAGCTGTTCCCGGAGGATCGCGGTCTCCAGATCATCCGCAAACAGCAGAACAGCCGCAACTGAGCACGCTCTGCGAGCAGGAAATGAAAGAACCGCCCACCACACGGTGGACGGTTTCTTTTTATACGCCAAGGAATTTACAGATCTGCGACACCGTCACCGGCTTGAGCAGGACGGCGTCAAAGACCTTGGCGTCGTCCGAGCCCACGATGTCGGTATCCGCAGTGACGGCGGCAATCTTCAGGTCTCTGCCCGCATACCGCCCGCGAATGTGCGTCGCCAGTTCGACGCCTGACATGTGCGGCATCCACAAGTCCGTCAACACCGCCGTCACGTGTGGATCCCCTTCAAGAATCTCCAGGGCCTTGTCCGCCGAGGACGCCACCACATGATCAATGCCGGCGCGCTGCAGCATCAGCTTGATGACCATCAGGTTGAGCGCCACATCATCCACAACCAGCACACGGCCGGCATAGGACACCGCAGGCTTCGTGTTCGCCGCCAAGCCCTGCGGCCCCTTCTCCTTGCGCGAAATGATCGGCACATTCGGCAGCTCTACCGTGAAGACAGAGCCTTTACCCAATTCGCTCTCAAGCGTGATCTTGCCGCCCATGCACTCCACCAGACGGCGGCAAAGCGCAAGCCCCAACCCCGTTCCTGACTGCGCCACGCGCGTGCCGCGCAGACCCGAAGCCTGCTCAAACATGCCAAACACGCGCTCACGGTCTTCCGCCGCAATGCCCACACCCGTATCCGCCACCGCAAGATGCAGTTCGCCGAGATTTTCGGCGATTGGGCGGATTGTCGCCGAAAGGGTAATCGAACCCGCTGGCGTAAACTTGATGGCATTGCCCAGCAGATTGAAGAGGATCTGCCGAATACGGCCACGGTCCAGAGAGACCACCGGCATGTCCGAAGCGACCGAGACCTTCATCGTCAGTCCGCTCTTGACGCAATTCGGCCCGAAGATCGTGCGACATTCTTCAAACAGCGCACCGATGTCCGTTTCGGCCGGAACGATCCGCATCTGCCCGGCCTCCAGCTTGCTCATGTCCAGGACGTCGTTGATGAGATTGAGAAGCGCCCGGCCCGCCGTGCCAATGGTCCGGGCATACTCGCGGCATCGCTCCTTGGTGACGTCATCATGGTCCAATTCCGCGGCAAGGCCCAGAAGCGCATTGAGCGGCGTGCGGATCTCATGCGACATCGACGCCAGGAAGAAGCTCTTGGCCCGCTCGGCCGCCTGGGACTCCTTGAGAAGCGCCTCCATCTCAAGACGGCGGCGTTCCTCCAGCGCCCTTCGCTCGCGCTCCAGTTCGGCGATCTCGAGACGCGCCCGATAGCGGCGATAATAGAAGAGGCTCACGTCGGAGAGAATCGCCACCAGCGCGTCCACATCGCTCTCACGCGGTGCACGACGATCAAGGAACACCGACATCTGCCCCAGCAACGCACCCTTGTGCTCAATGCAGAAAGAAACACAGGCATGCAGACCATAGTCCATGGCCTTGGGAAGAATCTGCGAGACGTCTGGACAGATCTTTACGGACTTGGGGTCCAAGCCGTCCAGATAGGCACACCAGGCGGGATCCTCCAACAGTCCGTCCTGCACACGAACTGCGGCCATGCGCCCCTCTTCCTTGCGGCAGCAGATCGAGGATTGTGTCGTGTTCCTGCTCCGATAGAGGATCCGCCGAATCCAGGGCGTCGTCTCCAGCACGGCGTCCAGCACCTTCTCCAGGGCCGTGGAGGCGTCTTCATCACGGTTCACCGCGTCCTGCACGGCGAAGTGGCATTGCGTCTGCAGATGCGCCAGATAAAGCTCCGTGACATCCGTTCCGTGCCCAAGCACATACCGATGGCCATCCGGAAACACCAGCGGAACCTTAGCGATACGGTAATGCCGCCCGCCCTTGGTGGCGTTGTAGAGGGCCTCAAACGCCTGCACAGGAGCTCCCGCCGCAAGAACCTTCTCATTCTCGCGCATCATGGAGGCACCAAGGCTGGAGCCAAAATTCTCCTGGAGGGTCCGATTGGTGGGATCAACGCCAACAAGGTCCTGGTGTGCCGGATTGCTGTAACAGCAACGCCACTCGTTCTCCGCGTCCAGGACGAAGATGGGGTCGGGCGTCATGCGGCTTATCTCTTCCCAGAACTGCCGGCTGACGCGGCTCTCCCAGTCGCGCGTAAAGAGGGAGGGGCGCGTCTCGACCTTGGCTTCGACAGGAGTCTCATCCGCATGGGCCGTCAAGGCATTACTCAAAAGGGCCGAGACGTCGCGATGGACCCCGGAGACGCGCACGCCCCCTTTGTAGAAGGGACTCCGACGGCCGCCGCAACGAACCATCATTTCGCCCAACGTCGGATGGATCCAGGGATAGCGAACCTCCGCGTGCTTCCCATCCACCATCTGACGGACCGCGTCCTCGACCAGCGCAACATAATCCGGATGGATGCGGTCAAACCAGGCATGGTAGAGCTCCTCCGCCGTCAGCTGCTTGTCGGCCACGCCCAACAGCTCCCGCATTCTGGCATCACCATACATGCGCGGCGGCTTGCCTTCGTCCAGCTCAACGGACCAGACGCCGACAAAGATGTTCTCAAGGACGGCCTGCGCCCGCTCGGCCTGTTCCAGGGCCTCGTTTCCGCCCAGGCTCTTTTCCAGAATCTTCTTGGAGGATTCTGGGAGATTCATGCGTGGTTTTCCCGATCAAGTTCCGCAAGCGTCTCAATAGCCTTGGCGGCGGCATCAGACTCGGACGCCTTGGCGGCATCGCGCAACTCGATGGCGGCGACAGCCGAAGGCTGGTCGCCAACCATCAGCGCATTGCCCTTGAGGCGATGCGCCACACTGTCCAGCAACGGAAAGTCAAAAGCCGCCAGCGCTGCCCGAGCCTCCTCAATGCGCTCGGTCGTCGTGCTGAGATATTCGGTCCAGACTTCCTTGATTATGTCCTCGGCATCACCGAACTGCTCAGAAAGCCATTTTCTGGCACATTCCTTCATCATGGCGTCACTCCCACACACCTAGCGTAAATGTAAATTTGTTGAGCCCCTCAAAACGATCATAGGAAACTCGGCGGCAGATCTTGCGGACAATCGCAAGGCCCCGTCCACTTGTCGCCATGTTGTCGTTCTGAACATCCAGGGTCAAGTCCGGATGCGGCGCAAATTCCGAGAAGTCCCCTTCGTAGGCTTCGCCCCGATCCCAGGCAAGAATCTCCAGGTTGTCACCGGCCGGCCGCATCTCGAGAACAGCCACCTCCCGGCTGAGCTCGTCATCATCAAGGCCATGCTTGCGGATATTCTCGAGGTGTTCGCTCAGCAGCAATTCAAGACGCGCAACGACGTCATCCGAATACTCTCGCGCCAAGGCCCACTGCGACGCGCGGTCAATCAGCTCATTTACCGACTGCGCCTCCTTCAGCGGCACCGAAGAGACAAAGCGCGCCTCATTCGCGAGCGACGCGCCGATGATGCAGAAGGTCTCATCGTCCTGAGCATGCACATAGCCCATGTCCTTCATCACCGACGCAAGGCGATACGGGATCGAGCCAATGTCACTTGTGCCGCTGGCCCCGCGCACAAGCTCGCCGACGACCTCCAAGAACATGTCCCTGGGCATGCGATTCTCGCCCTGCAGGTCAGTCGTCAGATCGACAAAGCCGTCAGAGTAGAGGCAAAGCAGCGCATCCTCCGGCAGATCGGCCTCGACGACGTCGTCCTCCGAATAGACCGTGCCGTCCACAAGCCCCATGGGCACGCCGCCACGCTTCTCCGGGTTGAGCTCCAGGTAGGCGCCATCGCTGCGCCGCACACACAACGGCTCCAGTCCACCCGCATTCATGTAACGCACAAGCCTCTTGCGGAAATTGACCACAACCACGGTTCCCGCCATGTAGGTGATGTCACGGAGATTGCTGCGGAGATAGCCGTCAATCTCCTGGCAGATCTGATGCGGCTTATGAGCCCTCACGCCGCCCGACTCGCTCAGGCTCTTGAGATGCGCCATCACGGCGGTCATCGCCAGCGCAGCCGGCGTGCCATGCCCCGCGATGTCGCCCAGAATGAAGACGACCGAATCGTCAGATTGCGGGAACCAGCAGAACAGATCTCCGCTCACGACGGCCTGCGGACGCCAGAAGACGCTGTAGAAGACATTAGCATCGTAGCGCATGATCTGCGGCAGCAGGGCATTCTGCACACGGGCGGCAATGTTGAGGTTCTTGACCATTGCGCTCTTCAGCGCCGTCGACTCCCGTTCCGCCCGATAGGCGGCAATGGCCTGCCGCAGGCGCCCCAGCAGATATTCTCGCCGCGAATTCTTCGCCGCGTAGTAGGAATTGACGTCGGCCGTGACCTTCTCCAGCAGACGGTTGGTGGGGGAATTGACGAGTGCGGTCAGAAAGATGATCGGAATATTCTTGTTGAAGCCGCGCACGGTGTCGCGGAACATGAAGCCGTCGACGACACCCAGCATCACGTCCGACAGCACAGCGTCATAGCCGCCCTTCTTGAGTTCCGCAAGTGCCTCTTCCGCGCTGGCCACCGCCGTGACTTCGAAATGCGAAGCCTTCAGCCAGGCCGAAATCGTAAAGCGAACCAGACGTTCGTCGTCAAGCAGCAGGACCCGTCCTTCATTCTCGTAGATCATGCGGTCACCACCTTGTCTGCAGCGGGTTCATCAGCCAGCCGGAGTCCCTTCCCGAAAAGCCAGAGGAACACCAGAACCAGCACGCTTTGCGCATAGCCAAGCCCATGATGCCAGGCATTGCCGAGAATCACATCGCCATACGCCAGGTACAGCGCCACCGTCACGACCAACCGCAGCGTATTCGCCAGCACCAGCGAAGGCAGAATGCAGGCCCAATGCACTGCACGAAAGACCAAAGACCGCTGCATCATCCACGCAAAGACCGCACCGATGAGCACCAAGGCGAAGAGCTGCTCAATGCCGCTGCAGGCATCCGTCACCGCGATGCCCGAACCGTCAGCCCCCACCGTGATGAGAGTACGGTCCGCCGTGACCGCAACGCCGCAGAGCTTCAGGATGCCAACAGCGCCATAGGTCGCCATGAGGCGCAACGGATAGCTTAGCGCCAATGTCAGCGATTCAATCACCGGGCATCCTTCCTGGCCGACAGGAACGCCGCCATCGTGCGACGTGCCGCTTCGATGTCGTCATGATCGCCGACATAGGTCGTCACCTGATAGGTGCGCCACGGAACATCAGCGGAATAAAGACGACGGAAGCGGATGAAGCTGCCCGTGGATTCCTTCTCCGAAGAATACCACACCCACATCAGCAGATGACGTCCCGAGCCATTCGAGGCCAACGCCTCCGTCATCGAAATCGGCTTTTCGCAGCCAGGCAACGCCACATCCCGCAGTTCCTCGGAGAGAATCGACCATCCTGACGACCGCAAACAATGCGTGGCCGGATGCACTTCGTGGATGTCCTTGCCGATTTGCACCGCCAACACAGCCACTTCGTTGCTGCGCGACGCATAACGGAACTGGCGAGCCTTCGACGTACGGAAAAAACGGCTCATGGCGTCATTGGCCGGTATTTCGCTGCCGATATATCCCACCTGAGACTTTGCGCTGAAGGATGGCGTATAGGCAACCGACAAAGGTGCCGTGAGACCTGACACCGCCTTGCCCAACCAATAGGATGAACCCGGGACGGCCATGATGGCACAAGCCGCCGCCGGGACCAGCAGAAGCCCGGCCTCGCGCCCGTACAGCGCCCATGCGGCCGACCACAGGATGCCCACTGAAGCCACAAGCTGAACGGCGTTGATGTCGAGCACGAGCCCCACCACATACATCAGCACCATCAGCGGCAGAACCTTCAATGAGCGCGACTGAACCAGCGGCTTGACCGTGGGGAAGCGCTTGACCAGCTTGAAGATCATCGCCACGACGGCAAACAGCAACGCCGCCGAACCCCACAATCCCAAGCGTGCCCGATCCACAGGCGAAGAGACCCAAGCCTGATTCAAATAGGCGAATTTCACCACAAACGGCACCGCCGCCACGGCGAGAAGGCACAGTTTCAGTTTATTGCGGGGCGGCACACCGCCTGTTTGTTGCTCGTTCATGGCCATATTATACCAAAAAAAACCGGCCCCCAGCCAGTTGTCGAATTGTTCAGAAAAGTGAACAATATCAACGACTGTCTCGTTCAGAAGCCCAACAAATCGGCAATAAAACGGTCTGGGTCAAAAAGCTCACGCACGATCTCGGTCGCGCCAACACTCATCTTCATCAGTTTCTCAGGTACCGCAATCTGTTCAAGAGAAGCCGCCAGACAAGCCGGCGTTCGGGCCTCGGCCGTCCGCGTGCGACCATCGGGGGTGGCTGGGAAAAGACCCGTCCGACCTGGCTTCAGCCAATCATAGAGGCCTCCAACATCAAAACAGATGACTGGCACACCATGGGAGAGCGCCTCCGCACCGACTGTTCCATACGGCTCATTCCAAAGTGACGGCACCACACAGACATCTGCAGTGCTGAAATAGCGTTGCGCATTTTCCTGCCATCCCTCGAATTTCACGTCAGGCGTGGCGGCCTTGCGCAATCTCGCCTCATCGCGGCCGCGTCCGACGACAGTCAACGAATAGGGAATCTTCAGCAGCCGCACCGCGTCAATGAGCACCGACACACCCTTCCCGGCTATGAGCTGCCCCATGAAGAGAATGCGCAACCGCTTATCGGGCATAAAGTCTGAACGCGGCGGATCCGGCTTCACGAAAAGCGGATAGAGCACTCTTACCCGTTCAGCGGGCCAGCCATTCTGCACGAGGTTGTCTTTGATGTAGGTTGCCGGAACAAATGCCTTCACCGTCTTGAGCTCATCACGAAAAGCCAGCATGTCGCGCGTGAGCGCACGCATAATCCACTGCGGACGCGTCACGGCGGCACACAGGCGGCACGGGAAGCATGAGTAGGTGCGCGCGCAATTGCGGCGAAAAGGATCATAGTAATGCCGACGTAGGCAATAGGCCTCGTGATCGTGCGCATAGAAATGCAGGCGCTCGCCATACTGATCCTTAAGCCGCCGAAGAGCCTCCACTGTCGGGGGGATCTTCTGCATGAGGACAAAATCGTAATCTCCCGCTTCCAGTGGAGGATCGCCCACCGCGTCAACCTGGTGGCCCAGGCCCTCCAGTGCGGCTTTCGCCCGTTCGGCGAAGCGTTCAAGCCCGCCATAGAGATGCCCGTAAACGCCGGTGAACAGTATTTTCATGAACGTGATCCCCCATGCCGAAGACAGGAAACGCCAAGCGCCGCCAGCTTAAGACGCAGGCACTCCAAGAGCTCGAACGCAAGACAGCAGCCAACCGCAGTACCCAGAACCGCCAAGCCAAAACACACATCCGGAACACGATCCAGGAATGCAAACGTACCTTTGAAACCATGATCAAAGAAAAAGGGCTGCACATGCAGAAGGTAGACGCCAAAGGCCCCTGGCGCCAGCACCGCATTGACCGACCACACGCACGCGTCGGGATTCTTGGGGTTGAGGTGCGCGCAGCCCAGCAAAAGCGCGGCGGCCGTCAGAACCACGGTAGGCGACGTATAGGCGCTCAAGGTCCACTCGTCGGCAAAGAGTTCCTTGATCGCGGGGAAACTGGCCATGAGCACACGCTGTCCCACCGTCAGCAACACGCCGCCCGCCGCCACGCCAAAGAGCAGACCAGGACGGATCTTCGGCAGATGGCCTTCGCCCTGACGCAACGCCGCCCCGAAAATGTAGAGGCACACCAGCCAGGTAGCGGAATACCCCTTGGCCAACGGCAGCCAGCCCGTACCGCCCGGAAAGACCGTCGTGCCACACACCAAGGCAAACAGAACGCCCGCCGCCACAAAACCGAGATGTGCGCGACCTGGCGCGAAAAGGAAACGGTTGATCGCGGGGGCCAGCAGAAAGACACAGAAATAGCCCGTGAAATACCAGTATTCGTTGCGCATCAGAGGACAGGCGGCAGTCAACCAGTCATCCGCACACGGCAGCGCATTGGAGAATGCTGCCGGCCACACGCCTCCCACCAAAGCGCAGAAGCCCAGTACCAGAAGGCCCGTTGTCCACACCTGCAGCCACAATCCGCAGAAACGCCGCCAATTCCATCCTGTTGCCCGTACCCCCAGATAGCCCGACAAGATCCCAAAGATGTCGACGCAGCTTTGCGAGAGCGCCTCCAGGAAGCGCGCCTGCAATCTGTGCAACAGGCCCATGCCCTCATTGCCCAGTCCACCCAGAAAGGCGACATGCTGCACAATCACCAGAAAGATGGCCAGATTGCGCGCGAGATCCAGCCCCGCATTCCTAGACGAAGAATCGCGCATACAGTCTCTTCAGCCAGGCCGTCCGCCGCGGCAACGCAACAGCCGCCAACCATTCCCGATGACGCCGGAACTCCGCAAGAATCTCACCCCGCTCAGGCTCGGGGAACGCCTTCGCAGCTTTGTAGAACCCCCACAGATTGTAGGCCAGCATCCCGTCAAAACCCTGGCCAAAGTTATTGGCCGTCACATCCAGGGCATCACGCACGCGACGCGGCGTGACAAGCTGAGTTGCCGCACCTTCCCGCGCCTCGGTGTAGCGATAGAGCCGTTCATCCGCCAGTGCCACCTTGTCCAGGCCTCGCACATAACGCGGCAGTACATCCACATCTTCGTGGATCACGCCCGGGCGGAACTGCGGCAATGCCGCCGTGCGACGATGCACAAAGCGCCAACACGTCCAGAACATGCCGCATGTGGCCGGATTCACGTAGAGCCAGGAAAAGGCTTCGGGGCCCGTAAGCACCTGTGCCTGCGTCATCTCCTGCGCCGCCGTCGCCCCCTGCGACAGATCGGCGACATTGGGCATCACCAGGGCGTCGCAATCCGAATGGGCGTCCACCAGGATCGCGAGGCGCCGCAAGGCACCATCGACATAGGAATCATCTGCATCCAACCATACAATCCAATCGCCCTTTGCCGCGGCGAGACCACGATTGCGGGCCACGGAAACGCCGCCATTCGGCTGATGGATGACGTGCAGCCGCGCATCCTCCGCCGCCAGGCGATCGGCCAGCGCGGGCGTGGCATCCGTCGAGCCATCATCGACGATCACGGCCTCCCAGTACGGGAAAGACTGTGCCTGGAGATTGCGCACGGCCTTCTCCAAATGCGGCTCTCCATTATACACGGGTATGACGACCGAGAATTTCATGCTACCTTCCCCACCGCCATCACTTCGGCATAGACGCCGTCCAGATCGTCGATCACGCGTGGCCAGGCGAACCGTTCGGCCGTCACACGACCTGCGGCACGCAAACGCAGCGCAAGGGATGCGTCATTTAGCACACGGCCAAGCGCCCGCGCCAGCGCATCCACATCCGCCGGATCGAACAGGAGTCCGTTCTCGCCGTCAACGACAAAATCCGGCAAGCCCCCCACGTTGGAGGAGACCAGCGGCAAACCACGCTGCATGGCCTCCAGGGCCACGATGCCAAAAGGCTCATGGACGCTCGGCAAGGCAAAAACGCTGGCCTGCGCAAAGGCGGACTCCAGCTCCCGGCTGCCGGGCGGCAGGCCACGCACAAGCGAGAAGCGGTCCTGCAAGCCCAATTCCCTGACGCGCGTCAGTATGCGGTCGCAATACCAGGAGGCCGTGACAGGGCCCACCAGCACCAGGCGGGTAGGCGGCGGCAACTTCGCGAGCGCCTCCACAAGCGCCAATTGGTTCTTCTGGTAATCAATGCGCGACACGCAGAGAATCGTGGGCGCGGCCGAAGCATCGAGCGGCTCAACCGCTGGCGCAGCGGCCACTCCATTGGGCACATAGCGGATCTTCCGGCCCGGATAGATCTCATTGAGGCGGCGCTCCTCCGCGCGCGAGATGCACACAATGGCGTCAACGCGCCTAAGCGGATCGAAATGCAGGCCACTGAGACGATCCAGAATTCCGCCATAGGGAAACTTGCCCTTGAGGGGACGCAGCATCTCCTCCAGTTCGCGCTGCGGGACAACAGCCGCCCCGCCATGGAGCGACATCACGGTTGGGACACCGATCCGCTCGGCCAGTCTTACGGCAGCAGCGGCCAACCGTCCGCCGGCGTGAATGTGAATCAAATCGGGGTGGAAATCCCGGACGGCCCGGAAGAGCGCAGGGGCGTAGGGACTCCCACCCTTCTTGTCCAGCGCCAGCCGATCCGCCGCTGGCATTGGCCAATAAGGGTAGAAATAGGGATATGTCGACAGCTGCGCATCGCTCTGCTCCTGCTGGGGCACTTCAGGCTGCAGTGCGCATGTGGCGAAGATGCGCGGTTCATGGCCACGCGCCAATTGCTCTTCGACAGTGTGCCAGACGACCGTCTCCGTACCGCCCCACTCCGCGCGCGAGTAGCGCCTGACGATGTGGGCAATTCTCAACTAAACGCCTTCTCGGCCTGCTCGACCGTATCGAATATCTCAAACACGCGGAAGACCTTCGTGATGTCAAAGACGATCCGCGGATGAGGCTGCAGACACGCCAACCGGCAGATGCCGCCGCCGGCCTTGCACTTCTGCAGCAAATGGACAAGCGCACCCAGGCCCGACGAATCGATGTGCGACATCTGGGAGAGATCACAGAGGAGATTGGGGCATCCCTCGATCTTCGCGCCAATAGTCGACTTCAGTTCCTCTGAGCAAGAGGCGACAAGACGTCCCGAGATGGTGGCCTTTACAAGATTGCCCTTTTCTTCAATGGCGATTTCCATGGGTACTACTCCTTGTTTAGTGTTTCCTTCATCAGTTTAAAATAATCATAGACGCCCGTCATCCATTCGGGGATGGGTTCTGTCGAGAGGATAGCGGCCTGTGAATGCAATTCTTCCGGATCAAATCCGTGCATCCCGCCCAACGGTTTCAGGCCCATATCGCTTGGCACAATCTGAATACCCGGGTTGACCAGGAAAATGGCGTCCCCAAACGCCCTGTCCGCACGCCAGATGCCGTGTTGCCGCTCTTCGTCCTCAGAAAGCCAATGCCCATCCCCTGTAAAAGGCACAAGGGCTTGTTGGATCCTTTCCTGAATCTCTGGCTTCAGATAATGAACACGCAACAGCGTGGAATCATAACAGGCACCATAATCAACCCCGAAAGTCAGCCCAGTAGCCTCAATGGCAGACCTGAGATCTAGCGTCTTGGTGAGCGGCGTCATGCCATGGTCGGAAAAGACGGTCAGCGACCAGGGGCGCCCACTTGCGCGCGCTGCCGCGGCAAGACGCTCCAGGCGCGTGCGATACCAGTCCAGTTTCGCCCGAACATCCGGATCGGCTACGCCAGCGGGATGATTGTGCCGCAGGGAATCAAACGAACTGGCGTAGAGGAAGATGAAACGCGTACCCTTCTCGATTTCCTTCACGCCACGCGAGAGGTTCTCCTCGTCCGAACAGTGCCAGTCACTGATGTGCCAGCTACATCCTGCGGCATTCAGTTCATCGGCCAGATTCCGTACCCCCTCCATACCACCGGGCACAAACAAATCCCGCTTTTCGCAATAGTCAAAATAGTGCAGCTTCTCACTCGCCACCTGATAGAGCTGGAAATAACCGGTGAAGCCCAACCATCTCTTGACGGCCTTCGACAGCCAGCCCCGCACACGGCCACGATTCCAAAACGACGCCGGCCGCAAACAGCGCAGCACGCGCCCCACAGTCCGGAAAGGCGACCTCGTCGGCGCAAAACTGAACAACCCCAAATGCCCATGTTCATCCGGACGTTTACCCGACAGGATCGTCGGAATCGCCGAACACGAATAACCAAATTGCATCCGCATGGACCGCCGATACGGCAGTACATCCGAGAGGAAGTCCGTTGGCTCGACAACGTCCCACCCCAGCGCATCGACGAAGACAAATATGTCTATTCTTCCGGCATCCATTATTTTGCACTAGTCCCGGTTTCTTCCCGAACAACATGCTGCGCCGCCGCCTTCTTCGCCGCCGCGTCGGCTTTGTCCTTCTCCTCTGCTGCAACGAGCAGAGCAAGGCTCAACTCCTCATCGCAAATGCGCAGGACCAGCGTTTCGCGCCACTGCTCATACGAAATGCGCCATGCGTGGGGAACGTTGTTCGTCGAGAGCCCCAATTCATCGATCCGCAAAATCAGTCGTTCGGCCAGGTTTGTTCGCGACGTCTCGCGGGCCATCTCGAAAAGCTCACGCGAGAAACGGCCCTTCTCATCCCCTGGCACAATCTGCTTCAAATAGAGTCCGCACAACTTCTCCTCCGTGACAATTGGCAGGAATTCAGCAAAACCCAACGCGGGCTTGGGCAGTACCAGGTTGGCATTCGTCTGTGCCCCCAAGAATTTGTAGGACTCGAAATCCTTTCCCATCCCAAAGCCAAATTCTTCGGCAAGCGCCTTGCCAACCCGTTCATGCTCCACAAGACAGGCTTTTTTCTCCTCAGGCGACATATTGGCCAGCATCGACACGCGTTGGGAGGAAGTCAACTTCTGCTGTCCCGTCATCAGCGTCGCCGCCTTCTGTAGCCCCACAGTCATCGTGGCCGCTGCCAGCATCATCGCCATTGCCATCATCGTATTGTGTCATCCTTTCTTTTGCCACTTGCGATTGGGTATTATACCATATAATCAGCCCTTGCAGATGACATTCATTTACCGAGTCTGCTCCCTGCGCGCATAGTCAACCAAATATCCCGTCACAGCCGCCGCTGGTGCAATCGTCTCCCACACGGAGAACTCCGCGCTGCGAATTGCACCGATTTCGACATTGGCATAGCGTCGCCAAATGGGCCACAACTTATCCAATCCGTCCGGCAACGCCCAGGCCACGCATTTCGGTTCCACAAAATAGCTAAGCCGAAAGGGCGTGATGCCTGGAGGATAACACCCCTCAAGATTTAGGTAACGCTCGGTTGAACGGATGCCCAATCCGCTCGTATAGGTCTCACCTTCAGGATTGGCCCCGTTGTGAAAATCATTGGCCAGGTAGGCGGCCTGAATGTATTTGTCCTGCCAAGTCATGGCGTGGGCGGCAATCAGAACGCGAGCACGCGTCAAGGGGAGATTAAAGCCCCATCCCATCTTCCGCGCATGCCAACTCTGGGGCGCATGCCAGGGCGCGCGATAAGGCCAGGCTGAATTGAGCTGATCAACGATGGCATCTGCCTCTGAAGTCACTTTGCGCACATAGTCCTTGCACGGAACACGCAGAAAACCATCCAACATACGCTCAAAATGATCAAATTCTATGAAGATCAGTGGGCTTGCTTTCCAATTCGAGCCGAGGCGGATGGCTTGGGCCACCCGCTTCAGATTCTGCTGAACGGGCTCAAGAAAGGCATCATCGCCCGTCAGCAGCGAAAGATCCACCCCGGCTTTGGCCAGCATATCGGCTCGGAGTTCATTGTCAGGACGATAGACCAGAACCTTCTCGCCATAATTCACCGTCCACGAGACACCACTTTTCTTGTCTATGGCAAAATTCCATGCCCGCACAGCCGAATTGGTCAACAGGATATAACGTGCCGACCATATTGCACGCACCTCCTCATCACGTACCAGTTGCTCACGTACGGCCAGGGCGGTCATTGCCGCATAGGCCGCGTACTCCAATGTTGAGTTACGGGTTGGCCGGGAGATAAAATAATCATGGTCCTTGCGCTCGGAATTTGGTCCCTCACCTGGGCCGGGATGTCCAAGCGTCTCAATCCAGGTTCCCACGCCGCCATTCGCCTCCTGCACGGCCAGCAAATGCCGTAGTCCCCAGAAGGCTTCTTCCAATAGGTTCGTGCAAGCCGGCCTCAGCAAAGCTACCGCCGCAAAATCGCCAACTGCCTGAAGATGGTATGGGCGCCGATCATAATCGGCCGCATCGTGCCAGCCCCCTTCCACCCTGACACTCTCATTGTTCCGACACGTGTCGGCGTTTGACCTGATGACCCCAAAGTGAACAACATCTCTGGCCCGCTTACCCTGGCCATCGAAGAAACCATAATCACATGCGGCGCCTAAAGTACCATAATGATCATCAGCCGGGAAGTTGCCACGGAAAGCATATTGATGGCACCCCATACCGCACCGCTGCCGCCGCATGCCCTCCAAATGCACCCCCAAAGCGTGCTCGAGCGACATTCGGCTAATGGGGAATGAATCGCTTCGACCTACGCCCTCGACCTCCAGGTAATACTGGCCAGGAGTCGAAACCTTGGAGAAATCCAGTTCCCATGGCGTCTCGCCCGTCCAAGGTGTCACACCCTCCGCCAATGTATCCGCCATCCGTCGCTTGGCCATTCCCCTACAAACAGCCTCGCCCGTGCGCTCATCAATCAAGGCGAAAGCCCCTACCTTCAGGTCTGCCTCACCTCCCGTACCAGCCCACTCCCCCACATAGGCATATTTCGCCTCCGCCGTGGCACCGTCCCCCAGCTGGTCGCTCTTGATGATGGGCGTCGGCGCAGCCGCATGGTAAGTGAAATCGACCCTCTTCCCATCCGGCAATGAAAATGCCCGCGTCTCGCCTTCCTTCATGGGCTGCTCTGTGCGCAACCAAACCTGATGCTCAACATCCGCAGCATTCCACACGCCGTAACGTCCCTTTTTCTCATGCCGGGAAATGCCGATTGGACGCGGCCAGTAGGCCGTACACTTGCTGCGAAAATCACGAATCTTCCTTAGGACATTATCGGGCCGAGGCTCTCCTATCTGCCGACAGGAGAACCTTATCAATGACGGCGTCAATGCCACACCAGACCAATCCGAGGTCGTGCCGTCATGCGCCAATGCCTGATCAATTCTCTCACGAATCCCAAGTCCCAACGACACGCCGCAGGCGCTGTTGCCAAACAGCGTAATCACCAAGAAGAGAAATCCTCCCCGAGACAAATGGGACATAAATCGAATCATCGGAGAGGTCTCCCTCACTGGGCAGAAAACCCACCATCCACCGGCAGATTCACACCCGTAATCAATGAAGCCGCCTCACTCAAGAGGAAGCATACGGCACTGGCGATCTGCTCAGGCTGGCCAAGTCCCAAAGGCTGTTTGGCGAGTAGTCTGGTCTTCCCCTCGTCCCCGCTCATGCCGGATCCTGCCACAGCCTCGAACAACGGCGTCTTCACATACCCGGGACACACAGCGTTGACGCGTGTGCCTTTAGGCGCCAGCTCTATCGCCAACGACCTCACTGCCGAACTAAGCGCACCTTTACTTCCAGAATAGAGTGCACCTCCAGCCCAACCTACTTCAGCGGAAATCGACGACACCGCCACGGCTGAAAAACCCGGATTGGCGAATTTTCTCTTCGAAAAAGCCTGCATCAGCAACATGAAGGCGCAGTAGTTCACTTTCATGGACTCATCCAGCAGGCGCGCCGAGGCGACACCTATTGGGATCGCCGGACCATTCCCGGCGGCATGGACAAATCCGTCCAAAGGCCCAGCGGCCGACAGAATCGCCTCGGGTAGAGATCCGGAAAATGACACATCGGCCAGATCACCGGCAAGGACGACAGGGCTCGGCGCGTCTATTGCGCACGCGGTACGCGTCTCCTCCAAAGCCTGCAGACGGCGGCCAGTCAGAATTACGACAGCACCCAGGCGCGCCGCATAGATCGCACAGGCCCGGCCAATGCCCGAAGACGCACCTGTCACCAGAATGCGCTTTCCGTCTAGTCTCATGGGATTGAAATCCATAGTTCACACCTCACATGAAGAATCATATCACAAACTGCCGCCCTGAGGCAAGAATGACCTTCGCCGCAACAGGAACGTTCCCGTCAACAAGGACAAGGCGAAGAGGGCGGCCACCAGGCCTTTCACGACAAGTCCCGGAATCCCACCCATGGGAATAATCCATGCCATCCCCCACGTCAGCAAGGCCAACATCGCCGTCCCGACCACGGCATAAACCTGGAACTTCCAATAACGACGCCTGTACAAGCCAAGATCCTCGGCTCTCTTTTCAAAATAACAGCGGAAGAGGACAGCGGATTCCCAAGGAATCTCAATGAAAAGAAAAGCGAAAACCGTGGACAGTATGACCCCATCCAGCCCCAGCCATCGAATCATCGAGATGTTCAACGCCAGGTTGACGACACCTGAAACAATGGGCTTCCACCGATCCTCCTGCCACAACCCGGCTGCGGACTTGAACGTCTGCAGCATCTGACGCGATTCATTGACATAGAAATAGACGACCATCAAAACCGGCGTGAGAAAATGCTGGACAAGCTCGGGCTTCTGTTCACCAACCCAAACGCGCATGAACGGCTGGTAGAGGGCCAACATCATCGCCGTGCACCAGGCAATGACCAGCATCGATAGCCTGTTTGCCTTCATGAAGCGCGCGAAATTGTCGGCCACAGATTCCGTTCGGATGGTATTGCCGAATCCCGCCGTCAAGGAGTTGAAGACCACGTAGACAATGCCGCCCACAGCCGTGTAGACATAATAGTAATTCCCATAGACGGCAATTGCGACAAGTCCCAGAGACGCCGAGATCACCAGATTATCCGCCGAATAGGAGATCACGGACCCGATCTTATGAAGGAAGATCGCCTTTACGTCCGCCACGACCTTCTGACGTTTGTCCGAGGCCAGAACACCGCGGGGAAAGATCTCGGGGAACAGTCGCCGCGTCTGCCACTCAATGCAGACATTTGTCACCACCGTAAACACAACCGTAGTCAGCACGTAATAGGTGTAATTCCGAGAGAGCACGAGTATGGCGAAGGTCGCCAGATACTGGCCCATGGAGACCCCGGTGCGAATGTGCGAATGAATGTCTTCCCGCTGATAGGCCGACAGGAGCGCCCCCTTGTAGGCGAAAAGGAAATAGCCTAGCGTCGTGTTGACGAGATGGATGAAATACAGCATGTGCAGATTCACATCGGGCGGCACGTCACCATGCACAAGCCGCGAAAGAAACGGCAGCAATGACAGGCCCACCACAAACACGAGTCCGCCTATCACACGGTAGACCTTGCGGTAGTAGGCCAGATAGGCTGCTATCAGTTCCTTGTCGTCATCGGCAATCGGCTTGTACATGGAGCAGACGACGGCGGAGCCGAATCCCAATTCCGCCAGCGACAACACACCCAACACGGAGCCAAACAAGCCATTAAGCCCAAGATACTCTGGTCCAAGCAGCCAAAGAAACAAGGTCCGATTGAGGAATGGAAACAGCATCATGAGGCCCTTGTTGACAAAACCGGCCACCATGTTGCGTTTTGCGTTTCTGGCGAAATCGACTTTCATGAGCGGGGCAGAAAGCGGGAGATGAATGCGTCAGACCATGTGCGACGCAGATTATGCGAGAAGCGGCCGCGCAGACCCGGGAGGGCATTGAGGAGGATGACGACGGTCTTGACAAAAGCGGTTTTGGCCCACACATGGAAGTAGCGGACCTTTGTTGTCGTTGGGCACGAATGCGCATCCGCCCCAGTCGCCAATGCCTTGATGCGGTACCAGATGACGTCAGTACCCCGCAACGGCAGGAAACCGTTCGTCCCCAACTCCCACGGGCGATCGGAGACGTAGTGGAAACAACCTGGAACGGTCTCCCTGTTCGTGTTGTAGGTGAATTTTCCCCAGTTATCGGGCAGCACACCAATCTTCCCTTCGCAGACGATGTTGAGCGCATCCTGGTCGTTATAGGGCATATCAGGGTAATGACTCAGCAGCTCAAAGCATTTGCGCGTACCATCGTTCCGGCGGAACCAATCCAGATTGAGCAATATGAATCCCGCGCAGATCTGCGTCTCCGGATGCAGTCGGAAACCATGTTCTCCGTACCAGGGGATGTCCACATTGTCATCGAGGTGCCCCATGATGGCGTAGGTGGGGTCAAACACTTCCGCAAGTGCGAGCGGATCGGATGTGAAAAGCGTATCACCATCAGCATAGACGCACCAGTCTTCGTTCGGAAGAATCTGAGGGATGTCAAGGCGCGCATAGATGCCGCGGCTGGTGTGCCAAGCCTTGAACTCATCATAGGCCTGCATGTCGATGAGATGGCGTGTCAACGCAAAGTCGGTTCCCAATTGACGCCGGAAGCCCTCCACGAAAGACGCCCACTCCGTCTCGGAGAGTCCACAGTCAAGGATGTCAATGGCAATCCGCCTACGGTCACTTGCGTGTAACACGGCACTCGCCGCCGCCACAAGCGTCGGGAACAAATAGCGCGAATCCGTCGCGTAGACGATATGCAGACATTTCACTTCGAAATCCTTCCCATGACGAGTTGCCTGCCGCGTTCCAACAGGGAACATGTGAGGTAAGTTACGATGGCAATTCCAATAACCGCCGCACACCAGGCAAGAGGATGATTCCCTCCATATTCAGCCCAGTCTCTGAATTTCCCGCCCCATACGCCGTAATGGAATGTAGACTGATCATGAAAGAGATAGATGCCAAATGCCGTCGACGAGAAATAGGCGGTAATTTTCCGGACACGACCGGACTCCGGCCGAAACTGCAGCAACGCACAAAAAAGCGCCAAGGCCACGAACAGCACCACGGGCGAAATGTAATGTCCGGCCAGTGCACGCCCCTGCAATCTCGCGGCCAAGCCCGGACACTTCACAAGCACGACCTCCTGCGCGAGCGTGAGGACAGGAAGCATCAACGCGACCAGGATACACCAGCGCATTCGCGGCAGGCGCAGCACATGAAGGCGTATGACGGCGCCAAAGACATAAAGCGAGATGAGCCAAAGCACGGAATAGCCACTGATAATTCCATAGACATCCCTTGCGCCAATGGAGGCCGATAGTGACATGACGGCAAAGATTCCTGCACAAGAAGCAAAAGCCTGACGCCGATCCAAGGCTTGTATGCCCCGATTGAGCAGAGGCATCAGACAATAGAGGCCCGTGTAGGCCGTGAAATACCAATAGGCGGCGGAAGTCACGGGCAGTACGGCATGGGAAATGTCAATTCCTGTGATAGGCGCACCAAACACAAAATGGCAGACTCCAGTCATCAGGGCATTGACCACAAACACCTGCAGCCAGAGCTTCATCCACTTGCGGAAAGTAGGGTGGCCTGTGACACCAAGATACCCTGATGTTAAGCCAAAGAGATTCACGCAACAAGACGAAAATGCCTGCAAGTACGTCCCCAGATAGAAGCCCGGCCCCGCATGGGGCACAGATTCCCCAACTGATAGGACATGGAACAGCACGACCAGGAAGATCGCCACCGCCTTGGCCAGATCGACGCCACTATTGCGTTCCTTCATCGCCACCTCCCCGCAAACAATCTGCAAAGACGATACACGAGGATATCGAGCCAGAAGCAGACGACATAACGGAATTTCACGAAGTGCCCATACCACACCCAGAGTCGGCCATGGTCGGTCTTGGAGAGAACTGTCGAGAACTGCGAACTTGACGGTTTTTCGCGAACTGCGTTCGGAAAGACAACGCGCACCTCTACGCCTTTGCGGCAATAGGTCGACCAGGCGTCCGCGCAGTAACGCACAGGCCAGGCCAATTCGAGGATACGCCTCGCGGCTGCGGCATTGAGCGCATAGCCCAATGTTCCCCACGTATGCATGATGCCACGCTGGTTGCCGAGAAGGCGCACAACTTTTCGCGTCCCGGGATCCGCAACGCCATGTCCATCATTCAGGAGCCAGACAGTGGGCACATTTGGCTCATCCGTTTCCTCAATCGTCTCAACAGCCTGCCGCCAGGCCTCGGCGTCGACAACCACATCGTCCTCAAAGACGGCCCAGCGAGGAAGGTTTTCTGCAAGCGCTGTACGATGGACCTTGAGATTGGAAAGTGCGCAGCCTATCTCCGCAAGACGCAGCCGACGGCCCATACAGCGACACATCTGAAAACGGCACACGTCTGTATTCAGTTCGGCCGCCGACAGGTTCGAGCCATCCACGGCACTCACGCGTTCGTACTCAATGCCAACGCGCTTCAGTTCGGCGTCCACTTCGGACATCCGATCACGACTGCGATCAAGATTGACGACAAAGGCTTTCATCTGTCAGCGACCTCCAAATAGGAAACAGGCGAAACGCGGCATAAAACGCCTCAGGGAGAAACCGAGCGCCGCACTTGCGGCCACAATCGCAACACCAACCAATCCAAAAGAGGCAGGCGTCATTCCCGCCGTCGGACAAGTGCGTGCAAGCAGGTGGACGAAGAACCAGTGGATGAGATAGATCGGGAAGGACAATCCCGTTAGCGCTTTGGACCATGGTGTCACCGGCACCACGCACCAAACGCCACCCAAGGCGATTGGAATGATAAGCGGATACGGCAACCACGACCCAACCAGCTGGCGCAGGACGATCAGCCCGAACGCAACGGCCAGCAGCGGCATAGCGCGGCACGCCGACGGGAAAACCTCCTTCAGACGCAGCCAGAGACCGAGTGAAAAGTAGAAAACGGCCTCTGGCGAGAGCGTCACCCGTAACAGGGCAAATGCATTGTGCGTCGTGATCTGCGGCTTCCAGTCAACCGCCACCGCATAACCGAGATAGAGCGCACCGAGAAGAACCAGAATACCAACGCCCAGGCGGCGAAGCGCCACGACAAGGATGCCTGAGGCGAGGACGAGCAGGAAAAGTGTCCGCAAGTACCAAAACGGCAACATCAACGGAACTTGCAACGGATCTAGTCCAAAAAGTGTCAACCGCTTCCCCGCCCACCAAGCATTGATGTCGAACGCGCCCGTCTGGCGCATCTCCGGCACGGCGGCCCCGACCAACAGATAGAATCCGAAGAGAGCAGACCAGGCGACATACGGCACCAAAAGCGACTTCAGGCGTTTCGCCATCTCCCGTCGCCACCAACCTGGGTCGTCAATGTGCCCAGCCAGCAGATAGCCAGAAACGAGGAAGAAAAACGGCACGGCGAAGCGAGAGAAGTCTCGCAGGAGGACGCGGATGGACAGAGCCGGCTCCGGCGGTCCGTTCGCAATTCCGACATGAAGCAGTACAACCGCCAATGCGGCGACAAGCGACACGTTGGCGATGCGCGAGCTGATCTCCGGCGTTAGCTTCATCTTCGCACCATCCCGGACATTGGGTAATAAAAATACCGGAAGTACCAAGTCGCGGGGAAGATCACCCCCGTACGCCAGGCAAAGACGACGAGCGGCCAGGCGAGACGCTTCCAGCGCGAAGCGCTCCGCCAGAGCGAGCGATAGAGCGTCTTGGTCTTGGCGTCCGCAAAGACAATCGCCAGCGCCGCGAGCCTGTCACTTCGACTGAAGCGCCGCGCATAGGTACGATTGAAGAGATACCAGTTGAAGATGGAGAGCGCGTCATTCTCGAGCGATCGGCGCACATCGGCGGGGATATCCATCTTCGAGAAAAACGACGCAAGACGGAGGCATATCTCGGCCGTCGCAAAGAGGATGCGGTTCGAGCCAGCAGAAGATACGCTACCTTCTCGTCGACGATAATTATAATGCGGTTCGGCGAGAAAAAGAACCCGTTCCGCACACAACAGGACGCGTGGCGTCCATTCGGAATCTTCGCTTGGAATGCATTCCAGCTGATAGAGTTTGCGCTCCCGAAGGAAATCAGTCCGCGCCACGACGAGTGCGCCATGGTTCTTGCAGTGGCCCCGTCGTCCGACACGGCGCAGGAACTCCACGCCTGAAACAAGCAGGCCATCTTCGGATGGGGGAAGATTAGAGATGTCGCCCGCCGGCTCAAGGTTGTTCCGCCCATCATCCGCAACTACGCGTGCGGTGACATTCGCGACCTCAGGGAAGTCTGCCGCCTCGAGGCGTTCAGCCAACACCGTCAAAGCCTCGGCATCCAGCCAGTCATCACCATCCAACGGCACAACATAGCGGCCACGCGCAATCCCAAAGGCTCGATTGCGTGAGGCTCCGCCGGCCCCCGTTTTCGGCAGATCAAGCACGGTGACGCGGATGCCATCCCTCGGCCTCCATCCCTGACATAGCGCCAATGACTCATCAGGACTACGCTCAACGGCGAACACCACCTCGAAATCGCGGCATGTCTGCGCGTCTAGGCTGGCGAACAACGAGGGCAGATACGGAGCGCTCCCGTAGGCGGGCACAACAACAGTGAACATCATACGCCCAATCTCCGTTCTGCCTTAATGAAGATCCACCGTCGAATAGCCTCGACCACGGAGCCTGCCACGTAGACCACTCCAACACACCCCAGTACGCGCAATGCCCATAGCGGACTATCAGCAAAACGATCAATGCCCAATAGATCACGCCACAATGCATGCTTGAGCACGTGGTCATGAAAGAGATAAACTCCCAATGTCAATGGCGCAAGAACTCCCACTAGACGGCATATGACACGCGAGCGCAAATCAACTGCGGAAAAGAAACGAAAGAGGCATACCGATGCGAGGAAAGTCGGCAGGAAATCATAACAATCCGGAGGGACAAGCTCCACGCCACGTTGCTTGAGTACAAACTTAGCCCCGAGCCACACAAAGGTTGCCATAGTCGCAACGGCATAGCCCGCCAAGCTACGACCCATCGCTGGAGACCCCCTAAAACGGCGCAGATACACTGCCGTCACATAAAGGACAATGAACCAGCCAATCGAATAACCATGGCCAGACGAGAACGTGTCAAGCCCCAGACTCGGCAAGACCGAATACGCCAATAGCAATACCACCATGAGCGCCCGATACTGACGAAAACTTAACTGATTCAAAGCCACATTTAAAACCGGTGACAGCGCCACAAGCAGGAAATATTCTGAGATGAACCAGTAGGTTCCGGTAACGATGGGCAGACAACTGCCGACCACCATTCGCGCCGTCACGGGGAAGCCACTCACCCAAGCCACCATCAACACACCCAAAGAATAGAAGAGTACACTTGCCCAGAGTCTCACCAGACGCACAGACCGAAATTCCTGTTGACACAGGAAATACGATGATATCAGAACAAAACCATTTACCGCCACCGCAGTCAAGTCATTGATCGCGACCCCAAGGAGATAGTTGACCTTCAATGCCATACCCTGGGTCGTTGCGCCACTCTGAAAAGCACCGTGCCGCAGAACGATAAGAAACATGAACACGATCCGCGCCAGATCAAGTCCCTGATGACGGGGATTCCTCTTTAGGCTCTCATCCATTTGCCCTCCTCCATCTTGTCCGGCGGGAGATCAAACTCCGCACCAGCATCAACATGGCAAACGGCCGCAGGACATCTATTCCAGGGTGGCGTCTTTCCTCTGCCAAACTGACTACTCCTTATCTTTCCTGGGATTCTACACTACGCGCCAACCAATCCCTCACCAGTTGCGGTGCGGGAGGATAGACATTCTGAGTCGTGGCGGAATACGAGCAGTTTCTGCCGTCCTCAAACATGAAATAGGCGTTGACGCGAAAGGAGTGAGTGCCCACCTGAAGCACATGGTAAGACCAGGTGACGACTCCCAATTTAGTCAACTCAACGGCCCAGACCGTACGATCCGCGTAAAACCGCTCCGGCACGTGGGGCACAAATGCTTTCCGACGCCCCATCTCGGCTATGCGTAATCCTCGAGCCTCCCTTTCCACAGGCGAAAGATCCCGTGGCCCCTCTTCTGGAATGGTTTTACCCGCGGACTTTGCCGGGTGCCGCGATAGCCCCCCCCTGGTTCCTGCAACAAGTTCGTCAGGGCTGCTTGGCGGAGGAGGATCAGTCCGTTGCTCAGCACCTGCGCCCACATCCCTGACGGGAGCGCCCGCGCCTAGTTTGATTTGCCCAGCCTCAGGCGATGTATCCAGAGGTGGCTCCAGATCCACCTGCAACTTTTCGGCTTTTTCCATCACCTCCAATGGCGAATTTCCCACTATGACAGGATGCATCCCAGCCTGGCGCTCTCCTGCAGCTCCCGGAGACATGGCCGGAGCAGCATGTGGCTCATGCCGAAGACACCAGAGCCAACCGGCCATAGCGCGGAAGACCA
>JAKSOW010000159.1 GCA_024405395.1 Kiritimatiellia bacterium | reverse complement strand
TGGTCACGGAGTCGGGGAATGGGATCCACTTGCGCATGTCGGGGCCGTCTGCCGGAGAGATGGGTTTTCTGCTTGTCATGGGCTGTTCCTTTCGCGCTGATGCACTATGCGGCCGCGCAGTGCCGACTGCGGACGCCTGTCCGCCGTCGGAGAAGAGTGTACCGCGGCAGTGACAACATATGGGTGTTGTCACAAAATCGATTCGGGACAATGTTGACGAAACCCCGTAATCTCGAGGTTTTGTGGGCAAAAACGATTTGTCACATTTTGTGACAAGTGCCCTGTTTTGTCACAATTTCAGGACATGGGGATAGTCCTTGCCGAAACGTGAGACTTTTGATTCAAAGTCATTCGGATTTTGTGAATAATTCAATTAAAAGTCATTTGTAAAATGTGATTATTTGTGATACGTCTGCCTTGGGTGAATTGGTCGCATCGGGTGTGTTGCCTTCCTACTGGTCAACGGATGAGGGGATGGCGGAAGTGGAGTTTGTTGTGCAGGGTGCCACTTCTGTCTATCCGCTTGAGGCGAAGGCAGAACGTAATCTTCAGGCGAAGAGTCTGAAGTCATATCGTGATCGATTTTCCCCGAGCAAGTGCCTGAGGACGTCTCTGGCCGAGCGCATGATCGGCGAGAAGACCGATGACATCCCCTTGTATGCCGTGTCAACAATAGCCGCCGATTATCTGTCCTGACTGCCTTTTTCCCGTCGCAATTTCTTGAGAATGCGATAGGCTTGTCTGCGCAAGGCATTGGGGTTTGTATAGGCGCCGGGAATGCAGCGGAATTCACTGATGAGATCGTCGATTATTGCATCGGACTTGAGTACGCCGCGTCTGAGTTCCTGAGCGGCGCGTGTGGCCATCGCAGTTTTGACTGCCTGATTGTTCGCGCATTTCGTCATGGCGTATCTTGGGTCTTCCCCGCTGACGTGCCAGAGAATGCGCAGTTGATTTTGCACGGCCTCATCCAGAGCTGATTTAAACTGGACGAATCTTCGTGTGTCTGACTTTTCCTTTGTCGCGAGGTTGTCCAGTTGACGCAGTATTTCGCGATGCCGCCGCTGATCATTCCGTTCCCAGAGTGAGAAGAAGTGCCACTTCGACCTGAAGATGAACCAGGCCAGCCAGAGAATGCCGTCTTTGCGATGTGGACGCCTTTTCAAATCCGTCTCCGAGTCATTCCCGGCAACGTGATTGACGTTGACGATTGGCGTTTTTTGTCCCCTTGGCGTAAATGAATGGGTGGCACAATGTGGTGCCTTGAACCCGGCCTCACCCCCGGAACGGTGACCCTCGGGGCGTTCCAACGCCGCGGATTATAGCATATTGGTATGGGGCTTTGAAGAAAAATGTGAAAAACAAAAATTGGAAAAATCGAACATCGGAATTAATCATCCAGTTGTTTTTCTTTTGACCCTGCTGGGGATGTTTGGTATAGTATCCTCAGGTTTGTCAAAAGAGCATTATCACCTCCTGGAGAAAGGTTCTCCGCAATGACTGATGCCGTTTCCCGTCGTAGAGCTCATGCCGAAAATCCGCATATTTGGTTTATGGCAGGTTTGGCGTTGACGGCATGGAGTGCCTGGGCGGGCCCCATCGTTCCCGTCGAATGGGTGGAGAGTGCGGGTGGCCAGTATGTCGACATTGACCTTAAGGGTGAAAGCGGACTTAAGGCCGAGATTGACATGGCGTGGACCGACCCTACGAATGACAAGGTGTTCATGGGGTGTTCGCTGAGCACTTCATCCGACTATTACGGCAATATCTGGTTTCTCGGGACGCATAACGCCCAGGCAACACGTGGCCTCTACAATGGCTACCGTGATGCAACCTCTTATGCACAGGTGTTCCCGGAGGCTGGGGTGCGGGCGCTTTACACCTCCGTGCTTGATGCCGGCCTGCAGCAACTGACCATGAATGGCGAGGTTGTTCTCACCAAGAACACGGCGGGGGAATTTGACACGGCTGTGGGGTATGAAGGTACTAAAGGCACGGAGGGTGTAGATGGCGGCTGGAGCATCTATGTCTTCGCTAACCATACCCACAAGGGCGGCAATTCAGGGGCTGTCTATCAGTCGAAGGCCAGGTGCTATGGCATCAAAGTGTGGAAGAAGGCCGCCGGCAATACGACACCGGGAGACTACACGGGTGCTACGCTTGTGCGTGACCTGGTGCCGGCTGTGCAGGACAGCGTCGCCGGCCTTTGGGACAAGGTGACCGATCGATTCTTCCCGGGACAGGGCTCAATGGCCCAAGAGCCTTCGCGTCTCAAGTATCAGGTTGGGACAACCTACGAATGGACAGGTGCGGGCGGTGACGGCAAGTGGTCCAATCCCGCCAATTGGCAGGTGGATGGTGTGGTGGCCACGGAGAAACCCTATTCGCTCTGCAGTCTGGTATTCGGGGCTTCGGCACAGGGTACGAGCGAAAACGATATCGAGGGTTTGTCCATCGTGAAGATGTCGTTCTCCAATGCCGCCAAAGTGACGTTGACGGGTAATCCCCTCACGCTGATCGGGTCAGGGTGCGTGATGTCGTGTGCCGCAGGGGTCGCCTCCATCGACATCCACAACGACCTTTACCTGACGATAGACGGCCAGACGCTGGGCAATGACACGATTCCGGCCGCAGGAACAACGATTGGCTTTTATGGCGACATTGTTGCGGACGGCCTTTCTGTCTGCATGAACTTCGACAACGGAAACGTCAAGAGCCAGACGGTCGACTTCTACGGACATGTGTCCGCGTCACGCCTTTCGCTCAGCGACGCCCCCAGGGCCCAATGCTACTACCATTTCCACTCGAGCAGCAATGCGATCGGCTATCTGACCACGAACTGGGGCTATGGTCCGTGCTATGATGCGGCGGATGCGCTTTCGAGCGACACGGTGCTGTCGTTCAATCATCTGACTCCCGAAAATCACCCGCACTGCCAGAGCCATTATCTGCGGGCGGATCTGGTGGCCAACCGTATCGACAGCGAGCCTCTGCCGGACGGATTTTACAACATCGACCACATCCAATGCTATGACAATCAGCCGCATACGCTCACGCTGCGCGGATCGGCGGACGCCACCACTTCCGCCGTGTTGCAGCATCAGGTTTCGCTGGTGTGGGATCCCGTCGACGACTACACGCAGACATTCCTTGACCGACTGCACACCACGGTTGGATCGTTGACCGTGAAGGGCGGTACGCTCCGCAGCGGCGGCACAAACTCCTTCCCGCGCGTCAACCGGCTCGTGATCGCGGCTGGTGCCACCTTTGACGCGGCGAGCACCGTTTCCGGAATTTTGGCTTCCTGCAAGGAGGTCCTCATTGGCGCGGGCGGTACACTGAAACTCGGTGCAGGGATCGTGAATCCTTTCCCGGCCGATGCGGTGTTTTCGCTTGCGGAAAGTGCACGCCTTGTGGCGGCTGACGGCACGCCGCCGTTCTCCGTCGGCAATATCACCATTGACGGCGTGCCTCTCATTGCCGGCGACTATACGGGTGCCGCCGGCTCCGCCGGCACGGTGATTCCGCAGATCGTCGGGCCGGTTAAGATCTCCGTGGCGGGGTGCGCGGGTACCTATTGGAATGGGGCTGTCAGCGACAAGTTCGACGTGGCGGACAACTGGACGGCCGGCGTTCCCACCGCCGGCAATCCGGCCTACATTGGCAAGTACGGTACCTACACCGTGAAACTCGACGCCCCATTGGCTCAGCCGACTGACGTGCTGCAGCTGTTGGCGAACGCAGCAGACGACGGGGTCAAGACGCTTGAGGTGTCCACTGCGGCGACAATTGGCGGAAAATTGACTTTGGGACGAGGTGGTCGGATTGTAGTGACCGCAGGCGGCGAGCTGACGCTAGCCGAACTGCCGTCGTGGCAAGGTGGTGGCGCCATTGAGGTGGCGGGCACGCTCAAGACGATGAAGACCCCGTACAATAGCCCGTACATCAAGAGTGTGGACGTGCGGCTTTCCGGAAACGGAAAATGGCTTCAGTGCGAAGACTACGAGTGGCCGAACTTGTCAATCGACTCCAGGGCTGGCGAGACAAATCTCTTTGAAATCACCGACAATGGCTATTTCGACATTGGCGCGGCACTCACCCCTCCCAGTCAGCCCAATAACCTGTATCTCAACCGTTCCAATCCCGACGGCGTCATGGGGATGAGGCTCGCCGGGAATGGCATTGCTAGACTTGGTCGTACGTTTGACGTCGCTGTGGGCAACGGCAGCCGCGCTTTCGTGGAAATGAGTGATGATTCCTATCTTCTCAATCGCTACTACAGCGCGACTTTCGGCAAGGGCGGCGATGATCCCGAGAATCCCGCGGTGGGCGAGCTCCACATGACAGGCGGCTGCTTTGACCACTATGTGGCGAACAACGAAACCAACAACTACAATGGTCTGACGTTCGGCTATTCCCTGTCGGGCAGCGGCGTGTGCAGCATCGGCCGGCTGTATCTTGAGGATGGCGTGGTGACCAACCGCGGCAATGGCATGGTCTACCTGGGCCTTGGTGCCGCACGCGGCGAGATTCACCAGACGGGTGGACGCTTCATTGACGTTGCGGTGGCGTCACGGCACTATGAGCAGGTGGTCGACGAGTGTGAGCGGCCGATCGTGATCGGCATGTGCGGTGGTGAAGGCCTCTGGGACATGTCCGGCGGCTATGCTGAATGTTCGCGCTATGTGTTCGTGGGTGGCTGCACGCCGGAGTATATGGGCAAGAACCCGCTCAGATTCCCCGCGGCGGCCCCTGCCCGTGGCGTGCTTAGGATTCGCGGCGGCGAATTCAAGGTGGCCGAGGACGTTGTCGTGTCCTACGCCGGCGAAGGCCAGGTAGAAATGGGCGAAGGCGGCGAATTGAAGGCGAAGAATCTGGAGTTGTGCGATTCGTCGGGGACGACGCTGAGGTTCTGTCCGGCGGGGACGACTTCCGGCAGAGTGACGCTCTCGGGCGCCCTGAAGGTGGGCGAACACGCCAAAGTGGAAGTTGACGCGTCGAACTGGGCGCGTACCGACACAGGTTGGGTGACGCTGTTGGAGGCGGGGGAGAATCTGCCGGACGGCAATTGGCTGGTCATGAAAAACCTGCCGCCCAAATGCACGGTAAACGTCTACGGCAAGCTTTTGCGCCTGGGAATCCCCCGTGGCATGCAAATCAACATCAGATAATTTGACATGGCCAAACTTGTGGCATTGATGGCTGCGGTCGCCGTTTGGGGGCTGCATGCAGCGGAATGGGACTTTACAGGCGGATTGCCTGCCGGGGGCAAAATGGCGCGTGACGGCTATGTCACGGAGGCTGGCCTTGCTTCGCATTCGATTACGAACATCCGCAGTGAGGGCGGTTATCGCCTGGATCGGCCTTTCTCGTATCCGGCGACTTTTCGCTTCGAGGCAGAGGTGGATCTCGGGTTGCCCGACTCAGGGCTCAATCCGAATGCCTGGCGCACGGACTACCTCTGGGACGACATCGGCGAGGCGCCGAATGCCCAGGTGACGGATGGCCGTGGCGTGAGCGTCATGGTTCACCACCATAGAGGCGCACGGACGTTGTTTCTGCGATTGGGCTTTGGCGATCATACCGAGGTGCTACATGGTCCAGAGCTACCGTCTACATCAGGTACTCGGGCAAAGATCGCCTTTACTTACGCCGCCAATGGCAAGGTGACGTGGGAAACGCCAAAGGGTCGGCGGGTGGACATATGCCAGGGGAAGGGCACAATACCGTCTGGCAAACGGCCCACGAAAATCGGTGACCGCGTGTGGCCCAACTGGTACAAGTTTGACGGCATAATCCGCCGCGTGGCTGTATTGCCGGTGGAGAATGGTCTGCTTGATCTGTCCGTGGCCTCGCCTCGGGCATTCATCCGCGCCAGCGGACAGCGTGAGTTCCGTGTGGAGCTGACCAATAGTGCGGACAGCGAGCTCAAGGCGGTTGATGTGACGCTCACGCGCGGCGAAGAAAGGATTGTCCGCCATCTGCCGAGCATTTCCGCCTGGGGAAGCCAGGTCGTCGGATTCCCGGTCGAGACCCGCCTGAAGCCTGGTTGGCGTGCCTGCAAAGTGACGGCAAAGGGGATTTCCGCATCGGGCCGTGAGTTGCGCGCGGAAATGACGACGGCCATAGGCATCGGCCCTCGTCCCGGCGACCGCATGTTGGCCTTGATGCAGGACTCGAACGCGCTCGTCAAGGAGTGTGCCGACTGTGGGCTGACGACCGGACAGTTTGGCGACGGCTCGCGCTTTTTCGTGAGGGACATTCCGCCGGCACGCAATGATTCCATTTCTCACCTGCGCGAGGCTCTGGATGAGGCCTTAGTCGCCGGTATCGGCTACGGCTTCTCGGGAAAGCATGATCAACCAACTTTTGATGAGGCGCCTGCTTTCGCACGGGTGTGGGAGGACTATGGACGTGCCTTCTCGGAATATGACGCCTTTCAGTTGGCCGTGCCCTATTCCGAGCGCCGAGACAAGTCGTATCCCGATCTCCAGAAGGATGCAGCACGTTTCAAGGCTGCGACAGGCCTGGACATGCCGCCGGAAGTCGTGTCCAATCGCGTGGCATCCTTCAAGACGAAGAAATATCCTGACGGCGTTGTGCCGGAAAATGATCCCGTGCTGGCCTTCTACCGCTGGTATTGGAGCGGGGGTGACCGTTGGCCGGAGTATTTCAGCCGATTTGGCGCAGCGATTCGACGTGGCGTGGGGCGCGAGGGATTCCAGACCCTGTGGGATCCTGGTGTGCGGTGTCCGCCCCGATGGGGATCGGGCGGTGACAACAATCTGCTCAGTCAGTGGATATACCCAGATCCTGAGCCTATGGCGGTGGCGGGATCCGCCGAGGAGATTCTGGCGATGTGTGCGGGCAGACCAGGCCAGAAGCCCGTCATCCACACGCAGCTCATGTGCTACAGCCGCCGAATTGCGCCGAACGAAGTGGCGGTATCGCCTCGTCCCGCCTGGCAGGACCGTTTTGGCGGCGGGAAGTTCCTGGCGACGCCGGCGGACGTGGCGTGTGAGGCTACATGGCTGATGTTCGCGAAGCCCATGTACGGTTACAGTTTCTATCCTTTCACCTGCATGGTGGAGACGTCGGCGACGTGGTATCCCTATTCCGATCCTCGGCTGGGACCTGAAATGCGGCGTCTGTTCAAGGAGGTACTTGCGCCGTTGGGGCCGATGTTCAAGCGGTTGGGACGTGCCGAGCCCGAAGTGGCCGTATTCGAGAGCTTCACTTCCACTGTGATGGGCGCGCCGTTCGCGATGGGCTGGAACGCACCGCCGGTAACCTTCATGCAACGGGCCAATCTCGATCCGAAGGTTGTCTACGAAGAGTCGCTGGAGCGGGATGGTTTTGGCGATCTCAAAGTTGTGTTCGCACCGAATTGCCGTCATCTTACCCCCAAACACGTGGCGCTTTTCCGCGATTTCCAGGCCAAAGGCGGCGTGTTGGTGGGTGATGGCGAGCTTCTGAAGGCGCTTAAGGCCGACATTACGGTTCCCACAGTGCGTTTCGCGCCGCCGCCCAAAAGCGATTGGGTGACGGATGTGGAGGAGAACCAGTCTGCGGACCCGAAGATTGCCGAACGAAGGGCGGCCACCAGGGCCATGAAGGAGGCCATGTGCGCAAATGCCGCAAAACTTAGGTCTGCGCTGGCCGGACGCTACGAGCCGCCGAGCCGCAGCTCATCCCCGGACATCATTGTCTTCAATCGGCGCTTTGGCGAGACTGACTATCTCTTCGCCATTAACGACAAACGGACCTTCGGCGATTATGTGGGCCAATGGGGACTCTTGATGGAAAAAGGACTTCCCAATGAGGGTGTGGTGGCCGTGCGAGATGCCGGACGGCGCGTCAAGGCCGTTTATGAACTGTCGCGGGGGGTAGAGACAAGTTTTGTCCGAACGGGCGACGTTGTGGAGGTCCCCGTGAAATTCTCGACCAACGACGGGCGGCTCTTTGCGTTCCTTGACGCCCGCATCGCAAAGATCGAGGCGAAGGCCAAGGTCGACAAAGACGGCATTGATGTGACGATGCTGGTGCTGGACGAGTCCGGCAAGCCGTTGAATGCGCTCTTGCCCGTGGATATCCGCATTTACGATGCTGCGGGCGCAGAACTGGATGGCGCTGGCTATTGTGCGGCCGAGAATGGCATCGCTAAGGCCCACGTGTTCACCAATTTGGATGATGCACCTGGGGCCTATCGGATAGTTTGCCGAGACAGGGCAAGCGGCAAGTCCGTCACGATAACCGCAAGCAGATAACAGATAAAGCCATTCTGTCCGTAAGACTCGGCTGGGGGGCAAAGACCTTTCTCCCGGAAACTTTTGACAGCATTAGGTATATTTGGTATACTTCGTTTGACATGTGGAGCAAGCGAAAAATGAGATGTCTATTGCTGTTTGCCGTGGTTGCCGGCTCGGT
>JAKSOW010000158.1 GCA_024405395.1 Kiritimatiellia bacterium | reverse complement strand
AAGCACTTCTTGCCGAGGAGGGCGTTCCCGCCGTAGCCCGAACCGAACGACCAGATTTCGCCGTCTTCCGGGAACTGCGTGATGTACTTGTCCTCGATCTTCTTCGCGCAGGGCCACGCGACGTCCTTCTGGCCCTTCTTGAGCGGCGCGCCGACGGAGTGGATGCAGGGGATGAAGCCGTCACCGATCTTGTCGATGTACTTCATCACGGCATCGCCCGTGCGCGTCATGATGTTCATGTTGACGACGACGTACGGAGAGTCCGTCACTTCGATGCCGTACTGGGTGATCGGGTTGCCGACCGGGCCCATCGCGAACGGGATGACGTACATCGTGCGGCCCTTCATGCAGCCCTTGTACGCCTTCTCCATCTGCTTCTTCATCTGGTCGGGGTCCATCCAGTGGTTCGTCGGACCCGCGTCGATCTCCTTCTTGGAGCAGATGAACGTGCGGCCTTCAACGCGCGCCACGTCGGACTCGTGGGAGCGGGCGAGATAGCACTCAGGACGCTTCTTCTGGTCGAGCTTGATGAACTGGCCGTTCTTGACCATCATCTCGCAAATGGCGAGGTGCTCTTTCTTCGTGCCCGTCACGACGACAATCTTGTCCGGCGTGCAGAGCTTGTTCCACTTGTCAACCCACGCGGAAACCTTCGCGTTCTTGAATTTAGGCGTCTTGGCCATGTTGTCTTTACTCCTTGTTTAGGGCAATATGCCCATCTGAAAAACACAATCGTATATTTTACCTTTTTGGCGTCTTTTGCGCAAGAGGGTAAATTGCGTTTTTGGCGCTCGGGACGGCGATTCCGCGCCCACAACGGACGGATTCCGCCGACACGAGGCCTCAACGCAGGCCCTGCTGGCGCAGAAGGGCGTCCACACGCGGTTCGCGGCCACGGAAAAGCCGGAACACCTCCATCGGCGACGTGCCGCCGCCAAGCGCAAGGAAAGTCTCCCGATACTTGCGCCCCAGGGCACGGACGGATTGTTCGTCCGCAAGGCCAACCTCCTCGAACGCGCCGAACACGTCGGCGCTCATGACCTCGCTCCACTTGTAGCCATAGTATCCGGCGGCATAGCCGCCCGCGAAGATATGGCCGAACGAGCACAGGAAGCGATCCTCGGGGATGAACGGCTGCGCATAGCGGCGCATGCAGCATTCCTTGCAGGCATTGGGGTCGCCCTGCCATTCGCCGTGCAGTTCGAGATCCGTCGACGCGAAGACCAGCTGGCGCAGCGTGGCGTTGGCCGCCCGATAGTTCTTGGCGGCCCGCACCTTCGCAAGCAATTCCTGCGGAATCGGCTGCTTCGTGTCGGGATCGCGGGCATAGCGATCGGTGAAGGACGCGTCCAGGCACCAGTTCTCCATGAACTGCGAGGCAATCTCCACGGCATCCCACTCCACCAGCGAGATGCCGGCGGCATCCACGTCGTCAACCCGCGTGAGCATCTGCTGCAGCGCATGGCCAAACTCGTGGAAGAGCGTCTCCACCTCGGTGAAGCGCATCAGCGCGCGGCCTTCGCCGTCCGGCAGCGCCTGATTGCAGCACAGGAGCGCCAGCGGCTTCACGACCGTGCCGTCCGCACGCACGTCGCGGTTGCGGATCTCATTCATCCACGCGCCGCCCTGTTTGGTCTCCGGTCGCGAATAGGGGTCGAAATAGAAATGCGCGATCGCCTCGCCCTTCTCGTCGCGCACGCGGAAGAAGCGCACATCGGGATGCCACACGGGCACCGTCCAGTCCGCCGCCTCGATGGTCACGCCAAAGAGCCGATGCGCCAGCGTGAACAGGCCGTCCAGGACCACGGGCAGATTGAAGTAGCGCGACAGCGTCTCCTCGGAGTAGGCGTACTCGGCTTCGCGCTTGCGCTCTGCCCAGTAGGCGATGTCCCACGGCTGGAGCTCCGTCTGCTTGGCGAAGGCCTTAAGCGCCTCGTTCTCGCGGGCGGCGATCGGCAGCGACGCCTCGGCGAGTTCGGCGATCATCTTCTCGGCGGCGGCCACCGAGGGCGCCGACTTGGAGGCGAAGGAAAGTTCGGCGTAGGTCTTGAATCCCAGCAGCTGCGCCTCTTCACGGCGCAGGGCCAGAATACGGTCGATGCGCGCCGCGTTCTCAGGCGCCCGCGTGCAGCGGGCACGATAGGCCTTCTCGCGTGCGGCGCGGTCGGCGCAGTGCTTCATGAACGGCACATACACCGCGTCTTCGACGGTGATCTTCCAGGGGCCCTTCTCGGGGTCGCCCGAAGTCGACGTCATGGCCTTCAGCTGCGCGGGCAGGCCCGTGGCGTCCGAGATCTCGAACGAGAAGGCCTTTGTGGCGTCCAGCACCGCATCACGAAACTCCATGGAGAGCTTGGCGAGCTCCGTCTGGATTTCGTTGAAGCGCGCCTGCCTGTCCGGCGGCAACGCCACGCCGGCCAGTTCGGCCGCCCGCAGGTTCTTGGCGAGAATGCGCTTGCGCACGGGCGTGTCGCCGGGCACGGCCTTCATGAGGTCATAGAAGCGTTTCGACTGCCCCACGCGCAGCGAAAAGGCGACCACGTCGCCTTGAAACTTGGCCTCGACTTTGCGCCAGCCTTCGGAGTTGCAGACGCTTGTGAGGTGACCCAATATACCCCACGCCTCGTACAGTGGATGTGTGGCGTCATCCAGGGCACGGACAACGCCGTCCCACGTGGGGACGGCGTGCTTTTCCAGCGCCTCTACCGCAGCGGCGGCATCAGCCAGAAGTTTCGGGAAAGCCTCGTCGGCGGCTTCCGGCGTCATGGCCGGAAAGTCGGGAAACTCGGCGACGGGATAAAAGGGATTGGTCTTCATCAGCGGGCCTCGGTCGCCTTGATGCGGTCCCAGGCCTTGTTGTAGAGCTCCATCACCTCGGGCTTGTCCTGGAAGCCCTGCAGCACCTGGCCGCGGGCAACCGTGGCCTCGTCGAGCACGATCAGCTTGCGGTAGTCGTCCTCCAGCAGCTCAATGCCGGGCTTGACGGGGTTGGGGCCGCAGATGAACTCCATGTTGGCCTTGGCGACTTCACCCTCGTAGATGTAGTTGATGAAGGCATAGGCCAGGTCCTTGCGCTTGGCTGTCTTGGCGACCACCATCTCGTCGAAGGCGATCGTGAAGCCCTCCTTGGGCAGGGCGAAGCCGATGTCGTCACGCGGCTTCATGCCCTCGTCCTCATCACCCACGATGATCTGCGTCGCGTCCGTGGAATAACCGTGCCCGACCCACGTGGCGCCGCTCGCGACCTCGGTCTTGTAGCTCTCGGAGTCGAACTTGCGGGAGTTGGCCTTCCACTTGAGGACCTGCGCGACTGCGGCGTCCAGCTCCTTCGGATCGGTGGAGTTGATCGAATAGCCGAGCGACATGAGGCCGCCGCCAATCACCTCGCGGATGTCGTCGAGAAGCGTGACGCGGCCCTTGAACGCGGGATTCTCCAGGGCCTTCCAGCTGTTGGCCTCGACTCCGGCCGGGACCTTGTCCTTCGCGTACATGAAGCCCGTGTACGTCACCGTGTACGGCACGTTGTAGGTGAAGCCGGCATCGATGATCTGCTTCGCGAAGGACGGATCGAAGTTCTTCTTCACGTTCGGGCACTTCGCATGGTCGATCTTGTCGATCATGCCGTCCTTCGCCATCTGCGCGATCTGGTAGGAGCTCGGCATCATGATGTCGTAGCCGGTACCGCCCGCCTTGAGCTTCGCATACATGGCCTCGTTCGAGTCAAACGTGTCCACGATCACCTTCACGCCCAGCGCCTTCTCGAAGCCGGCCAGCACCTCGGGGGCGATGTAGTCGGACCAGGTGTAGATGTGCAGCTCACCGCCGTCCTTGCCGTTGGCCGGGGCGACATAGCCGCTCGCCGCAGCCGCCGCGCGCGCCTGGGCCGAGAGATCCACGCCTTCCGCGGCGGGTTTGGAGTCCGAGCAGCCGGCCAGGATTGCCGCCGCCGCGCACACGGACGCGAAAGTGGTGTTCGACAGTGACTTCATCATCATTTTCCTTTCGTTTTGTTGAGGCTCTTTGCGGTGAGCAGTTTGGAGATTCCCGCCAACACGCAGGTGAAGATCAGCATCAGCGTCGAAAGCGCGAAGACCGACGGCAGATTCTTCGAGTGCTTCGTCATCGACGAGACATAGGTGGGGAAGGTGTTCGTGCCAGCGCCATTGACGAACGAGGTGATCACCACGTCGTCGATGGACAGCGTGAACGCGAGCAGGCCGCCGGCGATGATGCCCGGCAGCAGAATGGGCAGCTCCACGTGGAAGAACGCGTACCACGGCCCGGCGCCCAGATCGAAGGCGGCCTCGGTGATGCGGTCGTCGAAGTCCTGCAGGCGCGCCAGGACGGTCATGACCACATACGACACGCAGAACGTGACGTGCGCGATCAGAATGGTCCAGAATCCGCAGTCAACCTTCGCCGCCACGAAGAGCATGAGAAGCGAGATGCCGGTCAGGATGTCCGGCATGATGAGCGGCGGGTAGACCAAAGCATGGTGGAGGGACTGCAGCCGATCCCGCCACCGATGCAGCGCCAGGGCGGCCGTGGTGCCGAGGGCGCAGGAGATCACCGTGGAAAGCCCGGCGATCGTGAGCGAGAGCCAGAAGCTCTGCAGCAACGCCTGCACGGCGTAGTGCCCCGAGAAGATCTGTTGGTACCACTTGCCGGTGAACCCCATGAAGCCGCCCTGCGCGTCGAAGAAGCTCATGGATATGCCATTGGGGACAAACCCGTAGACCACCACCAACACGATCGGGATGTAGAGGAACGCGAGCACGAAGCCCAGCACCGCCACGGAGAACATCGACCGCTTCATGACGCATTCCCCCCTTCCGCGGTCGTCATGAGCAGACGCGCCGTCTGCGCCTCCAGGCGCCGCTTACCGCGCAGGTCCTGGCGGCGCTTCCACCACATGGCAAGCCCGATCGGAATCAGCACCGACACCGCCATAAGCGTCGCCAGTGCCGAGGCGTGCGGGATGTTGCGGTTCTGGATCGCCCGCATGAAGATCTTATTGCCGATGAGCACGCAGTTCGTGCCGCCGAGCATCTGGGGAATCACGTAGGAGCCGATGGCGGGGATGAACACCATCAGCACGGCGGAGACAATACCCTGCCGAATGCCGGGCATGAAGATCTTGCGGAACGCGTAGAAGTTCTTCGCGCCCAGGTCGCGCGCCGCCTCCAGCAGGGAGAAGTCGAATTTCTCGGCAGCCGTGTAGATCGGCATGATGGCGAACGGCAGGAAGGAGTAGACCGACACGAGCACCACGGCCGTCTCCGAGTCGAGAATGGTCGACGTGGCCGGGTCGACGGGGCCGCTGGACGCCAGCCCCAGCCACACCAGGAACTGCTGGCAGAAGCCCGGCAGCCAATCGAAAAGCCAGCCGCGCACGCGCAGGAAGACGATATAGCACGCCTGCAGCCAGCCATCGGGATGAAGCATCGTCTTCCAGGCGAACACGCGCACGACGAAACTCGTCCAGAACGGCAGCATGATGGATCCCGCCACGATCGCGCGCCAGCGCGGGTTCATGCGGGCGATGGCATAGGCCGAGGGAATCGCCAGCACGATCGACCAGAGCGTCACCTCAAAGGAGATGCGGATCGTGTTCCAGACGATGGCGGGATAGTCGGGATCCACCAGCTCCCGCCAGGTGGACATCGACCATGCGCCCACGCCGCCCGAGGCATCGTGCCCGTGAAAGGTGAACGCGAGCACGATGACGGCCGGAATCACGAAGAAGACGGCCAGCCACAGAAACGAAGGCGTGGTCAGGCACCACTCGGCCTTCCGCGTTCTCAGGGGATTCGTGTTCACTTCGCGCATTCCACCATGTAGCCGTCATCCGGATGCCACCAGACGAACACTTCATCGTTCCACGTGATCGGCTCCTGATCGAGCAGGAACCGCGAATGGGGCTGCAGCGACTGGATCTGAAGACCCGAGGACGTCACCCAGAACTTGGTGTAGACGCCCTGGTAGACCACGTCCTTCACCTTGGAGGGGAAGACGTTGATCGCGGCGCCCTCCTCGGGCCGCGGCGGCGTGAAGGAGAGGCGGATCTTCTCCGGGCGCACGGAGAGGTCGATCTCCTGCCCGACCGAGAGCTTCTTGTCGTTGTAGGCCTTGATCTGCGGGAAGCCCGCCACCTGGATAAAGCAGTAGTCCCCCTCCACCGAGACGATTTCGCCGTGGAAGAAGTTGGTGTCACCGATGAAGGACGCCACAAAGGACGTCTTCGGCGCCTCGTAGATCTTGGCGGGCGTGTCCAGCTGCTCTACCTTGCCGCGATTCATCACGGCGATGCGGTCGGAGAGCGACATGGCTTCGCCCTGGTCATGCGTCACGTACACGAAGGTACTGCCCACCTGGTCGTGGATCGTGTCCAGCTCAAGCAGCATGTGCTGGCGCAGCTTGAGGTCGAGCGCGGCCAGCGGTTCGTCCAGCAACAGCACCTGGGGGTGGTCGACAAGCGCGCGCGCAATGGCCACACGCTGCTTCTGGCCGCCCGACAGCTGGCTGGGGTACTTCCAGGCATGGTCCGACATGCGGATCATCTCGAGGATGGCGTCGACGGCCTCGTCGATCTCCTCCTGGGGCTTCTTGGCCAGACGCAGGGAAAACGCGATGTTGTCCCAGATCGTCATGGTGGGGAACAGCGCGTAGTTCTGGAAAACGGTATGGACGCGCCGCATGTTCGGCGGCGCGTCGGTGATGTCCTTCCCGTCCAGGTAGATGCGCCCCGTGTCAGGACGCTCAAAACCACCCACCATACGCAGGAGGGTGGTCTTGCCGCAACCGGAAGGGCCAAGAAGGGAGAAGAACTCTCCCTTCTTGACGGAGAACGAAACGTCGTCGACGGCGGTCAGCGCGCCGAAGCGCTTCGTCACATGGTCAAAGACCAAGAATTCGTCGGCCATCGTCAGGGCACCCAGACCTGCGTGGACTGCTGCTCATAGTGGCCAGGCTGCCAGGTGCGGACAACCGCGCCGTTGGGGGCCACCTGGTCGATGTAACGCCCCTCGACCCACACGTTCTGCACACGCGTCTCGTAGTGGCCGGTGGAGACGACCGTGGGCTGCTGCACCACGACCGGCTGCTGCACCACAACGGGAGCCGGCGCCACGACAGGGGCCGCCACGACGGGAGCAGGTGCGACCACGACGTCAGGACGCGTCGCCGCATCGATGATCGCCGCGCCAAGGATGCCCGCCCCGAGGATGCCCGCACCCACGGCCGCGCCATGACAATGATGGCGGTGATGGTGGTGGGGACCTGCAGCGGCCGTCAAAACGGCTGCAAGCGCGCACACGACGACTGTAAGTTTCTTGATGTTGTTCATGGTTTGTCTCCTTATTTTGAATCTTGGCGTGTCGAAGTGGCCGCCGTCATTGTGTAAGGCAATCTCAAGCCTTAAACCTGACCACGTCCACAGCATTTTTTGTATTTTTTTCCGCTCCCGCACGGACAGAGGTCATTGCGCCCCACGGCGGACATGCCGGGCGGCGGCATCGGACGGCTCGGCACCGCCACCACGCGACGACCGCCCACCTGGCTGATCATCGACGCAAAGACGTCGTTGACCGACTTCGGTTGGGCCGGCTCCTCCGCACGAGCAGCAGGCGCGGGTGCCGGTTCCTGGGGAACCTCCTCGGGCTCGGCCATCGTGCTTTCCAGCGCCTCTTCGCCGCCTGATGTCTGCAGCTGCTGCTGACGCGCAGCCTCGGCCGCCTGGGCGGCGGCGATCATGCGGCGCATGTTCGCCGCCGTCGTCGCGCGGAACTCCATGTTGGCCACCGCCGTCTTGATGGTGGTCATGAGGTTCTCGAACATGTTGAACGCCTCACGCTTGTACTCGACCAGCGGATCACGCTGCCCGTAGCTGCGCAGCGAGACGCCGTGACGCAGATCGTCCATGGCGCGCAGATAGTCCTGCCACTCGCGGTCGATGCACTGGAGGAACACGCCGCGCTCCATATGCGGCAGCACCTGCGGATCCTCCATCGCGCACTTGCCTTCGTAGGCTTCCTTCACGCGGGCGAACACGAACTCGGCGGCCTTCGCGGGCTCGCCCAGGAACGGCGTGATCTCTTCGGGCGTCACCGTCACCGGGAAGGTCATGCTGAGCCAGTTGAAGAAGTCCTCCAGGGCCGCGTTCTTCGCGTCAAAGAGGTCCTTCTCGCATTGCGTGGCGATGAGGTCGTTGAAGACGTCGAGGATCGTGCCGTGCACCTCCTCGGGCTTGCCGCAGAGGATCGAACCACGCAGATCGTAGACAATCGTGCGCTGCTTGTTCATCACGTCATCGTACTCAAGCGTGCGCTTGCGGATGGCGTAGTGCTGCTGCTCCACGCGCCGCTGCGCCGTCTCCACCGACTTGTTGAGCCAGCGGTGTTCCATCACCTCACCCTCCTGCATGCCCAGGCGCTGCATGATGCCCGCGATCTTCTGCGAGCCGAACAG
>JAKSOW010000157.1 GCA_024405395.1 Kiritimatiellia bacterium | reverse complement strand
GCACGCGAAATCGCTTGTCCCCGCCCGCGTCTCTCCTGCCTACCTGGTCCGCCTCTCGTTCCGTCTCCGCGAAGTGCTTCGCGAACTAGGCCCGCAAACGGTGCATTTGCAGGCACCGCTCTAGCCTACAGGTACGCTCCCAATCCCGTGCCGGACCATTTGAATTTCATTGTAAATGTGTCGGGCGGCGGGGCGCACGGGGTGCGCTTGAGGCGGCACTTGAACTCGGGTTCCCGTATGGCGGCATGATCCCCAGAGGACGGCGCGCGGAACTGTCGCCTGCCGATGTCGAGGCCGGCAGGGAAGAGGGCTTGGTCCCGCTCTGCTTCGACCAGATGGTCGAGGCGTTCAGCCCCAACTATCTCTACCGCACCGAGCAGAACGTCAGGCGTTCGGATGCCACGTTGATCATCGACCATGCCGACTCTATCAGCAGGCAACGCGGGTTCAAGGTGCCGGACAACCTGACGGGCGGCACGTTGAAGACCTGGCGGTTCGCCATCGAGCACAGGAAGCCGTGTCTGGTCATGACCACCGCCAATATCCCCTCGGTGCTGAAGTGGCTCGCCGAATGTCGCGAAAAGGGGCGGGTGCCCGCCGACCGCGGTGTCGTGCTCAACGTCGCCGGGCCCCGTGAATCCCGTGTGCCCGGCATTCAGGTGAAGACCAAGAGCTTCGTCATGCGGCTGATCAAGGCCGTTCGGGCGGCAGAGGAACAGGAGGCGCAGGCATGAAGAGCAAATTGTCGCTGCTGATGACGGCCCTTACCCTGGTGGCGTGTGTGTTCGCCGTCAACCGGGGACTCAAGATGGGCACGCCGCGTGGTGAGGTGCTGGAGCGGCTGGACGGCAAGCCGTTCCCGTCGTCGTCGGCGGCGCGGCCGGGGCCCGCGCCCTACCCGGTGAATCGGCAACAGGCGGAAAAGGCGATCGAGGGGCGCGTCACCCGGGTGTCGGACGGCGATACGATCTGGGTGACCGAGGCGAATGGGGTGCGCAACAAGATCCGGATGCTGGGCATTGACGCGCCCGAGAGTTCACAGGCCTTCGGCGGCGAAAGCACGCGGCGTCTGACGGAACTCGTCAACGGCGCCACCGTGAAGGTGACCTACGCCGAGCGCGACCAGTACGGACGCATCCTGGGCACGGTGTGGCTGGGCGGCAGGAACATCAACCTGCAGATGGTGTCGGAGGGCTATGCCTGGGCCTACCACTACAACAAGGACCCGCAGTACAACGACGCCCAGAACGCCGCCAAGGCGCGCCGTCTGGGCCTGTGGGCCGGGGCGGCACAAGATCCCTGGGCGTATCGGCGGGGCCAGAAGGGGGAAGCAAATCGGCCTGCGGCCTTTAAAGAATTTAATCGGCCTTCGGCCTTTAGATCATCGGCTCTCCGGAGGGGTGCCGGACCTTCAGAAGGTGATTTTGTCACAGGGGTGGAAAAATCAAATTTTCCGCCCCGTCGTCAAAATCGCTGACAAAATCAAACGCTGAAAGTGCGGAATTATCGTAATTATGCGGTATATTGTTCGATAAGCCGATTTTGGCAGTGGAAAAAACAAAGGTGCCAAAATCGATTTTGTCATTTTTCCATTTTGCGCCCCCCTATTATAGGGCGCAATGGAAATGGAAAAATCAAAGGAAGGGAAGATTAACCAAATTTTCTTTAATTTTAGGGAATTTGGAGTTGCCCAAGCGTCCCGAAAAAGATATAATACCCACCAGAAAGGAAAGGGCTGCCGGGCAATGACAAACGCAATTCTTCGGAAAGAAAAAAAGCATATGGAAAAGACGCACGTAGGGGGCGAGGGTGAAAACGCGGCGGTGGCGAAAATGAGGTTTGGATCGTTTGTCGGCAAAGGTCAATTGGCGTTTTTCGTGGCGATGTGCGCCGTCGGGACGCTTTGCGCCACGACGTGGCATGTGAACCAGACGTCGGGCGATGACGTGGCGGCGGCGGCGGATGCCACTGGCAACACGAGCTTCAAGACCATTCAGGCCGCGATGGCCGTGGTGAAGGCTGAAGATATTGTGCGCGTCGATCCCGGCACGTATACGGCGGATGACGGTTACACCACGGATACCGACGGCGGGTTCAGCACGATCTACGTGCCGGCGAAGATTACGCTTGAATCGACTGGCTCGCGCGACGATACCTTCATTGAGGGCCGGTGGGATACGGCAACCGATTCCGAACATGGCATCGGACCAGACGCCGTGCGTTGCGTCTGCCTGGCGACGGAGGCGAAGGGGAGCGTAATCCGCGGCTTCACCTTCCGCAGGGGGGCGACACATGCCGGTGGCGATGTTCGTCCCAATAGCGGCGGCGGTTTCTACGATTGGTCCAAGGGGCAGGGCTCCTATGTGGAGGACTGTGCCTTCGACCATTGCAGCGGCACGCGTGGCGGCGGTATGCGCTACGGTACGGCTGTGCGCACGATCTTCCGTGACTGCTACGCGTCCAACTACGGCTCCGGCGCTCGCGAGGCGAGTCTCTTCTTCTGTCTCTTCACGCGTTGTGCGGGCGCGCAGGTGGTCGCCTACGTGCAGAAACTCGCCCAGTGCACGTTTTCGGGAAATTCCGGAACCTTGCTGCATGCCGACCCCAGTGGTACCGTGTACAATTGTGCACTCGTGAGCGGCAGCACGAGTGCGTCCAAGATCTCCTGGCAGGGCTCGGTGACGTATCATACCTCCTTCTCGGGCACGGCTGCGGGAAACTGTCAGACGCGGGTCTTCGGCGCCGGTGTCTTCTCGCCGCTTTTCGGCGACTATTCCCCCTATGCAGGCGGTGACCTCGTGGGGTCGGGCGATGAAAGCGCGCGCGACATCATCCCCGCCAATTACCAGGACAAGGATCTCTACGGCAATCCCGTTGACTGGACGGCCGGCAAGCTCTCTGCTGGTGCCGTGCAGACGGTGAAGACCCCAGTGGGCGGCCGGGCAATATTCGCCAACAACAACGTTTTGTTGACTGTCGACGGTGTACCCGTCGCGGAATCGGGCTCCGGCGCGAATGCGAACGTGATGTCGAACTACACGTTTGAGACCTGCTGGCCCACGCAGCATCTCGTCCAGGCGCTCGCCAACGGCAGCTACACGCCCTTGCGCATGGATCTGTACGTCGATGGTTCGGCTGATACCGACCAGTACGCGCGGCCGCTTCTGGACTTGGAGGACCAGACCTGGGTAACGGTGCCGCAGGAGGGGACGGCCCTTTGGATACCGCTCGGGGCGACAACCTGCCTTTGGGTGGATGCCGCCGCCGCCGATCCAGACGGGGCCAATGGCAGCGAGGCGAAGCCCTATGCCACCATTCAGGCGGCCTTGGATGCGGGGACGGCGTCGCTGCGCGTCATCAAGGTGAAGGCCGGACGCTACGATTCGGGGACGGGGCCGACGGACTTGCATGGACACGCCAACCGCGTGGAAATCTCGCGCAACGGTTACACGCGCCTCATGGGCGTGGACGGAGCCGAGCAGACGTTCATCGTGGGGGCGTCCGACCCCGCGGCCGACGCAGCCGCCGACGGGTGTGGCCCAAATGCCGTGCGTTGTGTGGCCACGGCGGCCAGTTGCCTCATCCAGGGCTTCACGCTCACGGGCGGGCGCACCTCGGTCGGCGCTGAAAACACGTCGGACGGGGCGGCCCTGCGCGGCGGCGCGATCATCTGCGACTCGAGCTATGAGAACATCAGCTCCGCTTCGCTTTCGGACTGCATCATCACGGACAACGTGGGCTTCCGCGCGGGCGCGGGCTTCGCCGGGCGTTACGTGCGGTGCCGTTTCACGAACAACCGTACGTTGCGCTTCGATTCGCTGCTGGACGGATCGGTCCTTGTGGTGTCCTGCCATTTCGAAGGTAATACGGCGCAGGGCGGCATCGTGGAGCGCGGCCGCGTCTACCACAGCACGCTCATTGCGACGGGCCGCGACAACGTGCCGTATGCCGGCAACCTCGATCTCTACAACAGCATCGTCATGGCCGAATGCGCCCACAGGGATACGCCCGATTCCACCTCCGGCACGTTGACGTGGGGCTTTACGCCCGCGAACTCGAGCCCGCGGCGCGGAGATCCGTGCTTCATCTCGGCAACCGACCGTCGTGTGGCGAACGTCTCCCAGGCCGTAGGCCTCGGCAACGTGAACATCTACCGCTGGTGGCGTTTCGTGTGCAGTGACATCACCGGGCGTCGTCTGACGTTTACGGATGGAAAGCCCGTTTCGGGTGCGTACCAGGAGGTGCTTCCCGCCGTGGCGCTGGGGGCGCAGACGGCGGTCGTGACAGGCCCCGGCGAAACGGCCACACCGCCATTTGTGCTCCTTGACAGTGTCCCGTCGGGGTTGACGTTTGTGGCCGTTGATGCCGGCGTGCGTCCTTTCCTGGGCTTTGCCGTGGACGGCGAGCCCGTGCCTGCCTCCGGTACGGATTCGAACTTCACCTGCACGGCGACGGCGGAACTGTCCGGGCACGTGATTGCGGCCATTTACGGAACGGACTGGTACGTGAACGCCGCCACCGGCGATGACAAGGCCTTCGGCTCTTCGCCGGAAACAGCCCGCCGCACGCTTGCGGGGGCTCTCAGCTGTGCCCAGACGGGCGATACGGTGCATGTCGCGGAGGGCACCTACGCGGAGGGCTGGATGCTGCACACGACGCCCTGCAAGGGCACGGCCGTGCCCTACATCCGTTCGCGTGCCGTGGTGCCGGGCGGCGTCACGCTCGTGGCGGACGGTGAGCGGGAAAATACGGTCATCCTCGGCGCCGTCGATCCGGATTATGCGGCCGACACGACGCGCCTGGGCTGTGGTCCGAACGCGATGCGCTGCCTGATGGTTGAGGCCAACGCCCGTGTGTGCGGCTTCACCCTGCGTGGCGGCCGCACGGATTGGGTGAACCAGGAGGACGACAACAACCACGCCGGCGGCGTGCTCGCGCGCCACGCCACCCAGAGTGTGATTGAGGACTGCACGATCGAGGATTGCCGTTCGCAGCGTGGCGGCGGTTCGCGATATGGCCTTTTCCGGCGGTGTCGTTTCCTCGGTAACTATGCCCAGGTCAACAGTGCCGCCGGGCGCGAAGGCTGCTACTACGGCTGTTTCTTCGAAGGCCAGCGCGGGGCGAACGTGCTGGCGTTCTACGTCAATCTCTCCTGCTGCACGTTCGGAACGGACAACCTCAGCGCCACTGGCGGCAACGCCGAGGCTCTGGGAGAACCCAACAAGGCGAACGCCTTCGTCTATGGCTGCCTGTTCACGCGCAAATCCGTCGCGGGCGCGAATTCGTCGGCCGTCACGTTCGTCAATTGCGCGTTCGGAAACGATGCCGTACTGCCGACGGCGGGCGTGTTCACGGACTGCGTGTACGCGCCGCGTGCCGACCTGGCGCAGCTTGACGACAGGGGATGCCCCCTTGCCGGGCTCAATCCCGCCTGCGACGCGGGACTTCTCGAACACTGGACGGCATGCGGCAATGACGCCGAGACGGACGCGCTGGGCAATCCTCGTCTGGCGAATGCGGCGATGGACATCGGGTGTCTTGAGGCGGACTGGAAGGCGTGCTACGCCGCCGAGCTGGCCCGGGGCAACTGCCTCACGTTCACCGCGGCCGAACCCCGCGCGCATCTGGAGGCGCCCGGCGAGGTGTTCCTGCCGCAAGGCGCGCTCACGGGCAAGATCACGGTGGCCCGGGAAGGGCGGTTCGTCTTCCCCGTGCGCCTCACGGGCAACGGTACGCTTACCGTGACGGTGGCGGATGGCGAGCCGATTGTTCTCGCCGGACCGCTTGCGCAAGGCGAGATATCCTTCCGCACGGCCGCAGGCGAAAGCGCGATCGCCTTCGCCTATGCGCCTGGTGTGGACGATGCGGGCGGTGTCTACCTGGGGCGCGGTGGCCGGATGACCGGGCTCGGGGTGAGCATCCGCTGACGGGAGCCTGGCATGGGCGATTTCATTTTCGCGGCAATCGGCGACGTCTACGACAAGGCGTTGGCCGGGGCCTATCCGGTCTTGAAGGCGCGCGGTGTCTCGACCGTTGTGACGTCGGGCTTTATCGAGAAGCATGCGCGGAGCGTACGCCTCCTGCCGTTCGATTTCGCGCGAGGCGCGGATTTCGCCGCCGCCGTGACGGCTGCTCATGCCCAGCCCGCCGAGGATATTGTCTTTGCTGAGGTGGAAGGCTACCGTTTCATTTTGGACAACGAGCGTTCGGGTCTGCGCGAAGAGACGCGCCGAAAGTTCCTCGATCCGCGCGTGGCAGAGCTCAAGGGAAGACGTCCGTTCTTCTTTGTGCAGCGTTTCCATCCCGCCGGCACCTGCGCCGGGGATTACACGCCAGGTCAGGATGGCGGCGTCTCCACGGAGTTCCTTTCGGCTTTCCCCAATGCCGTCGCCCTCGCCGAAGGCGGCCATCTGCCCTTGACGGACGATCGCGCGGTGAAGCAGGGCGAATTCGGCTTTACGGCGGTGCAGCTCTCGTCGTATCGGGCGCCATCTCTTTTGGGAGGGCGCGAAAACGCGCTTGCGGGCGTGCGGCGTGCAGACGATCGCGTACCTGAGCGGCAGATGCCGCCGCTTGATCCCGCGACGAAACGGTGGCGTCCCGCATTGATCGTGCGCGTGACGGAGGCCGAGATTGTCTTCTCGCGCATTTCGCTTTTGACAGGCGAGTCGCTGGGCGCGGATTGGACGATGCCGTTGGATGCGTACGGGACACTCTCATATGCGAATCAGGCGGCGCGCCGCCCGCTGCCCACCTTTGCACCAGGTGCCCAGGTGAAGATCGCCTGCGGGCGCGGGCGCACAACGCGCGGCGCGGAGACGGATCAGGTCACGGTGAGTTGGCCGCAGACGGCGACACCGCGTCCCCTCGACTATTCGGTGCGTGTCCTCTGCGCGGAGGGCGGCGTGGAGATGGTCGTCGCGGAGAAGCGCGTGTATTCGCCGGGCATGTTCGGTCCGGCTTCGGCCGAACCGCCGCGGGCGACGTGCGTGTTCGCCCAGCGCGGACTGTGTACGGGCATTCGTCTGCGTTTTGAGGTGCGGGCCGTAGATGCCTTCGGCAGGGAAAGCGCAGCCCTTGCGGGTTTCGCCACGGTGGGCGAGAGGGCGAAGAGGAGAGGATGAGCGCCATGGCTGTTGAATTCACGCGCAGGACATTCTTCAAGGGCGCGGCGGCGCTGCTGGCGACCGCTTCGGCCGAGACCTATGCTGCCGCCGTCGGTGCGGGCAAGGCCAACTTGCGTTTCGGCGTGTTGAGCGACTTGCACATCGCGCCGCCCGAAGGCGTGGAGAAGTACTTGAAGGGCGACCGCAAGGCGTTTCGGCCGCGTACGACGGAACTGCTCGAGAAGGCTCTGCGCCATTTCGACGAACGGGGGGCGGACGCCGTGGTGTTCGCGGGCGATTTGGCGGACTGGGGTCTCAATTCGCAGATGCAGGCCGTCGTGGGCTGTTGGGAGAAGGTATTCCCCGGCGGAAAATCGCGCCGGGACGGCCGAGCCGTGGTGCGTCTGGTCGTCTTGGGCAACCATGACGTGGCGTTTCGCGCCTGGACGGGGTGGAACGGCGGCAATTACGTCACGCGCGCGCTCGGTTCCGCACAGGTGCCGCCGGAGGAGATCTTCAAGAACGACATTCCCGGCAACTGGCGGCGCATCTTCGGCGGCACGTATGAGCCCATCTGGCACACGACCGTCAAGGGCTACACCTTCATCGGCGCACATTGGGATCCGCAGTTCTACCCCGTGCAGCGCGTGCCAGGACTTCCGGCGGTTCTGGCGGCGCACGCGGACGAGCTGACGGGCGCCAAGCCGTTCTTCTTCATCAGCCATCCCCAGCCTCATGGCACTTGCCTGGCGCACGGGGCCTCGGCGGACGACGGCAGCTCGACGGCGGCGCTTTCGGCCTATCCCAACGCCGTTTCCTTTTCTGGGCATTCCCATCGGTCGCTTACCGACGAGGAGAACGTGTGGCAGGGCAGCTTCACCGCCGTCGGCACGGCCACGCTCGACTCGCTTGCGCTCCTGCGGGGGCGCGAGAACGGACCGCGCGGCTCTCACGGCAACCACCGCTACGGCATGGCGACAATGGCGGGATGCGACCGTGCCGCGGGCGTCACCTATGCCGCGCACGGCCAGTTCGTGAGCGTGTACGACGGATTTCTCGAAATCGAACGCCGGGATTTCGTCACGGACCGCCAGGTGGGGCCCAACTGGGTGGTGCCCGTTCCCGCCGGCGGCAACTCGCCGTTTTGCTATGCCAGCCGCGCCCGTGCCGCGCAAAAGCCCGCGCCGTTTCCGGACGGCGCCGCCGTTCGCGTCCTGCGCACGGCGAAGGAGGTGAGGCTAGATTTCCCCGCGCCGTCTGTGGTGGCCGGGGCGCCTGCGCCGATGGACTACGAGGTGACCGCCTATGCGGAGGAGGATGACGTCACGCGGATGATCTTCCGGCGCTATGTCTATCCCGAAGGCGTATTCTTCGCGCCCGAGGACCGGCCCCGCACGG
>JAKSOW010000156.1 GCA_024405395.1 Kiritimatiellia bacterium | reverse complement strand
GCCGTGGCACATCGTCTATTTCTCAAACATCTCAACCATCCAGGACTCGAGCAACGAGCCGACATTCGCCACGTACAACTTATCAGTGTGCATTCTATCACAATTCTGCTGGCGGTTCTCCGACGCCTGTAATCATGGCATGTTTCATGGCACGGGAAAGGCCAACGTAGAGAAGGCTTCGCTCCTTGTCAATGGAGATTTTCTGCGAGACGGCATCCATCTCCTGAAAGCCCTTGGGCACATAAGGCCAGACACCGACATTGAGCTCCGCCAGAACAACACCGACGAATTCCAGTCCTTTCGCACGATAAAGCGTCACCACCCGAATGCTTTCAGGGTTCTTGCCACGCTTCGACGAATTGCTTTTCAGTTGCAAGGCCGACACGCCGCGACGTTGCAATGCCGCAACAACCGTCTCACAAAGGCGGTTGTTCTGCACAAGGATGGCATAATCGGAGAATTCACGCTGAACCTCTCCAACGCTGTCCTCAACCTTCCATTTCTTGATCGTATCAACAATCGCATCAATCTCCTGTTCAAAAGTGTCGAATCGCGTCTCAAGTGGCTCACGGCCAAGAATAAGCGAATGGAATCCCTTGTTGTCATCGAGATTGCCATCAAGGTCATCCGCTTGTACACCCGCCAGGATGCCGACCGCACGACGGCGAATCTTGTCCGTCGTCCGATAGTTGATCTTAAGCTTGTACGACCGGCCCATCACGTTGATACCACAACGTCCCAGGATCGCCCGCTTGCCAAATATGCGCTGATGCGCATCGCCGACGATCATAAGCGAATCAGGACGGGGTTTCTCCTTCGTATTACCCGACAGCGCCGCCAGTAGGCGAAGCGCCGGTGCGCCAAAGTCCTGCACCTCATCGGCAACAACTGCCGCATAGGGCGATCCAGACGGATTCTTCAACAACAGATTCGTCGCCAGAATCATGACTTCATCGTAGTCTTTGAGCCCTTCACGCGCCGTCTCGCGGCGATAGGCCTCAAGGACGTTCCACACGACTCGCTTCTGCTGTGCCGACAATCTCGTACCCTGACCGACACGAGCGGCCTTGACATAGGCCGGAAGCGAGCTGATCTCGTTTGCCACAACGACATTGGCGCGTTCGCGCAGCAAGAACTCTTCCGACCAGGCGTCACCGCCATCAGTCACCCCTTTCGCAACCGACATGGCCTTCTCCGCCTCTTGCTGTTCCATGAGCCGGACGGCAATCCCCGAGGCCTTGACATACTGCAACGCCCACGCATCGAGATTGACAACATCTACACGTTCCATTTGGCTGTCCGAACAGATTCCCTTCAGCAACTCCCCGATGTCCTCCGCCAGGTTTTTCGAGAAGGTCGTGAAGAGGATGCGCTTCCCTGAAAAGGCCGGATTCTCCAGAAGATACTTGACCCGATGCATTGCAACCACGGTCTTACCCGTCCCCGCACCACCCAAGACCTTCATCGGACCGTTCGTCGCCTTGCGCACAATCTTACGCTGCGTCGGATGCAGAAAGACACGCCACTGCTCAAGCCCCGCATTGCGAATGGCATTGAGCTCTTCCTCGTTGGAAGCGAACGCAAATTCACCCTGCGAGAGTTCGCTTGACTCAACGGCCTTGACGACATCATCCGTGCTGCCACGGGCTGATTTCGGCAATTCCATTTCGCGGACAATCTCGTCCGGGCTCTTCCCGTCGAACAACATCATGATCGCGTCAAACGCTCCGCGCGGGAAATCCTCCTCATGCATCAGGATGTCATCTTCGCAGGAAAAGGATCGGACCAACGGTATCAAATCGGCTGGGACACCCAATTTCAGCAAATCCGCGTCGCTCGGAGTCCGGGCAAACAACGGTTGGGGAGCGGTTACGGGCGTAGCTGCCGCCTGTGCCTGGACGACGACCGGGATGTCAACGACGTAAATCTGCAACTCACCAGTAAAGGCATTGACCTCAAAGCGATTCCGCTTGGCCCAGTCATATGCCTTTTCGTGCGTATCAATGTGAAGAAAGGTAAAATTGCCCTTCTTGTCCTGATGGAGCACAATGCGGTAGTTGTCATTCACTCGGACTGACTTGATCGAAGGACTGGCCGCCCCTTGAATGGTCTCAAGGTTGAGTCCATTCACGCCCACGGGCTGCATAAGCTTCCCGTACACGGCATTGACACCTTTCTGAACAGTACGCGACAGCTCCGCCAATTCCTTGGCAAAAGAACGATTGATGATGATTTGATTAGCCATGATTAAAAGCCTCCTTTACCGCCGAAACAATTTGCTCTACCTTTGCCGATTCCGGCGCTTGCACAACTTTCCACCCCTGAAGCTGCGCCAGCTCGTCATTGAGGACGCAAACTTTCTCCGCTTCCCATTTGAACCACGGGCTTGCAAGAATCGCTCCACCCGGTCCCTCGATATCCGAGAAGCAAACCGGCGGCGGGAATCCGGCATCCTTGAACGCCTGCAACAACGCCGCTGACAGCGCATCGCCCTCTGCATCGGCAAAAGCCCGACCCCAATCGTCAGGCGTGGAACCCGCTTTCGGATCCGTCAGAACCGAAAGCTGCCAGAATCCATTCTTCTTGCTCTTCAGTGTGTAGAAAAGCGCGGCCGCGTCAAAGAACTGAAAGTACGTGGCAAATCCTAAGAACCTCTGCCATGTTTCTTGTCCCGGCACAGCCAAGTCGTTCAACTCCGCCACTGCCCCAACCGAAACGTGCATGAATGCAGCCGGATCTTGCCGCATGACAATCCGAGCGCCAAACCCATCGCACGAGACGTCGCCGACGGCCGTTCCCTGAATCATCCCGGCGCATGGAGATGGGACCGAAAGCGGCTGCTGCTCCAATGTCGGTGGAGCCATGAGCAACATCGCCTCGAATTTCGCATGCGCGACAAACAAGGCGTCATCGCCAACCTGCAGATACGCAAAGAGTCGGTCAATTTCCTGCCCGGGCTTGTTGTAGCCCTCGTTCCAGAAGTTTTCCCGCGCAGAATTGCCATTGAAGAACTGAAGTCCCAGATTGCCCCTGCGGGCATGGTTGATGACGTGCTGTCGCCACGCAGGTATCTCTGGCACGGGATTCTCGGCCGTCGGCTTCGCCACATCATTCCACGTGAGCGACCAAACGCGATATCCCGCCCGCATCAGCGCCATGCGCTTCAAGATATCTTCGTCCACAATTGCCTGATGGTATTTCCACCCGTCGGTGAAGACGGCAACGGGCTTCGCCTTGACCTTCGACTCGTCGTCCTGCGGATATAAGACGAAGTCTGGCTTCGACATGACCAGAACGCCATCTTCGGGACCAAAGCACTTCTGCGGAGCAACCTCCCAGATCTGGCCCGTCTCGGTTCCGCCGAGCTTCGGATCTCCGGGGATGCGGATTCGTAGGCCGGGAGAGAAGTCCGCCGTAAACACCTCCCGCCGTTCGCCCTTCAGTCCAAATGAGTCCACAAAAGCCTTCAGCCGCTGGTCAAAGCGCTTTTCGAGCTCACTTTCCAAGTCTTTCGTATAGGCGCCGCCGCTCACGATCTGCCCGTCCGTCGCCGGTTTGACGGTATCTTTGAGCTTGACCAGATCCGTCAGAAGCGTGATGGCCACGCGTCGGGAAACGTTTTGCCGTCCGCCCGGATTGCGATAACGGTAGAGGCAATGGTAGCAGCCGTCTTTCTCGGGATTGCTTCCGCACGAACAGCCCTTGAGCTTGGCGAGTGCCTTCTCCATGACCTCGAAAAGCAACGTCTGACTGTCCTTGTCCGAAACGAACTGCTTGAGATAGCCCGTTCCTCCCGGGACACCATCATACAGGACCACATATTGATTGCGGACGCCATTGGCCTTATCCGGCAGGGACTGCACTTCCATGGCAAGATGGTCAACCTGTCCTCGAAAGTGTTCCTTGAGCCCCAACTGCAGCGCCGCCATGAAGGACGTCAGCTGCACGTCGCCGTCAGCCCCCAGCGACGGAACGTAGATGCGAAGCGCCTCCGTCTCATACTCACGATAAAAGCCGACCGTCAAGTCCGGTTTGCGCTCGGCCTCCTCCATCTGGTTTCGCACACAGTTTCGCAGATGCTCGACGCCGCCATCAGGCCCCAAGTCGGTCCTTGGCAAAGCCTTGCCGCAATCAGGGCAAATCGCAAACCCCGTGCCGCCGACCGCCTCTCCGTTGACCTCGACCCCCGCCTCACCTTCGCGCCGAGCTCCGAAACGTCCGAAGTTGACCTCTCGCAGGATCAGGTGCGAGACATATTCGAAGCCAAACGGAATCTCATCGTTGTCGCAGACGAAGCTCTTGATGACGGAACCGTTGGCGTTCCGCTCGAAGAACTTCTTGCAGTCATAGAACTTCGGCTTGCGGTCATCGGTTGAATCGTCATTGATCGTGTCGGCTGACGCCTTGACGGTGATGAACTGCCGCGCCGGCAAGATGTCGAACTTTTGCCCGACATCCGTCCAGTTGGCCCCGCAATTCGGGCACGTCTCCGACAGGTCGGCCCGTTCGCGCTCGATGTGATCGCAGTTCGGACAAAACCGCCAGCGACAGTTCTCCAGCTCGCTTCTCTGATATTGCTGAAGATCCAGCTGGTCGACGCAGACATGATGCCCATGCCCGAAGAACACCGCTCCTGGCACCAACTCCGTCAGACCGGACGAGGCCGGGCGCGAAATCTCAAGCTTCTGATACTTGGGCGGCTCGGTTCGGATTTCTCGCCTCCAGAGAATCGACTGAAGATGCACGCCCGGCTCGGGGAAAGCATAGTTCGGCAACAGTTCGGCCGAGTCGCAGAGCCACTCGATGAACTTCTTGCCGCGCAAGTCAAGCACAAGATACTGATAGGCCTTTGCCTCGATTTCCAGATCCTCCAGCATCTGCTCGCGGACCTCCGCCGTCAAGCTCGGATCCTTCTCGACTTGCTTTCGCTGATGCTTTAGCGCATCGCGCTTGGCCGCATAGCTGTCGATGGTCTGCTTGGCATTGAAGACCTCTTCCTCGAACCGGCCGATCAGACCTTCCTTGTCTTTCGCCCCCGTGGTCGCGAAGCGTGACAGAATCTCCATTGTGTCGGGCGATTCGGCGGCCCCACTCAAGCGCTGGTAAAACTCCGCGTAGAGCTTGTGCTGGTTCTTCCCGTACCATGCGAAATAGTTTCGCGGGAAAGCCGCGTCAGGGCTCCTCTTCAGCGCAGCCAGCATCTTTCCGACATCCAGGGGAAACGCATTCTTGTCATCGGCCAACATCCACTTGCTGAGCGTAAAGCCAAAATACTGCCGCGACAGGATCGCCGCCGCATCCAAGAAGACGCCCGGACTCGTCACCGTGCCCTGAATCATCTCCCGCGGCTCGTCGTAGAAATAAAGGTCGTGCGCCTTGGCATTGGCAATCGTCATGTTGAGCGCACTGCCGTTGGCACGGCCCGACCGCCCCATCCGCTGGATGAACTGACTCTGCGTCGGCGGCACACTGCACAGGAGAACGCTCGAAAGGTCGCCGATGTCGACGCCCATTTCCAAGGTCGGCGTGGCGGAAATGAGATTCGGATTCCACGTGTGCCGCTCCTTGCTCTTGAACGCCGCCTCCAGCCCTTCCCGTTCGTCACGGCTCAACAGCCCCGTGTGCTCGGCCGGATTGAGCCGATGGACGTCACCTTCCAGATATTGCCTCCGGAACGGATTCAGCGCATCGGCATTCGCAACGGGGACGACTTTCAGCCTGGCGTTCTCCACGAGCCAATAACGGCTCCAGCCCTCGCGGACAAAATCCTTGACGAAACCGCGTTCCGCAAGCGCTTCAAAGAGCGCGACAAAGGACGGCTCGTCAAGGCACACGCCCGGCACGGACTTCTCCAGCTCGGCGGACAGCACGTCCTCCCGTTCGAGCCCCATCGTGATACTGGTGGACAAGGTCCGCCGCCCAAGCTTGATGCCCGGCACGCTAACATGCGAACTCTGCCGGTCCGTCGACCGCAGGACGCCCTCAACGCCTTGAATCGGGAATCGGCGCAACGCCAAACCGCCGCGTGTCAGGACACCCGCCACGACTACCGCACCGCCATCGTCGAACGCGCCGTGCCCGATCATCAGCTTCATGAGTTCGACCACGCATTCGCGCATCTTCCAGGGGTTCCCGTGAAACGCCATCAGCGGCCCTGTCTTGTTGCAAACCGCCTCGGCCAGCTCGGGCCAGACTCCATCGTCCGCCTCCGGCACGTCCGGCACCAGTTCGCACACCCCGACGTTCTTGAGCGTCCGTCCCGTTCCGGCCTTGCAGCCGAACTCCAGCGCCATCTCCCATTTGACCCGCGCTTCCAGCATGCGCATCGTATGCTCGCCCGGAACTTCGCATTTCGATCCCGTCAGTTTGATCCAGTCGTTCAGCCACTTGAGGTCCTGCGGCATCATCTCGCCCAGGATCTCTCGCGTATCGCCTCCGTGGCGCGACATCACATACGCCCAGAAGCCCTTGACGAAATCGGCATAACCCGTCGCCTGCCCCTGAAGCACCTCGGCGAAATAATGAGCCATGTGCCCGCGGAATGTCGCCGCCCACGTCCGACCGCCGAAGAATCCTGCGCGATGGGACGTGTCCTGAACGTTGTCGCTGAAGGCGATGATCTTCTTGTCCTCGTTCGCCTTTGACGTCGTGATGGACGAAATGCACGTCGACAGCATCGTCGCCGTCCGCATGCCGATGAAGAGAATGTTGCCGTGATTGCCTCCGCAATACGGACAGGTGTGCACATACCGTCCGCTCTTCTTCCCCACCTGCTCGGCACGTTCCATCAGCACGCGAATCGTCGCACTTCCGCAACCGACGCACTTCTCCGCTTTCTCCGCATGAAGCTTAAGGCATTTCGGACAAAGGTACCTGACCTTGCCGTGCGCAAACTTGGGCATGTCCTCGGTCTCGGTCAACGGATAGAGATAGACAAGCGAATCCCGAAGATTGTCATCAAACGCAAAGCGGTAGATTTCCGTCCGCGTTCCCTCGACCTCCGTCTGATCGCGCGAAAGGAGCGCCGCCCAGGCCATGGATCCGCACTTGTTGCAGTTGCCGACCGGGAAATAGCGGACAGGCTCCTTCGCCGCGTCTGCCGTATCGGCATAGCGGTTGTCCCGCCCTGCCGTATCGACGAGCTTCATCGGATCCGTCAAATCGTCCGAGAACTCAAGATGCGGCCGGTGCTTCTGCGGATCGCGCGGCACGCTCGCCACCATACGGGCCAATTCGCGGAGCCAATACTGAACCTTGACCTCCGGATAGCCACGCCCCTTCTGCGCCCGCAAAACCGAAAGCGTCTGGCACATCGCCAGAATCTTCTCGCGCGCCTCGGCATCCGTCAACACGCCGTCGCCCAGCAACCCGTCCTTGCTTCGCTTGCATAGGATGTCGGCCGTTTCCTGCAGCGTCTTTGCCCCGCCGTCCAGCGCCTTGAAAACCGCCTCGACGTAAACGTCATGGAAGATCGGATCCTGATTCTCGGCGCACAGCTCTTCATAGGTAAGGCGCGATTCGGGAATGATCGCATCATCCCCGAACTCCCGGCTGAAGATCTTCTCTGCATACCGACAAATGTCCGCAACCGCCTCCGGTCCAGTCCCCAACGTCGCCGAGGTTCCGACGCAGCAGAGCTTGTTGTCCGGCATGTTGAGCCGAAGCTTGAGGCGGCGCACCAGACATGCGAGATCGGCAGCTTGCGCTCCATCGAACGTATGCAGCTCGTCCACGACCAGATACTTGAGCGTATCAGGCTGATTGTGCTGCCACAGCTTCTTCTCCCTCGGACGAATCAGCATGTAGTCCAGCATCTTGTAGTTCGTCAGAAGAATCTGCGGCGGCGTCTGCAAGATGGTCGCGCGATCCGTGATCACGTGGTCCGGCCCCATCTCCTGGTCGCGCTTGACGAACTTGGGTGCGTCATCGCCAATGTAGAGTCCGACATTCACACCATGCAATCCGGGATTCTTGTCAATCGTCTCCGCAAGTCGCCGCGCCTGATCCGTCGCCAGCGCATTCATCGGATAGATGATGATCGCCCGGACACCAGGCGTGTTCTTGAACTGGGCGCAATAGGAAAGAATCGGCCATGTGAAGCACTCCGTTTTGCCGGATCCCGTCCCCGTCGCCACCAGCGTCGGCTTGAAATGAGGTGCGGAGATACGGTCGAACGCCCGCGTCTGGTGCAAATACGGCTGGTACGGCAACTTCGCCATCGCCGGGGCAAACCGAACCAACTCCGCGTCATCCTCGCTCTTCTTAAACGGCAAGGGAAGCTGAAGGTACGGCCCCTTCATGATCTTCCCCTCATGTGCAAAGAAATCGTCCCAGAGGTGCTGAAAAGCCCCTTGCTCAGGATTCACCGGGAACTGAGTCCGCAACAGGTTCTCAAAATTCTCGCGAAGTTCTCCACCTACGACTGTTGGGTTCATTGCTCAATCCTTTTATGCACCTCATTGCACCTTTTATGCACCCGTTATGCTTACTTTATGCACCTCATATTGCACTCGAGGTGCAACCATAAACACTTGCCGTTCCATTTCCATACCATTTCCACAAATCA
>JAKSOW010000155.1 GCA_024405395.1 Kiritimatiellia bacterium | reverse complement strand
CCACAGCCCAGTCAAGCCGTCCTGTATGGCACACGGAATAGAGGCCGTTCGTGTAGCAGAATCGTGCCATCGCCTTCTCGCGCGAGAATGCGCTGGGATTGCTTCTCGGGGTTAGGATCTCCGCAAACGACGCCATGCCAGCCATCAGGCCGAGCACGAGAACAAGATGCCCCATAGTCACCACCTCATCTGAAATTCAGGGCCATACCCCTAGGCGGGATGAGCAGGAAAAGATCTTTGCCATCAGCGGATTTTGTGCATGTCGCATGAACAGCCACAAGGGCGATGGACACGCTCGGAAGTCCTTCGATCGCCTTCGCCGAGAGTATAGGCACCGAAATGCCCCGCTGCCGCCAGGCAGACAAGTCGTCCACATCTATCACCGCCCCTTCGGCAAACACCACGCGCGTATCGTCCGAGCCCGCCATTTTCGCCCCCTTGGTGGAATCCGCCGCATCCAGTGTCCAAGACTTCTGTATCCGCAGCGTGCCGTTCGTCAGATGCGCGAAGCCCTCAAGATGGTCCACATATGCATCCCCACCACCGAGATCCAGCGTTGCATCCGGCGCAAGCGCCAGACCGTCGAACGCGGAAAGGAAATGGTGCGACGCCAGTTCCCCCGATGCCAACAATTGATCCACCCCGTTTGTCGTGCGCGTGAACCACAGGCCATCACCACCCGCAAGATCGTTCTCAAGATTGGCGGGCTTTTCATAGTCTGCGCTGTAGAGCGATGAACGCCCCTGCACGTCAATGCCGAAACCGAAATGCTTATCCCATTTCTGCGGCAGCTGTTCATAGAGATTCGTGCCACCCACTGGATCAACATATGTCATCTTCGTACCAGTAAGTCCATCGGCAATCTCATAGGCCTGCTTGGCACCGCCTTCAGCATAGCCCGTATTCAGGAAGCGCAAGTCGAACTTGTGCGGGCCAGGACTCACGGAAATCGTGTTCGTCGCCAGCCAGTACCAAGTATTCTCCTGTTTCAGCACCAACGCGTCATCCAGATAAAGCCTACCGCGAATGCAGGCCATGGCAAGCGACCATCGCTGGGTCTCGCTTGATCGATTCCAGATGAACCCTTCATACCGCGCCACCTGATGCTTGTCCCAGCCGGTTTTCCCGTGATCTGGCACAGCAGAGGAGCTGTCGTCACACCATTCGTGTCGGCTTTTGCGCCAGTTGAATAATACGCCGTTCGCGCATCACTGCCAGGATCTTCATCCCCCCAGCGCGTCACGCTTTCCCACAACCCCGCCTCCAGTGACTTCGGCAAATCGGCGGCCGGCGAGGCCAGGCGCAAAGTTCCAGCCACAAGCTCCGTGCGTCCTGTCGCAGTGACGACACTGGGCAGGGGCAATTCGCCGTCACCCGTCTTCACGATTCCTGGCGTGATGAAATAGTCAGGCGAGCCAAACATGCAGGAATTCGTGTAGGCAGGAATGTTGTGCCAGTTGATTTGCGGCAGATCGTAGGCTATTGCCTTGCCGAAATAGAGAGAGGCATTCGTCAGCACCAGCGGATTCGTGTTCGCCTTCGGCCAGGCGTTCGTGGCCCACAGCCCAAGGCCCGCAAAATACTTGGCGTCGGTGGCCCGAACCACAACAGGGCCGCGGAAGTCGTTCAGACCGTTCGTGAGATTCAGGTAGCCGCGCGTGATCGTGAAGCCCCCCATGCCTGTAACGGGTCCCCAGAAGGAATAACCCTCAAAGCCGTTGGAGTCGTTGGCGGCATACGAGACCTGGCCGTTCAGAACGACAGGCCCCGTCCAATTGTGCCGTCCAAGCGTACCGATCTGATTGGACGACTTGTTTCCGCTGGGCGAAAGCTTGGCACCATTCTCCAGAACCAATGACCACGGCGCGCTGAGCGAACCGCCGTTGTACGTCGCCATTGCGGATCCCGAATGAACCGTCAAGCTACTGGAAGCGTCGCCCTGCAGCGTAAGTTCGGACTGGATGCGTAATGTCGACTTGTTGGTAAGCACGACGTTTCCCGGTTCGATGACAGCCGTATTGATCATGATGCCGCTGCCACCGCTTACGGTGAGCGTGTGACCGTTCAGCCGATAGGGAGCCGTGATCTTGGCCATGTCGCCGAGCTCATAGCTCGACACGCTGCCGATGAGCGTATCGCCCGTAAGCGTCAAGCCGCCCTTGATTGCCTGACGCGACGTGACCTCGATCGTCTTATTGTAGATCGCGCCAATGCCATTGACGCCCGAGCCCTCCACCGTAATCGGATTCCAGATGTTCATACCGTAGGCCGCCATCGTCTCCTTGTGGCCGGCAATGACAAGTGTGGCGCCATTGGAAATCACCATTGGTCCCGCCGTGTCGTCCGCTGGGCCGAACGCACCCGGTCCTTCCGCGCACATCGCCCCTTCCTCGATGAGCACGGTACCCGTGAAGTTCGTCATCACAGGCGAACTCATCACGAAGCCCGCACCACGCTTGCGCAGGGTCCCCGTTGTGGGCTTGCCCAGGGAAACAAACGCGACCATCTCGGGTTCGGAGCCTTCCGCCGCCGTCACGGAGACGGCGAGTTCCTCCAGACGCACAGGCGACTCAAGCGTGCCGTTGTCGGTCGTCACCGTGAGAAGCGGATAGTCAAGCGCCCACGCCTGTACCGCCAGTCCGGCTCCCACAACAACGGCAAATCGGCAAATGAAACTACAGGCAACGTTCATGGTCATTCTCCTTCTCGTAAAACAATGGACAGATGTGTGAATAGTATAGCAAATTCTCATTGTCATTTCAGGCGGATGTCATAGGCAAGGGCCAGTCCGTCACAGGTCAGTTCCAGACGATCCCCGTTCTGAATAAAAGTGGGAGGGATGCCTTTTGCATCGAGTTCGCAGGATCCGACCGACTGTACCTCACGTCCCGTGGCCTGCAGGGCGGAAAGATCCAGTATGGCCCGAAACGGCACCGAATCCGGCAGCGGCGTGAGACGGAATGTCGTCGCCGTGCTTCTCTGCAGACATCGCCCGCCAGGACGGCATGACGAAACTTGTTCCCGTTGCCGGCTCCCAGCGCCGCCCCGTACGCCGATCTGTGGCGGTTACCCCCATACCATCACGCGTAATCACCACCTCCAACGCATCAGACACCAACCGCCAAGCCGCAGGAAGATCGGGGAAACATATCGAATCAAGCTTCTCAAGACGAAGGTTGTCCACTTCCGCATCGACCTCGCCACTGCCGGAAATGCGCGGCACCATCTGCGTTCCGCCCGGCGGAATCAGGAACTCCTGCCGACCAGATCCAACCTTGTCGCGTCGTCTGAGCCCATACCCCCACTTCCAGGATCCATCTTCCATCTTCAGCATCACGGCGAGATTGACAAATCCCTTGTCCAGACGCCGCACGTCCGCCGAATAGACGAAACGGTCTCCTGCCTTCACGGGAATGGACGCGAACGTCTCCACAGCCCAGTCAAGCCGTCCTGTATGGCACACGGAATAGAGGCCGTTCGTGTAATCGACGTATTTCCCCATCACTCTCATGAGCGACAAATAAATCAGAAGAATGCCGCCACATTCATGCAAATGTGGCGGCACCTTTTCGCGTTTCGAGACCAGACGTCACTTCTGCTCGATCACGTAGACCTTCTGGTACTTCTTCGGCGGGATGTAGCCGTGCGTCGAATTCTGCATCCAGTTGATCGTCTTGGGGCATTTGAGGTTATTGTAGAGGATCGCCAACCCCGACGGCGGGCACGTATAGTCGCCCAGACCCGCACGCGTGATCGTCACGTGGCAGGAGGACGGCACGTACTTCGCGAGATTGATTGGATCGAAATAACCCATCGCATCGGTCCAGTCGACGCCCCAGCTCTTCTTCACACGGCCCATCGTGGCGTTGCCGCCCATGTCGCAGCACCAGGTGATGCCGGAATTGGCCACCGTCACCTGCGGATCAAGCGACGCCGCCCACATGGTCTGCAGACCACCCTGGCTGCCGCCCGCCGCCGAAAGATCCTTGCCGTTCCACTCCGGCAGGCTCTTGATGTACTCGAGCGCGCGCATCACACGCCACGTCATGCCAGCGAAGAAGCACGTCGCGGCCGATTCAGCCGTGGGGTGCTCCTTGGCCGCAAGCGCATAGCCCTTGCCGTCGCACTTGATGGACTCGAAGAAGTCCTTGTAGTACTGCTCGTCCTGGCCCAGCTTCTGGCCATGCGCGTTGATGTTGAGGACTATCTGTCCGGCTCGCGCACTTGCTGGCGCCTTGTGGGTGTGCGAACCATAGCCGTGCGTCTCCAGCAGCGCCGGGAACTTCTGCCCGTCCTTTGCGCCGGCGGGAATCATGAGATAGCCCGTCACAGGACGCGGACCGGCGCAGGCAATCGACACCTGGTAGACCGTGCCGTTCTTGTTGGAGGAAAGCTCCTTGCGCTCAACCTGCATGGGGACCGCCTTGAGCGCCGCCTTCTGCTTCGCCCAGAACTGGTCGAAGTCGGCCGGGGCCGGAACGCCCTGCAGTTTTTCAGGTTCGGCGGCGGCGCCACCGAAGAACTCAACGGAGGTGTCGTTCTTGCGAGGCGTCTCGCGCTTCACCTTGCGGTTCTTCTTGTCGACCACAGAGGCCACAAGGCGCACAAAGCCTGGCTTCGAGAGCGTGGTCTTCACGACGATGGGATCGGTGGTGAGGGCAATCTTGTCGCTCTGGGTCTGGCCGTCATCGGTCCAGAGGTCCCACTTGATGGAATAGTCGGCCTTGTTGACGTCCGCCTCCAGCTCCTCGAGCTTGAAGGTGAACACCATCTCCTCGCCCACCTTGTAGGAGAGCGGATTCTTGGCGGTGTCGCCCGAGAAGCAGGCGTTGTTCCAGTTGGCCGCCAGCGCCGCAAAGGCGGCAAAGGCAAATGAAGTCAGAATAGCAGCATGTTTCATGATATCGTCATCCTTGTTGAACTACAATGCGGACGGCGTTTCAGCGCCGTCCGCATCAATGGTGGTCTAGATCACAACCACTTTACCAGCCTCAGGCCTTGGGCACAAAGGCGATCTTGAGGCCCTTCATGGAGATGTTCATCTCCATCGCCTCATTCATCTGATCAAGCGTGTACTTGTGCGTGATGAGCTTCGTGACGGGCAGCTTGCGCTCCTGGGCTTCCTTGAGGAAGTCAAACGCCTGCACCCAGTCCTTGGCCTGATACGTCCAGCTGCCGCACGCCTTGATCTGCTTGTTGCACATGTCAAGGTGGGGGCTGTACGTCGTGTCGCCGTTGTTCGTGAAGAAGCCCAGCTCGCAGAAGCTGCCGCCACGGCGAACGAACTTCCACGCGGCCGACGCCGCCTTGGGCGAGCCCGTGCACTGGAACACCATCTCGGCGCCCTTGCCCTCAGTGATCTCGAGCACCTTCTCGAGCGCGCCGGGCTTCAGGCCGTTCACAGTGTACTTCGCACCGAGCTTCTTCGCGAACGCGAGGCGCTTGTCGTCACCGTCGCACGCGATGATGTTGCGCACGCCGAGGCAACGCACCATCGCAAGCAGCAGCAGGCCGATCGGGCCGCAGCCCTGCACGAGCACGTAGCTGTTGAACTGGAAGTTGAAGATCTGCTTGGCCTGCTCAACGGCATGGACGATCACCGCCGCGGGCTCGATGAGAATGCGCAGGTCGCGGTCCATGTCGCTCACGTTGAAGACGACGCCGCCCTTGTTGACCTTGATGTACTCGCCGAACCAGCCGTTGCCGTAGTGCTTCTCGCCGGGGAGGAGCCCGAAGATCTCGCCGCCGTTGCAGAGCTCCATGATCTCGGGATGGAACTTGCACGTGTCGCAGGTGCCGCACGGCTTCAGGCCCGTCACGATCTTGTCGCCGACCTTGAGCGGCTTGCCCGTGAAGTCCGTCTTCACGTTCTTGCCGAGTGCGACGATCTCGCCCGTGCCTTCGTGGCCGAGCTGCACGGGGCAGTACTTGAAGGGATCCCCCTTGAACTCGTGGACGTCAGTGCCGCAGATGCCGCAGCCTTCGACCTTGACGAGAATCTCGTCCGCGCCGATCGCGGGAATCGCGACCTCGCGCACAACCATCTTGCGGGGCTCCTCGAGCACCGACACCTTGCACTTCTTCGGAATGCTGGCCATTTCTTAACCTCCAGTGATTTTGCCGGATCTTCCGGCCTGATTTGACTTGTGAAAAAACTACGACTACTTGAGCACGCGGCGGAAGTGGTCCAGGATCATCTGAACGCCGTTGTCGCCGTATTCCTTAGAGGCCTCAAGCGCGCTCTGCGCGTACCAGGCCGTCTTGTCGAACTCGTCCATGTTGACCGTGTCGGGGCAGAGCGACATCATCAGCGACGTCTCGCCGAGGCCCGCGTGGTCAAAGGCGTACTTGTCGAGCACCTTCTTGTCCATGAGCGCGTGGTTCTGGATCCAGATGAACGGATTCGCGTCAAGGTTCGTGTGGTCGGTGTAGTACGACGCGCTCGAGGGATCGCCCCACCAGCCGTCGCCCTTCTTCTCCTCCAGGAACTCCATGATCACCTGGCGCGAGGCAAGACGGAACGCGAGGTCCGTCGGCATGCCGGCGTTGAAGTCTTCGCTCTGGTGATGGACGAACGTGTGGATGTTGCGGAAGCCCACGTCCAGCAGACCACGGAAGATCTGGCGGGCGATCGGCACCAGCGCCTGGGAGTCGACGGGGATCGAACCACGGCCCTCGCAAGGAGCCACGGCACGAGAGGAGGCGCCCCAGTAGAAGGACGGCAGGATGACGACGTCAGCTTCCTTCTCGTAGAGGTGCAGCGCACGCTCGACGGCCAGCGTGTCCATGCCCACCGGCAGATGCTCCGAATGATACTCCAGCACGCCGAGCGGCAGCACGACGGGCGTTCTCTTCTTGATCGCCTCGCGAATCTGCGACGGCCTCATCAGTTCATAGCGCATGATGTTCCTTTCGATTTCCTTACGTTGCCGGCCGAAGCCGGACTCCAAATCATTTGTCCTCGTCCTTCGTCGCAAGCGAGAAGTTCCAGACGTCCGCCGTGCGGCACGCGTCAATCACGGCCACAAGCGATTCGTAGGAGGTCTCCTTGTCGGCGCGGATCACCACCGGCTGCCCGGGATAGAGCTTCGACAGGCGCGACAGGCGCGACGTGAGGTCCTCCAGCGTCAGTACCTGCCCGTTGATGGTGACCACACCCTGCGACGAGACGTTGAGGATGATTTCGCCAGGCATCCGACCAGGCACCGTGGCCGACTTCGCCGACGGCAGGGCGATGGCGATCTCCGCCTCCCACTGCGAGAACACGCTGGTCGCCACGAAGAAGCAGAGCAGGAGGAAGATGACGTCCATCAAGGCCGTCATCTGCAGGCCCTGCGGCCGTGCACGCTGTTTCTTCCGGAAGTTCATTCCGCGACACGCTCCAGATGGACCGCCAGCGTCTCAAGTTCGCCGATTCGGCGCGACGTGCGCCGACGCAGGAAGGCATAGGCCGCGAGACAGGGAATCGCCACCACCAGACCGAACACGGTCGTCACGATGGCCTGCGAGACGCCCTGAGCCAGAACAACCGGGCGCGCCGCCGCCGCAAGGTCGTTCGCGATGCCGCCGAAGGCCTGGAACATGCCGAGCACCGTGCCGAGCAGGCCCACCAGCGGCGCGATCGCCGCCAAGTCGCACAGATAATCCACCGTGCCCTGCAGACGCTCCGCAATGCGCGAGCCGGCGGCCTCGACCGCATCCTTGACGTGCCCGCCATCCGCCTTGCCGTCGCGCAGCACATCCAAGGCCGCCAGCGCCAGAGCCGAATAGGCACAGGGCTTGCGTTCGCACAGGCGGCGCGCCTCACCGAAATCCTTTGTCCCGATGCGGTTGAGCACATCGCTCACGAGATCCGTGGGGGCCAAGGCGCCACGACGATGCGCCACCAGAAGGTAGAGCGTAAGCGCAAGCGCGATCACGGACAGTCCGGCCAGCACCCACATAAGCGGGCCGCCGTATGTCCAAGCCTGAAGGAAGGTGATACCCTGTTCTGCTGGTGTCGTATTCATGGTTAGATGGTTGAAGGGTTAAACGATTAAAGGGTTGCCGAGAAGAGCCGATTGCGGCACGCGTCGAATGCCTGACGACGCACCGAGACCGAATCGCGCAGACTTGCCAGACGGTCGCCATAGAGCGTGTAGTCGAGGCCACCCGTCGTGCCGGCGTGCGTCTTCGCCGCCACCGCCGCATCGGGCGACTCGTCAACCAACCGCTCCAGGTGGTCACGCACGTCATGATAGGCCTCGCGCCACGGCACACCGGCGGCAACCTGACGCAGCGCCACATCCGTCGCAAACACGCCGGGGATGAAGCCTGCACGCAGTTTTTCCTCGTCGATGGACATCCCGCGCACAACCTTCGTGAGGATGCGCAGCGTGGTGCGCGTGATGGCCAGGCCCTTCATGTAGGGTCCCTTCGTGTCCTGAAGATCGCGGTTGTAGCCACCCGGCATCGCGTGCAGCATGGAGAGCGCACCCGTCGCCAGGCCCAGCACCTGCGCCGTCTTGGAACGCACCAGCTCCAGCACATCGGGGTTGTACTTCTGCGGCATGATCGAAGAGCCCGTGCAGTATTCGCGCGGCAGCTTGAAATA
>JAKSOW010000154.1 GCA_024405395.1 Kiritimatiellia bacterium | reverse complement strand
TATCGGCCTCCACGGGATAGGCCTTGAGGCCGCAGCGCGCGAAAATGCGCTTGTAAGCCTCGAACATGGCCATGTAGCTCGCGTCGGCGGCGTCCAGCGACGTGTCGAAGGAATAGGCGTCCTTCATCAGGAACTCCTTCGAACGCATCAGGCCGAAGCGCGGACGGATCTCGTCGCGGAACTTCCACTGGATCTGATACAGCGTGACAGGCAACTGACGATAGGAGCTGACGATGCCCTTGGCGAGATCGGTGACCACTTCTTCGGCGGTCGGGCTCATCGCGTAGTCATGCGTGCCGCGGTCCTTCACGCGGAACATGCCGGGACCCATCGACTCCCAGCGCCCCGACGTCTTCCAGAGCTCGGCGGGCTGCAGGATGGGCATCACGATTTCCTGGGCGCCTGCGCGGTCCATCTCCTCGCGCACGATCTTCGCGACCTTGTTGAGGGAACGCATGCCCAACGGCAAATAGGTATAGAGACCGCCCGCGACCTTCTTCACGAGCGACGCACGCACGAGCAGCTTGTGCGAATCGATTTCGGCGTCTCCGGGGTTCTCCCGGAGGGTGTTGATCATCAGCTTTGTCCAACGCATTTTCTAGTCCTCTTTCGTCCGCTTTCGGCGGAAGGATGCAAATTATATCAAAAAATAAGGGAAAAGCCAAACGGGGATATGGTATAATTACGGGCATGCGACACTTCTGCCTACCCCTTCTGATGGGCCTCCTGTTGGCTGGCTGCGCCCACGAACAGTTCGTCACCGACGCGCGTCATCCCGAGGTGGCGGTCGACGATCGCGGTGTGGTGACCTACCGTGGTGAACCAATTGATCCCGACGAGCTGCCCGACCTGCTGAAGGACTCTGGCCTGACCTCGCGCGACACCATCCACATCCACATACCCTCAGGGCTTACAGACTACCGAAAACCCTACTACGTGATGGGTGTTTTGGTCAAAAACGGCTTCACGCGCCCTGTCTTTGTGGAAGACCGCAAGGCCTACTCCGAAGTGTACAAGGCCGGTAGGGCCAACAAAGCCCTGCCGCCCCCCACGCCCGCACACCCCGCCAAACGCGTCATTCGCTACAAGTAGCGAGCGACTTGAGTACCGCCAATTCGGCCTCGGACTCGAGGTAATACGGATTGATGGAGACGTAATTGACGAGATGCCGTCGTCCCCTGGCCGAGCGTGCGTCATCAATCACCAATTCGCCTGTGGCTGCTGTAGCCAGGAACACGATTTTGCGCACAATCGTTGTGGCATGGGGCGGACGCTTCGCTTTCTTCGCCCGCGCAAGCCCCTTCGCATCCGGCACCCGCGTTTCGTAACGCAGTTCCCTCACCTCATCGCCACAGGAAATGTGTGCGGCAAGACCATCATCCACAACCACGGAGCCGGGTTTCTCGACATCGTCCAGATCGGCCAAGGCATAGGTAAGCGCATAATACTTTCCCGGCGTCAACCCCGTGACCTGCTGCAAGAGTCGATTGGGGCCCTTCTCGGAACGTTTCAACACCGCGACATGTTCCCCCTGCTCAGTACTTTGGCGCGCCATACGGCACTGTCCCCGTTTGCCGCCATAGCCCGGACGGCGCACCGACGTGATTGCGCCAGGCTCCGCGGCCGACACCACCCAGGCTTCCAGCCCGCGCATGAAGTCGCCATCTTTCACAATTTCGGGACGATAGGCAAAACCAAACTGGGCAGCAAGCGAATTCGTATGACCTTCAATGCAGTAGTGGTGGATCAAACGCGCCGTCCAACGCGCCGTTTCCTCATCACAGGCCAAGGTCGACATCCCCACGCTGCCCACATCCGCACAACGCGGATCCGTGGCCAGACGATGGATATAGTGGTCATAAAGCGCCTTGATGTCCACCTCGCAACTGGAATAGCTGGACCACTCACCCACCGTGAGCCAACCGCTCATGAGATGCACCACATGCGACGGCGCCGCCGGCATGAGCGCCCGCAGCGAATCAATGTAACTCAGCGCCAACTCTTCCTGCCGTAGCATCTCCGAGCGACTGGGCTTCGCCCCCAGATACATTTCAGGCACCAGCATGCCATGTCCCAACCCCGTATTGAGCACAGCCGAGATGGTGGAGGCCTGCCCTAGGTAATTCGTGACATTCCCGCAACCCGGCAAATCGCAGAAGTCGCAGAGCAACGGCAAGGGCCTGCGCTCGGCCACCATCTCCCAAGTCGCCTCCGCAAAGGCATCCATCTTGTCCTTGCCCGCATTAATCTGATGCTCGTCAAGTTCCAGCGCAAGGCCGTCCTGATAGGCCTTGGCCCCACATAGATAGTCACGCATCTTCACATAGTTGGCCCGCAACTCATCTTTGCCGAACGGGCGCACATCGGTGGCAGCACGCAAACGCCGACCGCGTTTCAGCAGTTCGCCATTGCCGAAGGCGATCCGTCGCGCCAGGTCGGGATTGGACTGGACGTATTCGTCCGGATGGAGGCGCCAAGCATCTCCCATCGTGAACTCGGCAAAGGCCGGCAACATCCACCGCCGATAGAACTCCCAACCATAACCGGGGCGTCCCCGCGAAATGTTCGTCTCGCCGGCAATGGTGCGTGCCGTGATTTTCGTGGGATTGACGAGCCGCACAACGAGTTGTCCAGTCCCCGCCACGCCCGAAACATGCAGGCTATGCGTGCCGGACTTCAGCTCCCGCAAGGTCTCCAGCGGTTCATCTGCGCGCGGCTCGACAACCGTCCTACCGCCGAGCCTAACCAGGGCCCGGTCACACCCTTCTACGGCAATGGACACCCATCCATCACGCGGATTGACAAAGGAGAATGCCCCTTCACGAACCGGTTCGCGCAGCATCTCCGTCACAAAATTGTTGAGGCGCCTGCCCTCGGGCCACGAACGTTTGCGCTGGGCCGTGATTGTATAGGTGTTGGTGAGTCCATTCCGGTCGACGGAAATGGCCTGCACGCCCTCCGTCAGCTGGCCATAGTCACGTATAAAGAACGTTCCATCCCGATCGTCGAAGAAACGAAGAATGGCGCGATCGGCATTGACCTCATCCAACAGCGGATCAACCGGCACCAAACGATCCGCCCACACCCAACCCGCGGCACACGCCACCACGGACAGCAAAAGCAGACGACTCATTTCTTCGGTTCCAGCAGGCGTTCGCGCAGCTCATCAAGCTGCTCCTGCGTGAAGCCCAGGGACAGGTAGTAGCCGTTGATCTTCTGGGCGATCGTGTCGCCCGGCAATTCGCGCACGCGCTCAACCAGCGACGTCAACCAGGCGTAATGACGCTTGTCCACGCCGCCGCTGCCGATGAAGCTCATCTCGTAGTCACGAATGAGGTCTTCTTCGGCCACGCCGAGGAATCCGTTCAACAGATAGGCGAGCGTACCCGTGCGGTCAGTACCGCCAATGCAGTGGAAATCGATCGGATAGCTGTTCTTGTCCACGAACACGGAAAGATTCAGCGTCTGGCAGGCGCGGCCCACCGGCGTCATGAAACCGCCATAGCCGACCCGCGTCTCGTAATGGCACCACTTCACGTCTTTGCCCAGCGGCGAGAACAGCATGCCGAAGGTCTCCCAGTCGCCGCGCAGATCCAGATCCGTCTTCACGCCGGTGGAGTTCAGGAGGAAGTCCTTGTGGGCGGCCGACATGCGCTCTTCACCGGGCCCCTTTGGCGCCGACTTGATGAGCCGCAGGAAGTTCTGGTCAATGCCATTTCCACGCCCCAGCTTTGAGGCATATTCGCGCGCCAGGTGCTTGGCGTCCTTGCCCACGCCCGCATCCTTCAGTTTGCCCTGTTTGAAGAGCTCGAGAATCTCCTCGTAGGTGTAGTAGATGCTCTTGGCATTGCCGTTGAGTCCGCCCGTGCGGAGCACCAGCCCCTGCTTCACGCGGCGGCCATCCAGTCCCACCCAGCCGCCGAAGTCGCGGGCATTGTGCACACCGTCAAAAGAGATGATTCGCGGGGCCTGCGCATCGGTACGGAACGTCTCCTCCACCGTTTCCGAACCGTCAGACACCGACCACTTCCAGTCGCGCGCAATCTCAAGACGCCCCTTCACCTCCCAGGTGCAGCCTGTGACAGTGGCGGAGGCGAAGACACGCCCGTCCGGCACACGGGCAACCTTCACCGAATAGACGCCATTCGTGTCGCCTTTCCACGTGAACACCACGGGCATGGCGCCACGATGCGCCTTGAATGACGCCTTGTCCTGCTTGGAAAGCCTGAAAGAATTCTGCTGACGCTCGGCGCGGGGCAGATTGAGGAAGGCCTTGACGTCCGGCCATAGCTGGTCTACCACGGCGCCCTTGGCAGGCGAAACGATCTCGAGACGGGCCCAGGTGGCAGCCGAGCACAACACGCAGGCGGCGAAAAGAAGCTGTTTCATTGTTTATCCTCCAGGAGAATGGATCGAATCTTATTGAGGTCATCCTCAGTGAAACCACAGGACTTGTGGAAATAGTCGCAGATGCGCGCTGAGAGCGTCGCACCCTCGAACTTGTCGAAGCTCTTCACAAACGAGGCGAACCACCCCAGATGACGGGCGTCGTTCACGCCCCCATGCCAGGCCGTGATCTGGTAATCACGCCAGATGTCATCATCCGAGGCACCCAGAATGCCGTGCAGCAGCGTGGCCACCGTGCCTGTGCGGTCTGCCCCGCCGATGCAGTGGAAATCGATTGGATAGTTGGCGCGATCCATCATCAAACGGAAAATCGTCTTTGTGGCGGCCAATCCGATGCTGTGTACGCGAGCGTAGTCGTAGTAGTTCTCCCAGTCGTGGACGAACTGCACATCTGGCCCCAGCGGCGAAACCGCAAGTCCAAAGCGCTCGCGTTCACTGCGCAGATCGATGTCCGTTTTGATCCCAAGTGTCTCCGTGAGATAGCGGCGAGACGCCTCCGTCAAGCGCGGCGTGCCGGGCTTCGTTGGCAGTTTCTTGATGATGCGTGTATGCTTCCAGTCCACCTTCTTGCCGGCTTTCAGCTTGCCGTAGAGCTCTTTGGCCTTGGGGTCCGTCTGGCGCAAGGCGGCGAGTGTGCCGTCGGCATACATGGTCTCCAGTTCCTTGCGCGAGTAGAACGTGCTCACCGCATTGTTGTTGAGGCCGCTGGAGCGGAAGATGAGCCCCTGCCGCACACGCCGCCCATCCGGCATCACGCGTCCACCCATATCGCGCATATTGGGCACACCGCGAAACTCCTTGCCCTGCCCCGGAATATAGATGAGACGCGGGGCTTGCGCCTCCGTGGCAAAGGTGGATTCCACCATCGCGCCATCAGCGCCCACCACGCGCCAGACGTACGTGGCCGCCACCTCAAGGTTCCACACGGCCACACGGTTGCTGGGAATGCTCTCGGAGAAGAACGGACGACTCGCCCCCTGCTTCGTGACATCCACCCGATAGGGCGCCGTGCCGCCCTTCCATTCCAGCTGAACGGGAAGCGGACGATCGTCGAAAGTGGTGATTTCCTTCTCCTTGGCCTTCTGCGCATCGTCGAAGAACACGAGTCGCTCGTCATGCGACATCTGCATAAAGGCCTTCTGTTTTTCGGACAGCAGCGGCACAACCGAACCCTTCGTCGGCGCAACCGCTTCCAGCGCGAACGCCGCCCAGGAAAAAACCGCAGCCACACCCAACAGCATCACATGCTTCATCAGAGGATTCCCCTACTCTGTAACCAGCAATCTACTTTAGCGGAAAATCAACAACGTGCCCGGTCTGCGCACGACAATCGACTTCCTGTCGGCAGCAAGGCGAACCCCTGCGCGCCCAGGCGCCTTGCCGCCCAGCGTAAACGAGTAGTTCGCCGGCAACGTTACATTCGTGAAGTCGGCCGCAATCGCATACTCCGAATCCGCGCGGGGATTGGCAATATCAATCACGCCACCTTCAGCCAGGGCTAGTCCCTTCACAGTTCCCATGCCAGTCACGGCATCCACCACGATCTTGGAGATGGCCCCCGCACCATTCTCGACTATCAGTTCGGCGCCAGATGAAACCGACACTGACGACGCAGAGGAAAGAATCGTCCCCAAGTTTTCCTGCGGATACGCCGGAATTGCCATGCCCGTCTTGTGGGTGACGAATGCGGCATCGTAGACCGAACCGTCTGCCTGCCAGCGGCCCGAGGTCGGCAAGATGTCATTGTTGACTTCCGCCAATTCAGTCCAATGAATACCATCCACGCTTGCTTCAAGCGTGCAATTGCTGATCATCTGGTAGGTATTCGCGGCCACTGACGGCGTATTGACGTAATCCCAGCTGGTGATGGGCGCGCCAGGCTGCGGACGCATGGTTATGGCCCACCATTGTGTCGTATCCCCAATCAGCGGCGGAGACGCCGGATTCGGTGAACGACTCCAGACATTGTAAACCACCGCATTTGTGTGCAGGAACAGATTATGGAAAGCAGAATTGGCTCCCATCGTAAAGGACTTGCTTGATCCATCATACGACGTCAAAGAGAACATGCCGGGCGACAAAGTGGGAACGCGTTCAGAAGACCCGAAAACGGCATTCGCAGAGACCGAATAGGGACTGCCGACATAATAGCCAGAGCTGTTTGCCGTCCAGTCGTCGATGAGCCCGTACGCCCGATCATTTCCATCGGCGTCGAAAAGGCCAAAGCTCTGAAGTCCCACCACACGATACTTACTGGAGTCAACCGCAGTTGTAAATGTCGCGCGAATCACCCACTTGTAATAGGCATACGGAGACACGCCAACAATCAATCGACCTTCTTTAACGTTCAAGGAACCGCTAAAGGTCGTATTCGTGCCGAGGCGCCACGTTCCAGCCCCTTCCTTCACCACAGAAAGTTTCCCGTTCGCGCCATCAGTCACGGACGCGGCCATATTGGTGACAGCAGCCGAGCCACCCAACACCAGGGTCGAATCCGCAGAACCGTCCTTGACGCTGACACCCGCATACGCCAACCGACCAGTGCCGTCATTAACAAGCGCGCCTTCGCCATCCACCACAATGGGACGCGTGGTCGCGACACAGTTAGTGGTACCCAAATAACGCAGGGTGGCACGCGGCGTACCCGCACCGCCTCCCAGCGAAATGGCCCACGGCACATCCATTGCCGCATCATAGTCCCCCGAATACGGAGCCTGGAGACAAGTGGCCTTGCCCAGGGCCGTCACCACACCAGCCTCGGCAATCGTGTCGAAGCCCAGCGTCCCCTCCCGAACCGTGAAAGCGCCGAACAGGGTGGTATCGTTGTTGTGGCGAAGATCCCATTCCCCGCTACCGCATTTGAGGAAATGGAACGTATTGTCATTATCGGTTTTGATGGCGCCCGAAATGGAGCAGGGCAGACTATTCGAGCCCAATAGATAGAACTGATGCATCTTCGTCGCGTTCTCCAGGACAATGTTTCCCGTCAGCATAAGGCCGCCTACCGCACAGGCGTCCAGACCGGCTAGGTTTTCCGCTGCGGCGGCATACTTTACCCGAATCTTCTTGTCGGAGGTTTCCCCCGTTCCCGTGTAGCGCAGCACACCTCCATCATTGCCGAACACGATGCTGGAGCCGACACCCGTTGTGGACGGTTCGCCGGCCCGGCCCAGCTTCTTCACGAAAGTCGTCCCCTGCGAATCCTTGGTATAAGCATTGGTCTTACGATACTCGATGGTAAAATCTCCGCTCATGGTCGATTCCGTACCATCCAGGCGCACCAGTCCGCGCGAGTCGTAGGCGATGTTGCCGAGTATCTTTCCGCCGAACGAGGTACCCGACGCCTGAGTCCCGTCCAAGCGCAACGTCTGTGTCACGCTGTGCTCATTCGTCACCGTCCCCAACCCATCAAGCGAACGAATCACCATGCCACAGGAATGGCCATCCTCACGCGCCCCCATCACCAACGTGGCCCCTTCCGCCAAAGAGAGGACGCCATTGTGTCCATTTCCGTCCGTGGGATAGGTTTGGGGAAAACGAATCGTTCCCGCCAAGACCTTCCAGGTCACGTAGTAGTCCACACAATAGTTGACCTTATTGTTGACGTAGAACTGGGCGGCAGAACCCAATTCCAGACGACCTGCGCCAGTCTTGGTGATTGTGATGTTTTTGTAAGATGTATCCTGATAGCTTTCCCCCGTTGAGGCAAGGGCGCAACCCAGGGCCAGCGTCTGCCCTTCCGGAACCTCAATCTCCAGCTTGACGCCCGTATTCTCGCCCGACATCACCGCCCGCAGCGACGACACCAGCGCACACGACGCCGCATCCGACTGCGACAGCTTCACCGAGGCCTTGGCGGGCAGCAGCACCACATCACCGGCGCTCGGCAAGGCATTTCCTTCATAGTTCCCGGCATTCGCCCACGACTGTCCATCCACGGCACCCGTCCAGCGAATGGTATGCATCTCCGCCCATACGGACAACCCAACAGCCAACATTGCACAGAAAATCCGCAGCTTCATCACTCATCTCCTCCAATCCATAGACATAACAAGTATTATACCACAGGAAGATAAGAGGTAAAAGATAAAAAGCGACGCCCCTTCCGGAGCGCCGCCTGGTTTTATCTCATGCGGTTTTGGCCGCGTGGATTTATTTGGCAACCTTAGGGCCGATGTTGATCAGCACCTGGTAGAAGCCCGACGCGCCCTTGTTGGGCACCT
>JAKSOW010000153.1 GCA_024405395.1 Kiritimatiellia bacterium | reverse complement strand
GCGCTTTTCCTATATATACATAAGAGAGAGAGTTTTTTGACGTATATATAGATAAGTGCAAAAAAGTCATTTGATGAATCGCTTTAGTTATTTATGTTGTGAAGGGTCGTCAAAGGGTCGTCAAGGTCGTCAAAATCTCTTGACGACCCTACCCATTTTTAGGGCCTTGAACGTCAAATCGATTGACGACCCTCACTATGCGGCGCAAAGTCTTCGGCCTATATTTTATTGCTGCATAGCTTGATTTCAGGGCGGCAAAAGAGTAGAATATTTCCCAAAAATTTTTGAGGGAATTCCAGCATGGCAGTTCTAACTAAGGACAATGCCCTTGTGTGTTGTGCCTTTTCGGTTGCGGGAGGTTGCGAATGAGCGCCTCTCGGTTTGTGTTTTTGTTTGCTGGCTTGATGGCCACTGCCGCCGCATTCGCGGCGGACGTTCCCACCATCACGCTGCCCATTGTGGAGGTGCGGGAAATTGCCGACCATCAGGTGAAGACGTTCCCAGGCCGCGTGGTGCCCATTGCCCAGGTCAATGTCGTGCCGCAGGTGGCGGGCGAGATTCTGGAGGTGGCCTTCGAGAACGGCGCCATCGTCAAGGAAGGGGCGCTTCTCTATCGGCTTGACCCCGTCAAGTACGAGGCCGCCGTGAAGAATGCCGAGGCCAAAGTGGCGGAATGCCGGGCCAACCTCTCCTACGCCGAGCTCTCCTACACGCGCCACAAGAAGCTGGTGAAGTCCCATGCCGTGTCGCTGGACGCCGCCGACAATGCGCTTTCGTCGCGTGATGCGGCTCGCGCGGCGTTGGCCGCCGCGCAGGCGGATCTCACTTCGGCCAAGGATGCCTTGGCCCATTGCCGCATAACCGCGCCCATTTCGGGGAAAATCGGCAGCACGGTGCGAACAAAGGGCAATTACGTTACGGCGGGCTCCGAGACGCTGGTCACGCTTGTGCAGGCCGCGCCGATCCGCGTGCGTTTTTCGCTCTCGAACCGCGATTTCCTCGATATGTTCGGGGGGCGCAACTCGCGCATCTGCAAGGAAGCCAAGCTTGCCCTGCATCTGGCCAATGGCGAGGCCTTTGCCGAGGCCGGCATGGTGGAGTATGTGGATAATGCGGCTGATGAGCGGACGGATACGATTCACGTGTACGCGCTCTTCCCCAATGCCGAGTACAAGCTCAAGCCGGGCGGCACGGTTGCCGTGACGCTGACGTCGGATAAGGGCGTGGCGCGTCCGGCAGTGCCGCCGGCGGCCGTGCTCCAGGATACGCAGGGGCCGTATGTGTGGGCCATTGGGGCTGATGGGCGCGCCGAACGCCGCACGATTGCCCGTGGCGATCTCTCGGATGATCTGCTTATCATCGAGAAGGGGCTTAAGGCCGGCGAGCGGGTCGTGGGCGAAGGTGCGCATCGCGTCAAGCGCGGCATGCTTGTGAAGGCGGCGAAATGAATCCCGTGACTGAGGCACCGCGCAGCCTGTCGCGCGTGTTTGTGGAGCACCCGCGCCTGGCGTGGGTCGTCGCCATTGTGATCGCGCTCATTGGCGCCGCCTGCTACTGGCGCATGGCGGTTGCCGAATATCCGAGCATCACGCCGGTGACCATCACCGTCAGCGCGACCTATACGGGCGCGGGCACCGAGGATCTGTCGGATTCCGTTGCGCAGATTCTCGAGGACGAGATCAACGGCGTGGACGACATCTGGTACTACAAGTCGAACTGTACGCAGAAGGGCCTCTACACCTGCTACTGCACGTTCCGCCCCGGCATCAACTCGAATGTGGCGCTGATGAACGTGCAGAACGCCATCAAGCGCGCCGAGCCCAAGTTGCCCAATGAGGTCAAGCAGAACGGCATCACGGTCAAGAAACGCCCGGAAGACCGTATGGTGATGTACTGTTTCCTCACGGACGGCCGCGAGATGGATCTGATGGATCTGTCGAACTTCGTCGAAAAGCAGATGGCCGACGCCATTGCCCGTCTGGACGGCGTGGGCCAGGTCGACACGTCCGGGCGCACCTACTCCATGCGCATTTGGCTGGATCCGATCAAGCTGTCGGGGCTCAACATCCCCATTTCGGAGATCAAGGAGGCCATTGAGTCGCAGAACATCCAAGCCGCCGCCGGCACGGTGGGCGGCGAATACGCCAACCGCAACATCACCTACAAGCTGAACGTCAAGGGCCGCCTCAAGACGAAGGCGGAATTCGAGAACATCGTGGTGCGTTCGGATCCCGCCACAGGCGCGCAGGTCCTGGTCAAGGACATCGCACGGGTGGAGCTGGGCTGCAAGGGCTATACGGTGCGTTCGCGCTTCAACGAGAACCCCGCCGTCTACCTGGAGGTCTACAAGTCGCCCGAGGCGAATTCAGTGGAGACGGCCAAGCGGGTCAAGAAGGAGGTCGACAAGTGGATCAAGCGCATGCCGGCCGGCGTGGTGGGCGTCTTGGCCGACGATTCCACGGCCTTTACCCTCGTGTTCCTCAAGGAGACGGTCTGGACGCTGGTGGTGGCGCTTGCCCTGGTGGTGGCCATCACCTACCTCTTCCTGCAGGACTGGCGGGCGACCTTTGTGCCGGCCATCGCCATCCCGATTTCGCTTCTGGGTGCTTTTGCGTTCCTGTACCCGATGGGATACACCATCAACATCCTCACGATGTTCGGCCTCATCCTCGTGGTGGGGTCGCTGGTGGACGATGCGATCGTGGTGGTGGAGAACACGCAGGCCATCATGCTGCGCGAGGGGCTGGACGCCAAGTCCGCCGCGCTGAAGTCCATGTCGCAGATCACCAGCGCCATCATCGCCACGTCGCTGGTGACGGTGGCGTGCTACCTGCCGCTGCTGTTCTACACGGGCATGGTGGGCATGATGTACGTGCAGTTCGCCGTGACGATGTGCATCTCGCTGTGCATCTCCACGGTGATGGCCATCGTCCTGTCGCCGGTGCTGTGCGCGTACCTGCTGCGGCCGCCGCGCGAAAAGCCGCCGCTGGTGTTTGTGCCGTTCAACGGCCTTGTCAACGGTTCGCGACGCGTCTATCTCGGCTTCGTGAAGGTGCTGGTGCGCCAGGGGCTCATCACGCTGCTGCTGTTCGCCGGCACGGCGGCGGCGCTCTGGTTCATCTCCGGCAAAGTGCCCTCGGCCTTCCTGCCGAAGGAGGACCGCGGCTACATCAACATCTTCGGGCGCCTGGCGGAAGGGCAGTCCATGGAGCGGACGATCACCGTGGTGGACGAGCTGCATGAGCGCCTGGCCAAGATTCCCGGCATCATGAGCCTTTCCTCCACCTGCGGCAAGAACAGCATGTGGGGGTCGGGCGAACATCTCTTCGGCGCGCTGGCCCGTCTGGACCATTGGGACAAGCGCAAGACGGCGGATCTCTCGATCGACAGCATCATCGAGAAGATCAAGGAGGCCACGTCGGATCTCTATGCCGCCGAGTTCTACTTCACGCAGCCGCCGGCCATCAAGGGCCTGGGCGGTTCGTCAGGCGTGGGCTTCAACTTCTGCTCCGTTTCGGGCTGTACGCCGGAGGAACTGCTGGCGGCCGTGGATGATCTGGTGGAGACGTTCCGGAAGAGTCCGCTCGTCAAGCGTGCCGTGCATGGCTTCACCTGTAACACGCCGCAGCTGGAGCTCAAGCTGGACCGCCGCAAGGCCGAGATGCTGGGGCTTACGCCCAAGACCATCTTCGCCACGCTGCAGAACAAGCTGGCGTCGTATTACGTCAACGACTTCAACATCAAGGGCGGCGTCTATCAGGTGAAGCTCCAGAACGACCCGGACTTCCGTGGTGGCGTGGCGGACGTGCTTGCCATCCGCATTCCCACCCCCGATGGCGACGCGATCCCGATTTCGTCCATTGGCGAGCTCGTGTACACGGGCGGCACGCGCGAGACGATGAGCTACAACAAGATGCTCGCGGCCTGGGTGGATGTGACGCCCAATGACGGCGTGGCCTCGTCCGAGATCATGAACCTGATCGAGCAGACGAAGCTGCCGAAGGGGTTTGCCGTGGAATGGGGCCCTGTGGCGCTGCAGGAAAAGGAGAACGAAGGCCTGCTGGTGTGGCTGATGGGGGCGGCGCTGCTGTTCGCCTATCTCTTCCTGGTGGCGCAGTACGAAAGCTGGACGATCCCCATCAGCGTGATGCTGTCGGTGCTCTTCGCGTTGACGGGCGCTTTTCTGGGGCTTTGGCTCACGGATACGCAGCTGTCGGTCTATGCCCAGCTGGGATGCGTGATGCTCATCGCCCTGGCGGCCAAGAACGCCATTCTGATGGTGGAGTTCGCGAAGCAGGAGCATGCGGCCGGCAAGAGCATCGTCGAGGCCGCAGTCAACGGCGCGAGCCTGCGCTTCCGCGCCGTGATGATGACGGCCTGGAGCTTCATTTTCGGCGTGCTGCCGCTCGTCGTGAAGAAGGGGGCCGGCGCTGGCGCCATGAAGGCCATTGGCATCTGCACCTGCTCCGGCATGTTGGCGGCCACGTTTGTGGGCATCATCTTCGTGCCGGCGCTGTATGCCGTCTTTCAGCGGATGCGCGAGTTCGTCAAGCCCGCGCGCAAACCTGCGCCGCAGACCCCGCCCGCCGCGTAACCGAAAATCAGTACTCTGTCCCTAACGAAAGAATCACACATGACACCAGACGAGAAGAAGGCATTCAAGCACCTGCTGGGTGCGCTGAACACGTACATCGTTGCCGACGGCAAGGTCGACTACAAGGAGACCACGGCCCTGGTTGGGCTTCTCAAGCCGTTTGCGGACGTTGATGAAGACTGCGCGACCCTGCTGAAGACCCTTGAGGCGGTGCGCGAGGACGGCGTCGTCACGGCGGATGAGTCGCGCACGCTCGTGGAGCTCATTCACCATCTCCAGACCAAGGACACGGGCCTCGTGTACGGCATTGAAGACAAGCCGCCGTTCTTCGACTCGCTCTTTGCCGCGCTTCAGCACTTGCTCGCCATCTTCGTGGGTGTCATCACGCCGCCGATCATCATCTGCTCGGCCTTGGGCACGTCGGGCGAGGTCAAGGCGTTCATGATCTCGATGGCGCTCTTCGCCTCGGGCGTGTGCACGTTCATCCAGTGCCGCCGCATCGGACCGGTGGGGGCGAAGCTTCTGTGCGTGCAGGGCACCAGCTTCCAGTTCATCGCGCCGCTCATCGCCATCGGCTTCTTTGCGCAGGGGCAGACCAACGGACACCCCGAGCAGGCCGTGTGGGGCCTGCCGCTCATCTTCGGGTGCTGCATTCTGGCGGCGCCGGCCGAGATGGTGGCGGCATTCCTCTTCAAGCGGCTGCGCCAGATCATCACGCCGCTCGTCTCCGGCATCGTGGTGGCGCTGATTGGTCTGGGGCTCGTGAAGGTTGGCATCATCAGCTGCTGCGGCGGCTTCGGCGCGATGGGGCGGCCTGACGCCGATCCCCTGGCCTTCGCCTCCTGGCGGAATCTGGTGGTGGCGGCGGCTGTGCTGCTGACGATCGTCTTCTTCAACTCCTTCCGGAACAAGTACGTCCGCATGGGGTCGGTCGTGCTGGGTCTGCTCGTGGGCTATGCGGTCGCGTGGCAGTTCGGCATGCTGCACTTCGCGTTCAGCTCGGCTGCAGTGAACGTGCCGATTCCGTTCAAGTGGGGCGTGCACTTCGACATCCCCTCCATTCTGGGGCTGGCCGTCGTCTACTTCATCACCTCGATCGAGGCCAATGGCGACATCACGGCCAACTCGATGATCTCGGGGCTGTCGATCACGGACGACTCCTACCATGCCCGGGTGCGTGGCGGCGTATTGGCCGATGGCGTCAACTCTGCGGTGGCCGGCTGCTTCAACTCCTTCCCGAACTCGATCTTCGCGCAGAACAACGGCCTCATCCAGCTGACGGGCGTGGCCTCCCGCCATGTGGGCTACTACATTGCGGCGCTGCTGGTGCTGCTGGGGCTCTTCCCGGTCGTGGGCGACCTGTTCTCCACGATGCCGGACCCCGTCCTGGGCGGCGCCACGCTGCTGATGTTCGGCATGGTCGCCGCGGCCGGCATCCGCATCATCGCCTCGCAGCCGATCGGGCGCAAGGAGACGCTGGTGCTGGCGATCGCCTTTGGTCTGGGCCTGGGCGTGGAGCTGTGTCCGCAGGTGATGATCAACGGCAATGGCGTGCCCTGGATCCTCAAGTTCGCGCCGGACGCCATCCGCAACATCTTCTCTTCAGGCCTTGTGACGGGCGGCGTGGCCGCCATCGTCGCCAATGCCGTGATCCGCATCAAGGAGTGACAGCGATGAAAGAACTGCAGGACCGCATTCTCAAGGACGGCAGATGTCTGCCGGGCGGCATTCTCAAGGTGGACAACTTCATCAACCACCAGATGGACTCCGAACTGATGTTCCACTGTTCGGCCGAGTTCATGCGCCTTTTCGCCGACCGCAAGATCGACAAGATCCTCACGATCGAGGCCTCGGGCATTGCCCCCGCCGTGTTCGCGGGCTGGCTGATGCGCGTGCCGGTCGTCTTCGCGAAGAAGGCCGTGCCCAAGACGATGGACAAGGCCTTCGTCACCACGGTGCATTCCTTCACCAAGAACCGGGATTATACGGTGTTCGTCTCGCGCGAATACCTCAACCCGGGCGAACGCATTCTCATCATCGACGACTTCCTCGCCTGCGGCAACGCCGCGGTGGGGCTGGCGGATCTCTGCCGGCAGGCCGACGCCCCGGTTGAGGGGTTGGGCTTCCTGGTCGAGAAGGCCTTCCAGGGCGGTCGTGATCTCATCGCCAAGGCGCTCCCGGATGCCCAGGTGGAATCGTTGGCCGTCATCACATCCCTGGATGATGGGCAGATCGTCTTCTCCTGATAGACTGCCGTTTTGGCGCTTGGGCCCCGCAAGCCTGATGATTTCAGGGGTTGTTCTTGCCACATTGTCGACCATTCGGAAAGGATTGAACATGCGATTCTCCACAATTGTGACATTTGGATGCCTGCTGGGCGCGATGGGCGCCTTTGCGGCAGAACCCACGGCGCCAATTTCGGGCGACTATGAGGTAACCATTGCCGCAGGCGAGACCGAAACCTGGTCGGGCGACATCTCCGGCACGGGCCGCATCGTCAAAAACGGCAATGGCACGCTGGAACTGCGGGGCAACAACACCTTCACGGGCGGCATCCAGATCAACGCGGGCTACGTGAAGATCAGCGCCAATGCCGCAGCGATTGGACGTGGCCCGATTACGCTCACGCCGGCCGCGGCGACGGCGGCCAACATCTGCCAGCTCGTCATCAACAAGTCCGGTACCTACACGAACGATCTTACGGTGACTGCCAATAACTATGTGGGAACGGAACAGGCGGAAACCTGCGCAAATCTGCTCATCGTCTACGACGTGAGTTCTTTCGTGTGGAACGGCAAGATCACAGGCCTCGGCAATTTGTCCATTCGCCCGCAGAAGCATCCAAACGTCAGCCAGGGCTCCGGGCCTACCAGCGCCACTTTCAATGGCGAAATCTATGCGCCCGGGAAGACGGTGCTCATCGCAAGCTATGGCGCGCCGCGCTTCCTGGGCAAGGTCACGTGCGCGAACTTCAATCACATTGACGCCTGGAGCGGAAACGGCCGCGTCTATCTCGGTCATGCGAACAACGAAATCGGCGGGCTGCGGCTGCGCAACAACATTTTCCAGCCTTACACGTCTTCTGCCACTGACTGTTTTGGCGGCGCCCTGTTGACCGTGCAGCAGGCTTGGACGGGTACGGGGAACTTCGGCTGCCTCTACATGGGCGGCAGCACGCAACGCCTCAAGGGCATCTATGACATCACGCCAAATTCAGTGGGCGTCACGAGCGAGACCACCAAGGACAGTCTGGCCATTACGTCCTCAAGCGCGTCCAGGCTCATCATCACGGGTGACGGAACCGCCGGCCGCACCTGCCGGATGGCGGTGAACGACAGGGTGGCGCTGGAGATCGATGCGCCGGGCTACACGCAGACCTTCGCCACGCGCAAGAACACGACCACCGAGGCACTCGCAATCAAGAACGGCACGCTTAAGGTGGCAGACACGGCCACGTTCGCCAATGTGCCTGCAGTGACGGTGTCGGCGGGCGGCACGCTTGACATCCAGTCCACCGTTGCGAATGCCTTCGGCGGCGTCGGCGTGCTGAGTGTGGAGGGTACGGTCACAAACACGGGCACGCTGGCCTTCGTGAACGACAACACGCTGGCGGTCACGCTGGGCTCTTCGGCGAAGCTGTATCTGCCGGAAGGGTGCGACCTCAAGGTCAAGACCCTCAAGATCAATGGCGTCACGCTGCAGGGTGGCACCTATTCCGGCCCCGAATACGGCATTCTGAGCGGCAGCGTCTCCGTGCCCATGGGCGTGCGGATGTTCGATGTGTCGGCCGGCGAGTCGCTTGTCGTGGACGAGGCCCTCACGGGCGAAATGCCTATCCAGAAGACGGGTGCCGGCAGCATTAGGTTCTCTGATTTGACAGACTATCACGGCACCATCACGATCGCCGGCGGCGACCTGCTGGTGGCAGGCGAAAACACGCTCGGCACGGGCGACATCATCATCACCGCGCAGACCAGTGCCGATAGCCGACTCCACTTCGTCGGCAATGCGACCTTGACGAACAACATCGTCATCAACGGCGACTTCACCGACGCCCA